>NZ_CP109073.1:1500000-1592500 GCF_035917415.1 Streptomyces sp. NBC_01803
TCGGGCAGCGGATGCCGACCGCCGGGACCGGGCGGAGCGGCGAGCTCGGAGTCCAGGTCCACGTAGACAGCGCCCGGCAAGTGGCCCGCCGCGTACGCGGGCCGGCCGGGCGGGCCGCCGAGCTGCCAGCGTACGTCGAGCAGGACGGGCCGCCCGGGCGGCGCGTTGCCGGGGGCCAGTTCGGCGCGGAGTCCGGCTGTGGAGATCATTGCTGTCATGGGGGCCATTCTCTCCGTGTTCGGGGGGAGACTGGTCTGTGCGAATAAACGGCAGTGGCGCGATTGTCCTACAGGAGAAGAGACAAGGATGACCGAAGCAGCGAGTCCGCCGGTTTCCGGCACGCACCGCTGGGTAAGTCTGATGGTCCATGACCTGGCCGCGAGCCAGGAGTTCTACCACTCCCTGTTCGGCTGGGAGTTCGAGGAGGGGCCGGCGCAGCTCGGCCCCTACGTGCAGGCACTGCTGGACGGCCATCCGGTCGCCGGACTCGGTGAGATCGCGCAAGGGGTGCGGCGGCTGGTCACGTGGCTGCCGTACATCGCCACCAGGGACGCCGACGCCACGGCGATGCTGATCCGCGACTGCGGTGGCACGGTGGCGGTCGGCCCGCTCGATGTCGACCAGGTCGGCCGGCTGGCCATAGCCGCCGACGTGGGCGGCGCGGCGTTCGGCATCTGGCAGGGCGGGCCGCGCAGGCACGGCCCGTTCCAGGGCCCGGCCGGCGCTCCCTGCTGGAACGAGCTCATCGCCGCTGACACCTCGGGTGTCAGCAAGTTCTATTCGGTGGTCTTCGGGTACGACACGGTGCCCGTGCCGGGAGCGCCCGCCGACCTGGACTACCTGGCGCTGCACCTCGACGGCCACAAGGTCGCCGGTATCCGCGGCGTGGGCGGCGCCCTGCCGCACGACCGGGGCCCGCACTGGCTGACGTACTTCTCGGTGCCGGACGTCGACGAGGCCCTGCGCCGCGTCGTCGCCCTCGGTGGCCGACAGCTCAGCGAGCCGGAGGATTCCTCCTTCGGGCGCTGGGCCCGGGTCACCGACCCCGAGGGCGCACCGTTCGCGGTGCTCCGCCCCGCACGATAAGGCCGCGGCGGGCCGGTGGAGTGACCCGCCCGGGTCCGACTACACCGGCCCGCCCCGGGCCCGGCCGAGCTGCGGAGGGACATCGGCCGGGAGCACGTCCGGGGAGAGCACTCCCGCGCCCGCCGCCACGGCGGTCAGCCGACGGCGGTGGTGTCTGCGGCACAGCACCTCGTAGCCGACCTCCCCGCGCGCGCCCACGTCCCCCACATCGCCCACGACCACCTGCGCGCCCTCGACCACCATCCGGCCGCCGACCGTGCGGGCGTTGTGCGTGGCCCGCGCCCCGCACCAGCACAGCGCCTCGACCTGGAGCACCTCCACCCGGTCGGCCAGCTCGATCAACCGCTGCGAGCCGGGGAAGAGCCGGGTCCTGAAGTCGGTCGTGATGCCGAACGCGAAGACGTCGATGCCCAGGTCGTCCACGACCCGCGCGAGCTGGTCGACCTGCGCGGGCGACAGGAACTGGGCCTCGTCGGCGATCACGTAGTCCACGCGCCCGCCCGCCGTCAGGTGCCGCACCAGGTGGGCGTGGAAGTCGAAGCCCTCGTCGGCCTCGATCGCGTCGGTGACCAGGCCGAGCCGGGAGGACAGCTTGCCCTCCCCGGCCCGGTCGTTGCGGGTGAAGATCATGCCCTGAAGGCCGCGGGCCGAGCGGTTGTGCTGGATCTGCAGGGCCAGCGTGCTCTTCCCGCAGTCCATCGTGCCGGAGAAGAAGGCGAGTTCAGGCAACGGAACGGGCTCCAGGTCAGGTTCGTACTTCGAGCAGCGGAACGAGCTGCTCGGCCGGGGTCACCGAGCCGTGCATGCCGATGAGGGCGGACTCGTGGGGCTCCGAGACGCTCGCGACGACGCTCGACGTGCCGGTCATCGCCACCACGACGTCGCCGATGCGGGAGCGCACGCGCGGCTCCACCCCGGCGCCGGGCGGCCCGAACCAGCCCAGCTCCACCGCCTCGTCGCGGGTCGCCACCCAGGCGTGCCCGGCCAGCACCTCGCGCCAGACCGCGTAGACGTCGGGGGCGGCGCCCGGCACCGCGTACACGTGGCGGGCGCGGCCCTCGCCGCCGAGGCGGGCGACACCGGCCCGCAGCTCCCAGTCGTCGTCGAAGTCGAACCGGGCCTCAGCGGTCGGCGGCACGTCGACCATGCCGTGGTCGGCCGTGACGTACAGCACCGAGCGCGGGGGCAGCCGCTCCGCCAGCCGCTGGGCGAGCCCGTCCACATACCGCAGCTCGCCGCGCCAGGCGTCGGAGTCCACGCCGAGCCGGTGACCGGTGGCGTCCAGCTCCGCGTAGTAGGTGTAGACGAGGGCGCGGTCGGCCGCCGCGAGCCGGCGCGCGGCGAGGTCCATGCGCTCCCCCGCGTCGAGCCGGCCGAGGAACGTGCCGCCGGAGAGCGCGATCCGGGTGAGCGGCGTGCGCTCGAAGTGGGGGGCGGATACCTGGGCGGCGGCGACGCCCGCCGCGTGCGCGAGCTGGAAGACGGTGGGGTGCGGCTGCCACAGCGCGGGGTCCGTCCACGGGTCCCAGCGGAGCTGGTTCATCAGCTGGCCGGAGGCCGGGTCGAGCACCTTGTACCCGGCCAGGCCGTGCGCGGCCGGGGGCAGCCCGGTGCCCACGGAGGCGAGCGAGGTGGCCGTCGTGGAGGGGAATCCGGCGGTGATGGGCTCACCGGCGCCGGCCCGCGAGGTGGGGAGCAGGGAGGTGAGGAACGGGGCCGCCTCCGGGTGCGCGCGCAGCGCCTCCCAGCCGAGCCCGTCGATGAGGAAGAGGCAGACCCGGTCGGCGGGCGGCAGGGCGAGCCCCGAGGTCATGCCGGGGACCCCGAGACCGGCCGCGGCGGCGGGCAGCACGTCGGCCAGCGACGCCGATCCGTACCGCGGCGCGGGAGCCCCGCGCGGATCGAGCGGCACGGGATCGTGGGCGGGGTGGGCCAGGGACGAGGAAGCCTCCCGGCTTCCCCCGGACGTGGGGAGCGTCACCTGCCGGTCACCGCGGTCGCCTCGGAGAGGGCCTGCGCGAACTCCAGCGTCTGGCGCACCGTCTCCGGGCCGTCACCCGCCTCGCTGATGCGCAGGGAGAGGTCGTCGGCCGTGGTCGAGCCCGTGTAGCCGTGGTCGGCCTCGCAGTTGGGGTCACCGCAGCTCGCGGGCTCCATGTCGATACGGGAGACGGCGCCCCAGCCGATGGTGAGCACGACCTCCCGGGGCACCGTGCCCGGCACGTACGACTGGGGATCGGCGACGACGCGGCTGATCACCACGGAGGAGATCCGGGAGAGCTTCACGGACTCCGTGGAGGTGGTGGCATAGGGCGCGGGCGCGGTGCTGTCCGCGGACTGCTCGTCGGTATGGCTCACGATGAAGCGGGTGCCGGTCAGCACCAGGACCGTGGCGTGCCGACGGACCTCGTTGCTGTCGAAGGTCGTCTCCTGATGGACCAGGAAGGAGACGACGGGCTCCCGGCCCACAGCGGCCTCCACCGCCTCGGCGACCAGCGCGGGGTAATACCCACTGCGCTCGATCGCCTCCCGCAGCCCCTGGGACGTCGTACCGGTCTTCGCCATGAGCCCCATCCTAAGGGGCGGCCCCGACGGCCGAGGAGCCGTCGGGCGGTCAGTACGCCGGGAGGCGACGCGGGCCCAGGTCCGCGCGCGGTGGCGGCGGCGCCACCCACACCGTCGCGGCCAGCGCCGTCGCGCCGCGCGAGCCGACGACGACCGGCTCCAGCTCGACGACGGAGATCTCGGGCCGGTCGTCGACCAGGCGCCCCAGGCGCAGCAGCAGCTCCTCCAGCGCCGCGGTGTCGACCGGGCGCGCACCGCGCCAGCCGAACAGCATGGGGGCGGCGCGGATGGAGCGGACCAGCTCGGCGGCGTCCCGGTCGGTGACGGGCAGCAGCCGGTGGGCGAGGTCGCCGAGCAGCTCGGAGGGCGGTCCGGCCAGGCCGAAGGAGAGAACCGCGCCGATGGCCGGATCGACGGTGGCCCGCACCACGGTGTCCACGCCGCGCGGCGCCATCGCCTGGACGACCGGCTGGAGCTCGGCGGGGCTGCCGAGCTGCCGGGTCAGCTCGGCGTAGGCGCCGCGCAGTTCGGCCTCGGTGGCGATGCCGAGCCGGATGCCGCCCAGATCGGACCGGTGCCGCAGCTGGGGGGCGGTGGCCTTCAGGGCCACCGGGAAGCCGATCCGGCGGGCCGCCGCGGCGGCGGCCTCCTCGTCGGGGGCGGGCAGCGCGGACAGCAGCGGGATGCCGTAGGCGCCGAGCAGGAGGCGGGTGCGCTCCTGGCCGACGGGGGTGCCGGGGCCGCCCGGCGCGGCGAGGACGGCCGGTACCGCGGGCGCGGCGGGGCCGATGAGGTCGGCCAGCAGCCGGGCCGCGACGTGTTCGTGGATATCGTCGAACTCCGGAACGCGGCCCGGCGCGGCGGCCTTGGCGCGCCACTGGGCGTGCCGGACGGCCTGGGCCAGGGCGCGGACGGCCCGTTCGGCGGACGGGTAGGCGGGGATGCCCTGGACGTTGAGCGCGGCGGCCAGCTCTTCCAGGGCGAGGTGGGTGACGACCACGGGCTTGTCGGCCTTGGCGTCGGCGACGGCGGTGTGCAGGGCGGCCATCAGGTCGAGGTCGTGGGTGACCCGGGTGTCCTCGCCGACGATCGGCAGCGCGGTGACCACGACGGCGTCGACGCCCGGGTCGGCCAGGGCGCCGGACAGCGCCCGGTGGTAGTCGGTCGGGGTCGCCCCGGAGCCCAGGCTGGCCAGCGGCAACGGGCGCAGGCCCTGGGCGCGGCAGGCGTCGTGGGCGATCAGCCCGAGCGCCTCGGCGTTGCCGACGACGGCGACGTTCGGGCCCTGGGGCAGCGGCTGGCGGGCGAGGAGCAGCCCGGTGTCGACGAGTTCGACGGCGGTGTCCACCTCGATGACGCCGGCCTGGCTGAGCAGCGCCGAGACGGTGCTGTCGGGGGTCCGCCCGGCCGGGACGGCGTGGCCGTGCGGCGGGGCGCCACCGCTGTGCCGTCCGCCGCGCACCACGACGACCGGCTTGCCCGCGGCGGCGGTGCGGCGGGCGATGCGGGTGAACTTCCGCGGGTTGCCGACGGATTCGAGGTACATGAGGACGACGTCGGTGGCCGGGTCCTCGTACCAGTGCTGGAGCGCGTCATTGCCGGACAGGTCCGCCCGGTTGCCGGCGGAGAGGAAGGTGGACAGGCCGGCGCCGCGCCGTTCCAGCTCGTCCAGGACGGCGATGCCGATGGCGGCGGACTGGGTGAACAGGCCGATCCGGCCGGCGCTGGGCAGGCGGGGCGCGGGGCTGGCGTTGAGCCGGACGGAGGGCGCGGTGTTGATCACGCCGAACGCGTTCGGCCCGATGATCCGCATGCCGTACGAACGGGCCAGGTGCACCAGCTCGCGCTGCTCCTCCCGGCTGTGCCCGGCGGCCAGCACCACCACGCCCTGCACCCCGTGCTCGCCGCACTCGGCCACGACTTCGGCCACCCGGTCGGCCGGCACGGCGAGCACGGCCAGGTCGACGGGGGCGGAGATGTCCCGCACGGACCGGAAGGCGGGCACGCCCTCCAGCACGGTCCGGTCCGGGCCGAGGGCGGCGTTGACCGCGTACACCTCACCGGTGAAGCCGCCGCCGAGCAGGCCCGCGAGCACGGTGCGCCCGGCGCCGCCGGGGCGGCGGCCGGCACCGATGACGGCGACGCTGCCGGGGGCCAGCAGCCGCTGCACGGATCTGGCCTCGGCGCGCTGCTCCCGGGCACGCATCACCTCGACGGACGCGGCGGTGGGCTCCAGGTCGAGGGTGAGGTGGACGGAGCCGTCGGCGAAGCTGCGGCGCTGGGAGTAGCCGGCGTCCGTGAACACCTTGATCATCTTGTTGTTGGCGGGCAGCACCTCCGCCTCGAAGCGCCGGATGCCGCGCTCCCTGGCGACCGCCGCGATGTGTTCGAGGAGGGCGGAGGCCAGGCCCCGGCCCTGGTGGGCGTCCTGGACGAGGAACGCGACCTCCGCGCGGTCGGCGTTCCCGGAGGCGGCCCGCCCCTCCTCGTCCACCCGGTCGTAGCGGACGGTCGCGAGGAACTCGTCGCCGACCGTGGCGGCCAGCCCCACCCGGTCCACGTAGTCGTGGTGGGTGAATCGGTGCACGTCGCGGGCGGAGAGCCGGGGGTAGGGCGCGAAGAACCGGTAGTACTTCGACTCGTCGGACACCCGCTCGTAGAAGCTCACCAGCCGGTCGGCGTCCGCCGGGGTGATGGGCCTGATGTGCGCGGTGCCCCCGTCCCGGAGCACCACATCGGCTTCCCAGTGGGCCGGGTAGTGAGGCAGGGCGGGTGTCCGCATGGCTTCAGCGTACGGTTGACCACGTCCGGACGGGACCCTCGGTGCCCCGTCCACGGCGACCACTCCGCAACCCGAACCACCCCGGAGGGCAACACATGGCCGAGCGCCGCGTCTCCATCGGCTGGGCCGAAGGGCTACACGCCCGTCCCGCCTCGATCTTCGTCCGCGCCGCGACCGCCACCGGCGTGCCGGTGACCATCGCCAAGAAGGGCGGCACTCCCGTGAACGCCGCCTCGATGCTGGCCGTTCTCAGCCTCGGTGCCGAGGGCGGCGAGGAAGTCGTGCTGGCTTCCCCGACCGACGACACGACGGCCGCCGAGGCCGCTCTCGACCGTCTGGCGAAGCTCGTTTCCGAAGGACTTGAGGAGCTTCCGGAAACCGTGTGAACGAATTGTTCGCGGCACCCGGGAATTCTGGGCAGCAGAATTCCCGGGCCGCATTCCATCAAAGGAATTCGCAGCCCTTATTCTCCAGGTGTATACGGTCGCTGTTAAATCTGGCCGCGAACCGTGTTTACGGCAGGTTTCGGGCTCCTCACGGCGACCGAGCGAAACTGGCGGCGGGTCGGCGTCGCCCGTTCGAGCTGGGCCGCCGACAGGGCCCGCGCCCGCTCCGCGTCACCGCGCGCGATGGCGTCCACCAGGGCGCCGCGCTCCTGCCAGACCACCACGGCCCGGGAGACCGGCTCCGCCGCGTACAGCCAGGTGATCTTGCGCCGCAGCTGCACCAGCAGGGCCGTGAGGCCGGGACTGCACGTCGCCTGGGCCACCGTCTCGTGGAACCAGTCGCCCAGCGACCGCAGGTCCGCTTCCTGTCCCTGGCCTGCGCGCTGACGCCCGAGCCGGACGAGCCCGCGCAGGACCTTGAGGTGCGCCTCGGTGCGCCGCTGCGCCGCCCGGGCCGCGCCCAGCGGCTCCAGCAGCGCCCTTATGTCCAGCAGGTCCGCCGCCTCGCGGTCGCCGAGCTGCGCCACACAGGCCCCGGCGTGGCGCCGGGAGACGACGAAGCCCTCGGACTCCAGCGTGCGCAGCGCCTCGCGCACCGGGACCCGGGAGACGCCGTACCGCTGGGCGAGCTGCTCCTCGGCCAGCCGCGTGCCGGGTGGCAGGACTCCACCGACAATGTCGTCACGGATCGCCGTGCATACCGTGTGCGCGGAGATACGCATGAACAAACCCCCACTGACATAGCCGGCGTCAGCCCTGTTGCATTACTACCGGGTCACTAACCCGAACTGTATGGCAAAAACCCCGGTATGCCGATACCGCCCCCCGAAAACCCACCGATTTTCGGCCGTGAACACGGAAGCTCCGCGGAGGTACGGCCACGAATACGGACAGCGCGGGCCCCGGGCGGCGTGCGCCCGGGGCCCTTGTGAGCTTCTCGCGCGCCGGTCAGCCGCCGACGACGGTGACCTCGCCGATTCCGAGGTCCCGGACCGGCCCCGCGATCTGCTCGGCGTCCCCGACGAGCACGGTCACCAGCCCGTCGGCGGGCAGCGCCCGGACCACGGCCGCGGACGCCTCCACCGCGCCGGTCTCGGCCAGCCTGGCGTACAACCGCGCCTGGTAGTCGTCCGGCAGTTCCTCCTCGACCTGGTCGGCCAGCGTGCCCGCCACCGCCGCCGCCGTCTCGAAGCTGAGCGGCGCCACCCCCACCAGGTACTGCACGGCCGCGTCCCGCTCGTCGTCCGTCAGCCCCTCGGCGGCCAGCGTGCGCAGCACCTGCCACAGGTCGGCCAGCGCCGGGCCGGTGACGTCCGTGGCCACCGAGCCCCGGATGCCGAGCAGCGCCAGACCCGAGCCGTCCGCACTGGAGCGCAGCACCTGGCTGAACGCGCGGATGCCGTACGTGTAGCCCTTTTCCTCGCGCAGCACCCGGTCCAGCCGGGAGGTGATCGTGCCACCCAGGCAGTAGATGCCGAGCCGGCGCGCGGGGTACACCGGGTCGTGCCGGTCGGGGCCGGTCCGCCCGATGAGGAGCTGGGTCTGCACCGCGCCCGGACGGTGCACGATGACGACCCGGGCGGCGTCGTTCACATCGGCCGACGACCAGACGGGCGGCTCGGCGGCGGACCCGGTCCACGTGCCCAGGGTCTCCTTGAGCGCCGCGTCCAGGTCGATCCCGGTGAGGTCGCCGACGACGACGGCGGTGGCCGCGGCGGGCCTGATGTGCGCGTCGTAGAAGGCGCGCACCGCCTTGGCGTCGATCCGCTCCACGGTCTCCGCCGTGCCCTGCCGGGGCCGCGACATCCGGGACTCGGCCGGGAACAGCGCCGCGTACAGCGCCATCGCCGCGCGGCGCCCGGGGTTTGCCAGCTCGTGCGGGATCTCGTCCAGCCGGTTGCGGACCAGCCGCTCGATTTCGCTGTCCGCGAAGGCGGGGGCACGCAGCGCGTCGGCGAGGAGCCCGAGCGCCTTGGTCAGCCGGGAGGCGGGGACCTCCAGCGAGACGCGCAGACCCGCGTGGTCGGCGTGGGCGTCGAGCGTGGCGCCGCAGCGTTCGAGCTCGGCGGCGAACTCCTCGGCCGTGTGCTTGTCGGTGCCCTCGTTGAAGGCACGGGCCATGATGGTGGCCACGCCCTCCTGCCCCTGTGGCTCCGTCTCCAGCGGCGCGGTCAGGTTCATCTCGACCGCGATGACGCGCTGGCCGGGCCGGTGACTGCGCAGCACCGTCAGCCCGTTGGGCAGGCTGCTCCGCTCCGGTGCCGGGAACGCCCACGGCCTGGGCTCCCCGCCCACCGGCCGCGGGTGGAGTGGCGTGGTGGTGGCGTCCGTCACTTGTCCGCCCCTTCGGTGTCGGAGTCGGTCGACTCGGTGGTGTCCGTCTGGTCCCCCTGATCCGCCTGCTCGGAGGGCCCGGTCGGCTCGTAGACCAGGACCGCGCGGTTGTCCGGGCGGAGCTGGGCGACGGCCACCGCGCGCACCTCCTCGGGAGTGACCTCCAGGACGCGCCGCACGGCGGTGAAGGCGAGCGTCGGGTCACCGAAGAGCACGGCGAACTTGCACAGCTCGTCGGCCCGGCCGCCGACCGTGGCGAGCCGGTCCAGCCACTCGCGCTCCAACTGGGCCTGGGCGCGCTCCATCTCCTCCGGCGTCGGCCCCTGCTCGGCGAACCGCGCCAGCTCCTCGTCCAGGGCCGCCTCGATGTCCGCGATCTCCGCGTCCCCCGAGGTCTTCACGTCCAGCCAGCCCATCGAGGGCGCGCCCGCCAGGCGCAGCAGGCCGAAGCCGGCCGAGACGGCCGTGCGGTCCCGCCGCACCAGCCGGTTGTGCAGCCGGGACGACTCCCCGCCGCCCAGCACGGTCAGCGCCAGGTCGGCCGCGTCGCCCTCCCGGGTGCCGTCGTGGGGCAGCCGGTAGGCCGCCATCAGCGCCCGCGCCGGGACGTCCTCGCGGACCAGCTCGCGCAGTTCCGCGCCGATGATCAGCGGCAGCGTGCCGTCGCGCGGCGGGCGCTTGCCGTCGTGGGCGGGGATCGAGCCGAAGTACTTCTCGGCCCAGGCCAGGACCTGTTCCGGGTCGATGTCGCCGACGACCGCCAGGACGGCGTTGTTGGGCGCGTAGTAGGTGCGGAAGAACTCCCGGGCGTCCTCCAGCGACGCGGCGTCCAGATCGGCCATCGAGCCGATCGGGGTGTGGTGGTAGGGATGCCCCGCCGGGAAGACCATGGCGGTGAGCTTCTCGAACGCCGTGCCGTAGGGCACGTTGTCGTACCGCTGGCGGCGCTCGTTCTTGACGACGTCGCGCTGGTTCTCCATGGACTCCTCGTCCAGCGCCGACAGCAGCGTGCCCATCCGGTCCGCCTCCAGCCACAGGGCCAGTTCGAGCTGGTGGGCGGGCATGGTCTCGAAGTAGTTGGTGCGTTCGAAGCTGGTGGTCCCGTTGAGCGAGCCGCCGGCTCCCTGGATGAGCTCGAAGTGCCCGTTGCCCTTCACTTGGGCCGAGCCCTGGAACATCAGGTGCTCGAAGAGGTGCGCCAGTCCGGTGCGGCCCTGGACCTCGTGCCGGGAGCCGACGTCGTACCAGAGGCAGACGGCGGCGACCGGGGTGAGGTGGTCCTCGGAAAGCACCAGGCGCAGCCCGTTGGCCAGTCTGTGCTCGGTGGCGGTGAGCGCGCCGGCGGTGTCCTGCGGGATGGCCGTGTGGCCCATGGGCATGAGGTCCCTTCGCTCGGACGGTCGAGGTGTACGTCACCTTATGCAAGGTGAGCCGGGGTGTGCGAAGTTCCCGGTTGTCAGTGGGGCGGTCCACAATGGTCGCCAGCAACCCCGCCCGCCCCTACGAAGGAGCCTGCCGCGATGGCCCGCCGCAGCACGAAGTCCCCGCCTCCCGAGGCATTCGAGGAGCGCATCCTCGACATCGACGTCGTCGACGAGATGCAGGGCTCCTTCCTGGAGTACGCCTATTCCGTCATCTACTCCCGGGCGCTGCCGGACGCGCGGGACGGCATGAAGCCGGTGCACCGCCGGATCCTCTACCAGATGCACGACATGGGGCTGCGGCCCGAGCGCGGCTATGTGAAGTGCGCCCGCGTGGTCGGCGAGGTGATGGGCAAGCTGCATCCGCACGGGGACACCGCGATCTACGACGCGCTGGTGCGGATGGCCCAGCCGTTCTCGATGCGACTGCCCCTGGTGGACGGCCATGGGAACTTCGGTTCGCTGGGGAACGACGATCCACCCGCCGCCATGCGGTACACGGAGTGCCGGTCCGCGCCGGCGGCCGGGCTGATGGTGGAGTCGATCGACGAGGACACGGTCGATTTCGCGCCCAACTACGACGGCAGCGAACAGGAGCCGGTGGCGCTGCCCGCCGCCTATCCGAACCTGCTGGTGAACGGGGCGAGCGGGATCGCGGTCGGCATGGCGACGAACATGCCACCGCACAACTTGACGGAAGTCATCGCGGCGGCCCGGCATCTGATCCGGTATCCGAACGCCGACCTGGCCGCGCTGATGCGCTTCGTGCCCGGGCCGGATCTGCCGACCGGCGGCCAGGTCGTCGGGCTCGACGGGATCAGGGACGCCTACGAGACGGGCCGGGGCACGTTCCGGATGCGGGCCACGGTGACGGTGGACAAGGTCACCGCCCGGCGGCGCGGACTGGTGGTGACGGAGCTGCCGTTCATGGTCGGCCCGGAGAAGGTCATCGCCAAGATCAAGGACCTGGTCAACGCGAAGCGGCTGCAGGGCATCGCGGACGTCAAGGACCTGACCGACCGGGAGCACGGGCTGCGCCTGGTCATCGAGGTGAAGAACGGCTTCAACCCCGAGGCGGTGCTGGCCCAGCTCTACAAGCTGACGCCGATGGAGGAGACCTTCGGCATCAACAACGTGGCGCTGGTGGACGGCCAGCCGCTGACGATGGGCCTGCGGGAGCTCCTGGAGGTCTATGTCGACCACCGCTTCGAAGTGGTGCGGCGGCGCAGCGAGTTCCGCCGCCGCAAGCGGCGGGACCGGCTGCACCTGGTCGAGGGTCTGCTCGTCGCGCTGGTCGACATCGACGAAGTCATCCGGATCATCCGCTCCAGCGACAACGCGGCGGCGGCCAAGGAGTCCCTCATCGCGCGCTTCGGGCTCTCCGAGACGCAGACGCAGTACATCCTGGACACGCCGCTGCGGCGGCTGACGCGGTTCGACCGGCTGGAGCTGGAGTCGGAGCGCGACCGGCTGACCGGGGAGATCGAGGAGCTGACCCGGATTCTCGACTCGGACGCGGAGCTGCGGAAGCTGGTCTCCGCGGAGCTGTCCGAGGTCGCCAAGAAGTACGGCACGCCGCGCCGCACGCGGCTGCTGGAGTCCGAGGGCGACCGGGCCGAGGCGGTGCCGCTGGAGGTCTCCGACGACCCGTGTCGCGTGCTGCTGTCCTCCACCGGGCTGCTGGCGCGGACGGCGGACGGCGACATGTCGTTCGAGAGCGGCGGCAGGAGAGGCAAGCACGATGTGATCGTCTCCGCGGTGCCGTCCACCACGCGGGGCGAGGTCGGCGCGGTGACGTCGACGGGCCGGCTGCTGCGGCTGGCCGTGGTGGACCTGCCCCCGCTCCCGCGCGGCGCGTCGGCGCCGAGTCTGGCGGGCGGGGCGCAGCTCTCGGAGTTCCTGTCGCTGGGGGCCGACGAGCGGGTGGTCTGCCTGACCACCCTGGACGAGTCCTCCCCCGGCCTGGCCATCGGCACCGAGCAGGGCGTGGTCAAACGGGTGGTGCCGGACTACCCGGCGAACAAGGAGGAGCTGGAGGTCATCACCCTGAAGGAGGGTGACCGGATCGTGGGCGCGGCCGAGCTGCACACCGGCGAGGAGGACCTCGTCTTCATCACCAGCGACGCGCAGTTGCTGCGGTACCCAGCCTCGCAGGTCCGCCCCCAGGGCCGGCCGGCGGGCGGTATGACGGGGGTCAAGCTCGCCGAGGGCGCGCGAGTCATCTCGTTCACGGCCATCGATCCGGCGGGCGACGCGGTTGTGGTCACGGTGGCGGGCGGCAGCGGCACGCTGGACGACTCGCTGGGGACGGCCAAGCTCACACCGCTCGACCAGTATCCCCGCAAGGGGCGGGCCACGGGCGGGGTCCGCTGCCAGCGGTTCCTGAAGGGCGAGGACCGGCTGACGTTCGCCTGGGCCGGGGCCGTGCCCGCGCGAGCGGCCACGGCCGCCGGCGCCCCGGTGGACCTGCCGGAGCCCGATCCGCGCCGGGACGGCTCGGGGACGCCGCTGGCGAAGGCGATCGCGGTGATCGCCGGGCCGGGGTAGGGCCGGGCCGGGGTAGGGCCTGAGACGCCTCAGACGGGGTCCTCGCCGATGTCGTCGGGATCGTCCAGAAAGCGCCGGACCTCCGCCATGCCGTCGTCGGCGGGCTCGCCGTCCGCCGCGACGCAGTCGGCCAGCTCCTTGCGGAGCGCCTCGGCGTCGACGCCGGCGCCGATCAGGACCAGCTCGGTGGTCGGGCCATCGGTGGGGGCCGGGTAGAACCGCAGGAACCGGCCGACGGCGTGCAGGGTGAGCCGTTCAGCGCCGAAGGAGACGAAGCCCTTGATCCGGTAGAGCCCGGTCGGCCTGCTGTCCAGAAAGCGCATCAGCCGGCGCGGGCCGAGCGGCCGGTCGGTGGTGAACGCCACGCTGTCGTAGGCGGTGTGGAGGTGCTCGCCGGGGTCGTCGTTCTCGTCGGCCGCCAGGTCGGCGAACGAGAGCTGCCGCGCGCCGGTCCGAGGCACCGCCGTGTCCGCCGTGTCCGCCGTGTCCGCCGTGTCCGACCGGTCGAAGAACAGGCCGGGGTCGACGCGCCCGTGCACGGCCTCCACGACGGGGACGCCACCGGCCCGCTCCCGCAGCCCGGCCGACAGGACGCCGCGCCGGGCGGCGTCGACCCGGTCGGTCTTGTTGAGCACCAGGAGGTCGGCGGCGCCCAGGTGGCGGCTCCGGTCCGGCTCGGCGGCGTCCACGACCTGAACGAGCCCGCCGTAGACGATGCGCGGGTTCTCGCAGGCCAGGATCATCCTGATCAGCACGGGCGGCTCGGCCAGTCCGCTGGCCTCGACGACGATGAGGTCGATCCCCGCGTCGGGCCGCGCCAGCCGTTCCAGCGCCGCGTCCAGATCCTCGGTGTCGACGGCGCAGCACAGGCAGCCGTTCCCGAACGACGCCATGGCGTCCACCTGTCCGGCCACCAGCATGGCGTCGACCGGGATGCTGCCGAAGTCGTTGACGACGGCCCCGATCCGGACCCCCTCGCGGTTGCGCAGCAGGTGGTTGAGAAGCGTCGTCTTCCCCACCCCCAGGAAGCCGGCGAGCACGATGACCGGAATCCGGCCGCTGACCATGTTCCGCACAGCGCCCGAGCCTAGCGGCACCCCGCCGCCCGTGATCACGGTCCCGCACCGCGCGCGGTGCGGGACCGCCGGGGCGGCTGGGGCGAACGAGGTTAGCCTTGCCTGTGTGAGCGAATGTGCGATTATCTCCCGGGCGCGGGCCGAGCCCCTCGCCGGCACGGCCACCACCGCCCGGACCTGGCTGCTGATCGAGCAGCCCGGTCCCTGGGGCGGCAAGGCGCTCACCGAGAGCCGGCTCGACCCCGGCCTCGGCCGGGCCCTGGAGGCCGCCGCCGAGGGGGCCGGGACCGGCGTCCGCGTCGCGCTGATCCGCCGCCCCCGCCGGGACGGCGAGCGGGCCGCGACCCGGCGGCGGGTCTGGCTGGCGCACACCAGCCCCGGTGCCCCGTGGATCCGGACCACCGAGCTCGGCGACGACCGCGCCGCGCGCGACCTGCTCGGCCTCGACTTCCCCCGTCTCGGCGCCGGTCACCACGACGGCCTGTGGGAGCCCCACCGGGGCGGTCCGCTGACGCTGGTGTGCACCAACGGCAAGCGCGACCGCTGCTGCGCGGTCCTCGGCCGCCCGCTGGCCGCCGAGATCGCCGCGGCCGGCGGCGCGGAGGTCTGGGAGATCACCCACATCGGCGGCCACCGCTTCTCCCCGACCCTGCTGACGCTCCCGCACGGCTACGCCTATGGCCGGATGACGGCGATCGCCGTCAAGGGCGTGCTGGCCGCCCTCCAGGACGGCCGGGTGGTGACGGAGCACTGCCGTGGCCGGTCCACCTGGGACCGTCCGGGCCAGGCCGCCGAGCTGGCGGTGCGGGAGCTGACCGGCGAGGAGGCCGCCGACGCCCTGACCGTGGAGACGGGGCCGCGGCACGGCGCGGCCTGGTCGGTGACCGTCGTGCACCGGGACGGCCGCCGCTGGCGGGTCGGGGTCGCCGAGGAGGCCGCCGACGAGCCGGCGCCCGCGAGCTGCGGCGCCGCGTTCACGCCTCAGCCCGCGCTGGTGATCACCTCCGCCGACCCGCTCCCCTGAGCGCCGGGCGCGTTCAGGTGTCGATACGGGAGCGGTCCAGGGTCGCCGCCGCGTTGGCGATGAACTCGCGGCGCGGCGCCACCTCGTTGCCCATCAGGAGACTGAACGCCTCCTCCGCGGCGTCCAGGTCGCCGATGTTGATCCGGCGCAGCGTCCGCTTGCGCGGATCCATCGTGGTCTCCGCGAGCTGGTCGGCGTCCATCTCGCCGAGGCCCTTGTAGCGCTGGATCGAGTCCTTGTACCGCACGCCCCGGCGGTCCAAGTCCCGCAGGGTCTCCCGCAGCTCGCCGTCCGAGTACGTGTACAAGTACTTGTCCTGGCCCTTCTTCGGATTGCTCAGCTCGACACGGTGCAGCGGCGGGACGGCCGAGAAGACCCGGCCCTGCTCGACCATGGGCCGCATGTAGCGCTGGAAGAGAGTCAGCAGCAGGCAGCGGATGTGCGCGCCGTCCACATCGGCGTCGGCGAGGAAGATCACCCTGCCGTACCGCGCCTGGTCGATGTCGAAGGTCCGCCCGGAACCGGCTCCTATCACCTGGATGATCGCTCCGCACTCGGCGTTCTTCAGCATGTCGGACACCGACGACTTCTGAACGTTCAGGATCTTGCCACGGATCGGCAGCAGCGCCTGGAACTCCGAGTTCCGCGCGAGCTTGGCCGTGCCCAGGGCGCTGTCGCCCTCCACGATGAACAGCTCGCTGCGCTCCACCTCGTCGCTGCGGCAGTCGGCGAGCTTCGCCGGCAGCGCCGACGACTCCAGGGCCGTCTTGCGCCGCTGGGCCTCCTTGTGCTGCCGGGCGGCGATCCGGGTGCGGGCCGCCGCCACGACCTTGTCCAGGACCGCGCGGGCCTGCTGCTTGGCGTCCCGTCTGGTGGAGGTCAGGAAGGTCTTGAGCTCCTTGGCCACCACGGCGGCCACGATCCGGGAGGCGGCCGAGGTGCCGAGCACCTCCTTGGTCTGCCCCTCGAACTGCGGCTCGGCCAGCCGGACCGTCACGACGGCCGTCATCCCCTCCAGGGCGTCGTCCTTGGTGATGTCGTCCTCGGCGACACGCAGCAGCTTGGTGGCGCGCAGCACCTCGTTCACGGTCGTCCGGACGGCCCGCTCGAAGCCGGCGATGTGGGTGCCGCCCTTGGGGGTGGCGATGATGTTGACGAAGGACTTCAGCGTGGTGTCGTAGCCGGTGCCCCAGCGCAGCGCGACATCGACGTACAGATCGCGTTTGACCTCGGTGGGGATCATGTGGCCGCGGTCGTCGAGGACCGGGACGGTCTCCTTGAACGCTCCCTCGCCCTGGAGCCGCAGCACGTCCGAGACGGGCTTGTCCGGCGCCAGGTACTCGCAGAACTCGCCGATGCCGCCGTCGTAGCGGAAGACCTCCTCGGACGGCTCCGCGCCCTCCACGCCGCGCTCGTCGCGCACCACGATCGTCAGCCCGGGGACCAGGAAGGCCGTCTGGCGGGCGCGGGCGTACAGGGTCTCCAGGGAGAGCTTGGCGTCCTTGAGGAAGATCTGCCGGTCCGCCCAGTACCGCACGCGGGTGCCGGTGCGCGTCCTGGGGATCTTCTTGCCGGTGAGCAGTCCGCCGGCCGGGTCGAAGGGGGCGTCCGGACCGGACTCGGTGAAGATGCCGGGGGTGCCGCGCCGGAAGCTGATCGTGTGGGTGCGCCCGCCGCGGTCGACCTCCACGTCGAGCCGGGCGGAGAGGGCGTTCACCACCGAGGCGCCGACCCCGTGCAGGCCGCCGGAGGCCGCGTAGGACCCGCCGCCGAACTTCCCGCCCGCGTGGAGCTTGGTCATCACGACCTCGACGCCGGACAGACCGGTCTTCGGCTCGATGTCGACGGGGATGCCGCGCCCGTTGTCCCGCACCTCCACCGAGCCGTCCTCGCCGAGCAGGACATCGATGTGGTCGCAGTGGCCGCCGAGCGCCTCATCGACGGCGTTGTCGATGATTTCCCACAGGCAGTGCATCAGGCCGCGGCTGTCCGTCGACCCGATGTACATCCCGGGGCGCTTGCGCACCGCCTCCAGCCCCTCCAGAACCAGCAGGTGCCGGGCGGTGTAGTTGCCTCCAGGATCGGATCCGGTCAGCAGTGCGGTAGATGGCACGGACGTGTCGGCGGTCACGCAGTTCGCTCCTCGCTGAATCCAGATCTGTGGCTTAGTGCCGCTCAGAGGGTACCGAGGCCATGTAGAGCGGTTGTGCAGCTACCCGAGGAATATCAGAGTAGCCCAGAGTCGTTCACGTGTTCGATGACTCGTCCGGGTGACGCGCACGTCACGTTCCCTTCGAGGCATGAACCATTTAGGCTCCGGGCACGTCCTTCTGAACGGGAGGACCGACCCCGGATACACCGAGGTAGCCGGAACAAAACGACCAAGACAGCGCTTATAACAACGATCCACCTGCAATACGGCTCATTCGCCGCCAACCGGCAGCGTTCGGCCATCTCGGCAGAAAGTTTTTGAGCGAGAAAGCCGCGAGCGGGAACGTTCTCGGCCTGGTTGGATGTTGTCCCTGGTACGACAGCTCGTCGAGCTAGAGAAGAGGCGACGTGACTACTGTTCTGACCCCCGCGACCCCACTGACGGCCGGGGACCGCTGCGACCGCTGTGGTGCCCAGGCGTATCTCCGCGTGGTCCTCGCCAACGGCGGTGAGCTCCTGTTCTGCGCCCACCACGGGCGCAAGTTCGAGCCGGAGCTCAAGAAGATCGCTGCGGAGATACAGGACGAGACGGAGAAGCTCACGGCGACTCCTGCTCCCGTACACGACGACGAACGCTGATCCGCGGCGTATCTCGTCGCATCAACGACGGGCTCGGTCCGGCCCTCGAGCCGGAGGACGGGCGGTCACCCCGGTGCCATCCGGGGTGACCGCCCGTTGCCTTTGAGACCGTCGGTTCCGGCACCGACCGCGCGCAGCAGCTCGGCGACCGCGGAGCCGCGCGTGTAGACACCGGGGAGGCCGGGCTCGCCGCAGCCCGTCCCCCACGAGACCAGGCCGACCAGCAGCCCGCCGGCCACCAGCGGGCCGCCGCTGTCGCCTTGACAGGCGTCCCGGCCGCCACCCGGTGACGCCGCGCACACCATCGACTCCGCATCGAAACGGCTGCCCGCCGCGTTCCCGCCGTCGGCCTCGTAGGCGTCCGCGCAGGCCGCGTCGTCCAGCATCCGGACCCGGGCCGAGCGCAGCCGGTCGGCATAGCTGCCGTCTCCGGCGGTGTCCCCCCAGCCGAGGACGTCGGCCGGCGTGCCCGCCGTGTAGGCGGGATTCCCCCGATCTGCCACGGTGATGGCGAACCGCGCCGGAAGCGGCTGAGCGAGCGTGAGCACGGCGAGATCGCCGGCGTTCGTCAGCTCGTCGTAGGCCGGATTGATCCACACCCCAGTCACCGGCACCTCGCGGCCGGCCGTGCCGTTCAGGTCGTCCCGGCCGACGATCACCGCCAGATCGCGCAGGTCCCCGCGCCCGGCGCCGGGCGCGGGCCGGGTCAGGCAGTGCGCGGCGGTCACGACCGTGCGACCGCCGACGACCACCCCGCCGCAGAACTGACCCGAACGGGCGTCTCCGAACAGCGCGCGACTGCTCAGCGCCACCGCCCACGGGCTGCGGGACACCGAAGCCGGATGACCGCCGACCACGGCGGCACCGGCCGCGGCGGCGGGGTGCTGGGACGGGAGGGCCGACAGGAGCGGCCAGGACAGCAGGGCCGCGGCCAGGACGGACAGCGAGACGGTGCGCGACGGCCGGGACGGATGACGCATGGAGGCTCCTGGAACCGTACGGAATCCTGTAACCACCCAGCGTCACGGCGACGGCCGCGGCGCGCATCCCGAAGCGCCCGCGGCCGTCGTGCTGCCGTTGCGCCCCGCTCAGTCCAAATAGTCCCGGAGGACCTGCGAGCGAGAGGGGTGGCGGAGCTTGGACATGGTCTTCGACTCGATCTGACGGATGCGCTCGCGCGTCACGCCGTAGACCTTGCCGATCTCGTCCAGCGTCTTGGGCTGGCCGTCGGTGAGCCCGAAGCGCATCGAGACCACACCGGCCTCGCGCTCGCTGAGGGTGTCCAGCACCGAGTGGAGCTGCTCCTGCAGCAGGGTGAAGCTCACGGCGTCCGCCGGGACGACGGCCTCGGAGTCCTCGATGAGGTCACCGAACTCGCTGTCGCCGTCCTCGCCGAGCGGGGTGTGCAGCGAGATCGGCTCACGGCCGTACTTCTGGACCTCGACGACCTTCTCCGGGGTCATGTCGAGCTCCTTGGCGAGCTCCTCCGGGGTGGGCTCGCGGCCCAGGTCCTGGAGCATCTGCCGCTGGACGCGGGCGAGCTTGTTGATCACCTCGACCATGTGCACCGGGATACGGATGGTGCGAGCCTGGTCGGCCATGGCGCGGGTGATGGCCTGCCGGATCCACCAGGTGGCGTACGTGGAGAACTTGTAGCCCTTGGTGTAGTCGAACTTCTCGACGGCCCGGATCAGACCCAGGTTGCCCTCCTGGATCAGGTCCAGGAAGAGCATGCCGCGGCCGGTGTACCGCTTGGCGAGCGAGACCACGAGGCGGAGGTTGGCCTCCAGCAGGTGGTTCTTCGCGCGGCGGCCGTCCTCGGAGATGATCTCCAGCTCGCGCCTGAGCTTGGGAGCGATCTTGTCGGAGCTGGCCAGCTTGTCCTCGGCGAAGAGCCCCGCCTCGATGCGCTTGGCGAGCTCGACCTCCTGCTCGGCGTTGAGCAGCGGCACCTTGCCGATCTGCTTCAGGTAGTCCTTGACCGGGTCGGCGGTGGCGCCGGCCGCCGCGACCTGCTGAGCCGGCGCGTCGTCCTCGTCCTCGTCGGAGAGGATGAAGCCCTCGTTCTCGGGCTTGCCGTCGGGTCCCTCGCCGGGAGTGGCGCCCCGGACGGCCCGCTCGGCGGGCTCCTCCGGACCTTCCTCCTCGCCCTCAAGGAACTCGTCGACGATCTCCTTCTTCGAGTCCGTCTTCTTGCCCGGGGCCGCGGTCTTCTTCGCGGCGGCCTTCTTGGCCGGGGCCTTCTTCGCGGCGGCCTTCTTGACGGGCGCCTTCTTCGCCGCCGCCGACTTGCGCGCCTCGGGCCTCGCGGCCTCGGCGTCGCTCAGCGGTCCGCCGTCGGCGATCTCGGCGCCCTCGACGTCGACGGGTGGGTCCTCGGGGTGAGCCGTCGCGGTGGCCTTGGCGGGCGTGGTCTTCGCCGCGACCGTCTTGGTCGCTGTCCGCTTGGCCGTCGTCTTCGCGGCGACACTCTTCCGGGTGCGCTTGGGCGCCTCGGCGGCACTCACCATCAGCGTCACGCCCTCCTCGTCGAGGATCTGGTTGAGGCTGCGCAGAACGTTCTTCCACTGGGTTGACGGGATCTCGTCAGCCTCGAAGGCCCGGCGCACGTCATCGCCGGCGATCTGCCCCTCGGCCTTTCCCCGTTCGATGAGCGCCATCACAGAATTGGACTCGGCGATCTCTGCGGGGAGAGTACGGGAAGTGCTGGCCGACACGAACAACCTCTCGGAAACTCTGGGAACGGCTTGAGGTCCGCCCGGTGCAAGCGGGACCGTGACCGGCGGCGGGGGGAGCCGACGGCTTCGGTGGAACGGCGGCGGATCACTGTCCGGCCGCTGCGGCCACCTCTTCAATCATCGCGCTGCTCCCCGAAGCGTTACGCAGCTTTCGCGTGTCCCGAGTCACACCGCACGCTCGACTGTAGCGGGCCAGGGCGGAAGCGTCGCCGGAGCCCTGCCCGGACCGGGCCCGGCGACGCTTCGGTGCGCGCCGCGTCAGTGCTCGCGCGGAGCGGGAACCACATGGTCGGCACCTGCCGGGGCCGGTCCGGCGACCGGGGCCGCGGTCTCGGGGGAAAAGCTGAGAAGGTGCCGCATCGCGGTCTCGGCGGTCGTCGGCTCGCCGGACCCGATCGCGTCGACGATGCGCTGGTGCAGAGCGATGGACGCCTCGGTGGGGTGCTCGCATCCGGAGGAGGCGCCACCGGAGACCTGGAGAGCCGCGCCGATGATGCCGGAGAGGTGCTCCAGCATGCGGTTGCCCGCGGCCTGCAGCATCAACCCGTGGAACTCGGCGTCGGCGCGGGAAAAGGTGAGGGCGTCCCCCTGGGCCAGGGCGTGGGTCATGATGTCGACCATGTCGCCGAGGCGCTGCTGGACCTCGTCGGTGGCGTCGGCCGCCGCGAGCCGGGCGGCGAGGGGCTCGATGGTGAGGCGCAGCTCGCTCAGCTCGCGGCGCTGATCCTCGCGCTGCGGCCCGAAGGCGCGCCATTCGATGATGTCGGGGTCGAGCAGGTTCCAGTCGCCGACGGGGCGGACCCGGGTGCCGACGTTGGGGCGGGCGCTGACGAGGCCCTTGGCCTCCAGCACGCGCAGGGACTCGCGAACAACGGTGCGGGAGACCTCGAAGCGCTGGCCGATCTCCTCGGGGACGAGCGGCCGGTCGGCGCCCAGATCGCCGGAGACGATCATCTGCCCGAGCTGCTGCACAAGTTGCCCGTGCAGGCCGCGGCCGCGGGTGCCGGCGGCCCGGCGGCCGACGCGGCCCATGTCCGGGTCGCCGTCCCAGGCGGGCGCGTTGGTGGTGCGGGCGGCGCCGGTGGATTCGGCGTAGGAGTACCGGTCGAGCTCGCTGGGGCCGCCGCGGCCCGGGTCGGTGGAACGAGTGGGGGTCATCATGGAGTGCGCAAGGGTAGTCACGCCTCCTTTGTCGGCGGCGCCCGTTGGCACCTTGAGGTCTTTGGTGAAAAGCACACGAAAGGGTGATCGGCGACTCCCGCATAATTGACGCCTAACCGGAAGGAAATGGACGTCGCCCGTCCAAGCCGGACACCGCGCAAGGGCGTTGAGGCGGAGCGCCCCGCGGGCCGCCGCGCGCCGCCGGGCTACTGGCCGCTCAGCGCGGGCTGTTGCGCAGGCTGACGAGGGCGTATCCGCACAGCAGCACCGTGAGCGACAGACCGAGCGCCCAGCCGATCGGCTGGGACGCGAGGCGCACACTCGCGGACAGCCAGCGGTCGGCTCCGGACGGGAACGGAAGCGTGGTCAAGGCGTGCAGCCGACCCGACAGTCCGTCGAGCGACCGGCCCGCGGGTCCCACCGGCAGGGCCCGCAGCGCCGGGGCCAGCCCCAGGGGCACGGCGGCGACGGCCGCGAGCCCGAGGAACGTGGACCGGAAGACACCGGCGGCGAGCAGGCCCGCCCAGGCACAGGCGACGGACAGCGCGGCGGTGGCGAGCAGAACGGTCTGCCAGGGGCCGTCGATGGGGATGTGCTGGCCGAACAGGAGGGTGAGTGTGGTGGAGTTGAGGATGACGGTGGCACAGCACAGCAGGAGTGCCGCGGTCGCCGAGACGACGAGCTTGCCCGCGAGCAAGGAGAGTCTGCGCGGCACGAGGACCCGCGCCGGGGCGAGCGCGGGATAGCGGAACTCCTGGCCGAAGGCCAGCGCGCCGAGCACGCCCGCGGCGATCGCGACGGGGGGCAGGGGCAAGGGGCGGGGCCAGCCGGTGAGCACGCGCTCGGCGGAACGGGTGCCGGCCGAGGCCAGGACCAGGCCGGTCACCAGGGCGGCCAGCAGCGTGGCGCCCATCAGCCACCACCCGGTGCCCACCCCGGCCCACCGGCGGAGCTCGTAGCGCACCGGCCAGCTCGGCCCGGGCGGCGGCACCGCCGGGAGCCGGGGCGGCAGCGCCGCCCCGCGCGCGCCGGAACGGACGGCAGGGCGGCGGGCGCCGCCGGGCGCGCCCGCCGCCCTGCCGTCCGCGCGATGCAGCGGCCCGGCCGGTGCCCGGTCACCGGAGTCGCCCAGCTCGTCCGCGAGTTGATGCACCACGACGCGGTGCCGGTAGGCGATCTCGCCGACCACCGCGCAGTCGCTGCCGAAGACCGACAGCCTGTTGCCGGATTCCCGCACCACCTCCGCCGGACCCGCCCCCGCCGGATCCCGCTCCGTCCGGAACTCCCGGGTGAGCAGCGCCGCGAGCCGGTCGGCGTGCGGGGTGCGCACGGCCACCCGGGGCCGCAGCCGGGCGCGGGCGAAGTCCTCGACCGCCTGGTCCGCCACCAGCCGCCCGGC
Source organism: Streptomyces sp. NBC_01803 (assembly GCF_035917415.1). NCBI lineage: Bacteria > Bacillati > Actinomycetota > Actinomycetes > Kitasatosporales > Streptomycetaceae > Streptomyces > Streptomyces sp. NBC_01803. The sequence goes on from NZ_CP109073.1 coordinate 1,523,370, forward strand.
GCGCAGACTGACCACGCGGTCGGCGAACCGCGCGGCCTCCGCGGGGTCTTGACTGGTGACGAGCACGGCGCCACCGTGGTCCGCGTATCCGCGCAGCAGACCGCGCAGCCACGCGCCCTCGCGGGGGGACAGGCCGCGCGCGGGCTCGTCCAGGACGAGGGTGTGCGGATCGCCCAGCAACGCGACCGCCAGTCCCAGCCTGCGGTCCATGCCCAGCGAGAACCGTCCGAGCCGCTGGTCGGCGAGCCCACTGAGGCCCACCACGTCGAGCACGTCCTCGGCCCGGCCGGCCGGCATCCCGGCCACCGCGGCCAGCATCCGCAGGTGTCCGATCGCGGTGCGGCGCGGGTGGCCCGGGACGTCGCCGAGCAGGACGCCGACCTCCCGCGCCGGGTGCGGGACTCGGTCCAGCGGCCGTCCCCGGAGCAGCGCGACACCGCGTCCCGGGCACAGTTGGAGCGCCAGCCGCAGGGCCGTGGACTTGCCCGCTCCCGGCGGCCCGAGGAGCGCGGTGACACTGCCCGGGCGCGCCTCAAAGGTGAGATCGTCAACGGTCGGGGGCCGGCCGCGCCGAGTCGCGCTGGTGAGTCCGATGGCCTGGATCATCGATCCTCCCGTTGGGGGTGCACCCTGGCACGATAACGGGACATATCGGATTTTCCGCGCAACGCGCAGGCGTTGCGGACTACACCTCGGGGCGCAGCATCGGCGGGTTGAGCAGCGTCGCGCCACCTGCCCTGAACAACTGGGCAGGGCGACCGCCCTGACGGGTCGTCGTGCCGCCGACGGGCACCAGGAAACCGGGCGTCCCGGTCACCTTCCGATGGAAGTTGCGCGGATCGAGGGCGACTCCCCACACCGCCTCGTAGACCCTGCGCAGCTCGCCGACGGTGAACTCGGCGGGACAGAAGGCGGCGGCGAGCGAGGAGTACTCGATCTTCGACCGGGCGCGCTCCACTCCGTCCGCGAGGATCCGCGCGTGGTCGAACGCCAGCCGCTCGACGGCACCGCCCTCAGCGCCGCCCAGCAGCCGTGCCACGGGCGTCCACTGGGCGCTGCCCGCGTCACCGCCCGCCGTGGGAGCCGGAAGATCCGGGGCCAGCACCAGATGAGCCACACTGACCACGCGCATTCTCGGATCGCGGTGCGGATCGCCGTAGGTCGCGAGCTGTTCCAGATAGGCGCCCGCGTGCCGACTGCCCGCGTCCTGCGCCCGGAGCCCCGTCTCCTCGGCCAGCTCGCGCGCGGCGGCCGAGGCCAGGTCCTCGTCGACCCGGACGAAGCCGCCGGGGAGCGCCCACCGGCCCCGGTGCGGCTCCTCGGCGCGGCGCACGGTGAGGGCGCAGAGCGCATGCCGCCGGACGGTGAGCACGACCAGATCGACGGTGACGGCGAACGGCGGGAACTCCGACGGGTCGTAGGGCATGTCGTGATCATAGGGGGACCCACGACCGGAATCAGCGCCCGCGGGCGGCCCGCTGCTGCCGCATGCAGCGGCGCAGCGGCTCGGGATCCAGACCGTCGTTGCACGCCTGGTGCAACAGCCCGGCGAACACGTACTCCGGGTCCGTCTCCAGGGCCAGAGCGAGCGCCACCTGGGCGCCGGTCTCGTCCCCCGAGGACAAGGCGACCCAGCCGGCCAGGGTGAGCGGGGCCGCCGCGTGCTGCCGGTAGGCCGCGACGCAACGCCGGGCCAGCGCACGCCACAGGCGCAGCGCCACCGGGGCGTCGGCGCCCTCCATCCACTCGGCCGCCCGGTCTCTGCTGACTCGGTCCTGGAGGCCCAGGATGAGGTGCGCGGCGTCGTCCGAAGTGAGCAGCGCGTCGTCGGTGGCGTCGGCCGCCGCCTCACCACCACCCGCCGGGGCGGGGACCCGGCGGAAGCGGCCCATCAACCGCTCGGCCAGCTCCGCGGTCTCCACCCGGACGCCGGCCACGGCCGGGACACCGCCGAGCATGCGGGGCACGAGCGCGGTCGCCGCCGCGTCCAGCGCCCTGATCTGCCGGCCCTCGACGGGCTCGCCGAGCGGCGCGAACCGCCGTCTCAGCTCCGTCAGCGAGCCACGCACTTCGATCCCCGCGTACGCCGCGGCCACGGCCATCGCCGAAGTCCCCGCCCGGGGGAGCTCGTTCCCGTCGCCGGAACAGCAGCCGGGATCGGCGCAGCAGTACGACCAGTACCGGTCGCGCGAGACGTAGAGCGCCTCCCAGACGGGGACTTCGAGGGCGCCGCAGGCGGTGCGCAGCCGCTGGGCCAGCGGCCGGAGCCGCTCCATGGTGTCCGCGGCCGGGGCTCCGTCGGGCGGGTCCTGGCAGAGATAGACCACCGCCGCCTCCGGGCGGGTGCCCCGGGCCTCGCTGTTCTCCACCAGGCAGGCGGCGAGCTGGTCGGCGGTCGCGTCCCAGCCGTCCCGGCTGTCGGGAATGCCGGTGCGGATGCGCCCCCCGAGGCGCCCTCGCGGGCCGTGCAGGCCGATCAGCACGATGGAGTCGTCGGGGTGGTACCCCATGAGGTAGGGCAGGGCGTCGGCCAGCTCGGCCGGGCCGCGGAGCTTGACGCGGCAGTCGGACAGGGTCAGTACGGGCGCGGATCCGCTGTGTCGGGTCATGGCGTGAGGATGCCGGGTCCGGGCGGTTCGGCGGCGTCCGTTGTCCACAGCTCCGCCCGCGAAGCATACGAGTCATAAGAATGACCGGGTTATCCACAGGCTGGTTGGCGGGGACGCGGGGTCATCGGCTTGCATGGGGGCATGCGACACCCTTCCGCGGGCCCCGACCCGCGTCCCGAGCCGGAGACCGAGGAGCTGCGCGCGGCGGCGGACGCGGTGCTCTCGCGCCTCGTCGGCGATGTCGGCGCCCGGCTCCGCACCGACCAGTGGCGAGCCATCGAGGCGCTCGTCGCCCAGCGCCGGCGGGCGCTGGTGGTGCAGCGCACCGGCTGGGGCAAGTCGGCGGTGTATTTCGTGGCCACCGCCCTGCTCCGGGAGCGAGGCAGCGGTCCTACGGTGATCGTCTCCCCGCTGCTGGCCCTGATGCGGAACCAGGTCGAGGCCGCCGCCAAGGCCGGTATCCGGGCCCGCTCGATCAACTCGGCGAACATCGAGGAGTGGGACGCCGTGCGGGCCGAGGTGGAGGCCGGCGCGGTGGACGTCCTGCTCGTCTCCCCGGAGCGGCTGAACAATCCGGACTTCCGCGATCACGTCCTGCCCCAACTGGCCGCGACGACCGGCCTGCTGGTGGTCGACGAGGCGCACTGCATCTCTGACTGGGGCCATGACTTCCGCCCGGACTACCGCAGGCTGCGCACCCTGCTCGCCGAACTGCCGGCGGGCGTCCCGGTGCTGGCCACCACCGCGACGGCCAACGCCCGGGTGTCGGCGGACATCGCCGAGCAGTTGGGCACCGGCGTCGACGCGAGCGAGGCCCTGGTGCTGCGCGGGCCGCTGGAGCGGGAGAGCCTGCGGCTGTCCGTCCTGCGGCTGCCGGACGCGGCCCACCGGCTCGCCTGGCTCGACGGCAATCTCGACCGGCTGCCGGGCTCCGGCATCATCTACACGCTGACCGTCGCCGCCGCCGAGGAGGTGACCGCCCATCTCGCGGCGCGCGGGCACCGGGTGGCCGCCTACACCGGGCGCACGGAGCACGCGGACCGCCAGGCCGCCGAGGAAGATCTCCTGGGGAACCGGGTGAAGGCCCTGGTGGCGACCTCGGCGCTGGGCATGGGCTTCGACAAGCCCGACCTGGGCTTCGTGGTCCACCTCGGCTCCCCGTCCTCCCCCATCGCCTACTACCAGCAGGTGGGCCGCGCGGGACGCGGCGTGGCCCACGCCGAGGTGCTGCTGCTGCCAGGACCCGAGGACGAGGCGATCTGGCGGTATTTCTCGTCGCTGGCCTTCCCCCCGGAGGACCAGGTGCGGCGCACGCTCCAGGCGCTCGCGGACGCCGGCCGGCCGCTCTCGCTGCCCGCGCTGGAGCCCCTCGTCGACCTGCGGCGTTCCCGGCTGGAGATGATGCTCAAGGTCCTCGACGTGGACGGCGCGGTGCGCAGGGAACGGGGCGGCTGGACGGCGACCGGCGCCCCCTGGGAGTACGACGCGCTCCGGTACGCGCGCGTGGCGCGGCAGCGGGAGGCGGAGCAGCAGGCGATGCGCGACTACGCCTCGATGGCCGGCTGCCGCATGGAGTTCCTGCGGCGCCAGCTCGACGACGAGGAGGCCGCGCCCTGCGGCCGGTGCGACGTCTGCGCGCGGAGCCCGTTCGCCCCGGAGGTGGAGCCCGCCGCCCTGGAGGCGGCCCACGGCGAGCTGGCACGGCCCGGGGCGCCGATCGAGCCACGCCGCATGTGGCCGACCGGCCTGCCCGCCGTGGGGATCGAGCTGAAGGGACGCATCCCGGCCGGCGAGCAGGCCGCGCCCGGCCGCGCCCTGGGACGGCTGTCCGACATCGGCTGGGGGAACCGGCTGCGCCCGCTGCTCACCCCCGGGGCTCCGGACGCTCCGGTGCCCGACGACGTGGTGGACGCGGTGGTCACCGTGCTCGCCGACTGGGCACGGGCGCCCGACGGCTGGACGTCCGGCGCCGCCGGGGCACCGGGCCGGCCGGTCGGCGTGGTCACGGTCGGCTCGGCGTCCCGGCCCCGGCTGGTGCGCTCGCTCGGCGAACGGATCGCCGCCGTCGGGCGCATGCCGCTGCTCGGCACGGTGGAGCGGGAGCCCGGGACCGCCTCGCCCGGCCGCGGCAACAGCGCCCAGCGGGTGCGGGCGCTGAGCGGGTCACTCCGGCTGGCGCCCGAGCTGACGGAGGCGGTGCGGGCCGCGGGCGGGCCACTGCTCCTCGTCGACGACTTCACCGAGTCGGGCTGGACCCTCGCCCTGGCGGCGCGGCTGCTGCGCACCTCGGGCGCCGGGGAAGTGCTACCGCTGGTGCTGGCCGTGCAGGGCTGACGGTGACCGGGCTGCGGCGAGCTTCAGAACATGCCGAGTTGACCGGCGCTCTCCAGCGATTCGGTGGCCAGGGCGTCGCGATGAGAGGGGAGCTTGAGATGGCGCCAGCGGGGCAGCGCGTCGAGGTAGGCCCACGACCTGCGGTGGTGCGGGGTCGGGCCCAGCTCCTCCAGCGCGGCGCGGTGCGTGGGCGAAGGATAGCCGACGTTGCTGTCGAAGGCGAACTCGGGGTGCTCCGGGGCCAGTTCCACGAGCATCGCGTCGCGCCGCACCTTGGCGATGACGGAGGCGGCGGCCACCGCGACGCAGGACTGGTCCCCCTTGATGACCGTCCGCACCCGCCAGGGCGCGCCCAGATAATCGTGCTTCCCGTCCAGGATCACGGCGTCCGGCCACTCCGGCAGTCCCCCCAGGGCGCGGACGGCCGCCAGACGCAGCGCGGCTGTCATGCCGAGGCTGTCGATCTCCCCCGGTGAGGCGTGGCCGAGCGCGTAGGAGGTCACCCAGCCGGTGAGCACCTCGGCCAGGGCGGTCCGGCGCGGCGGCGTCAGCAGCTTGGAATCGGTGAGTCCCTCGGGCGGGCGGCGCAGTCCGGTGACAGCGGCGCAGACGGTGACCGGACCGGCCCAGGCTCCGCGCCCGACCTCGTCGACGCCCGCGACCAGCCGCGCTCCGGTGGTGGCGCGCAGCGACCGCTCGACTCGGTGGGTGGGAGGCTCGTACGGCATGACGCGAGCCACCCTATGTGCACCAGCCGTCGAAGGGCCGCTTGGGGGTGTGCCAGTGCTCGAAGGGCCGGTCGAGGTGGTACCTGCCGTCACGGCCGAGCAGCAGCTCCCGGGTCTCCCCGTTGCCCGGGTTGGACAGCGACTCGAACTCGGCGACGGACCAGTGCAGCCAGCGCATGCAGAACAGGCGCATCGTCAGCCCGTGCGTCACCAGCAGCACGTTCGGCGGGTGGTCCGGCTCCTCGAAGCTGCGCCACAGGCTCTCCAGGAAGGCCCCGACCCGGTCGTAGACATCGGCTCCCGACTCCCCTTGGGCGAAACGGTAGAAGAAGTGCCCATAGGCGTCGCGGGACCGCTTCTGGCGGAGCACGTCCTCGCGGTCCTGCCAGTTCCCCCAGTCCTGCTCGCGCAACCGCGGCTCCTCGCGCACCCGTACCCTGGCCGGATCGAGTCCGAGGGCGCGGAAAGTCTCGTGGGTGCGCCGGTACGGCGAGACGTAGGCGGACACCCGCTCCTGGCCGAAGACCGCGCGCAGCCGCTCCCCGGCGGCCTCGGCCTGCCGTCGGCCCTTCTCCGTCAACGCCAGCGCGTGGTCGGGAAGGTGCTCGTAGACGGAGTCGTCGTAGTTCCCCTGTGACTCTCCGTGCCGCAGGAGGACGATACGCCGGGGCTGTGCCATGGTGTCAGCCTAGTTCTGCGCCGAGCGGGAGGCCGGGGGCGGTCATACCGTCCAGGCCCGTTCCATGTCGATCACGTCGCCGGCGATGGTGGCGACGTCGGCCCCGGTCTGCGCGCGCAGCGCGAGCCGTTCCACCCGCTCGGTGCGGTACTTGGCGCGCTCAGCGGCCGAGTCCCACATCGACAGCACCAGGAACTCGCAGTCCGGCTCCGCCTCGGCGAAGACCCCGCGCAGCATCCCGGGCGATCCGGCCATCGCCGGGTTCCACACCTTCTCCTGCATCAGCGCGAAGTGCTCGGCGCGCTCCTTGTGGACGCGGCAGTGCGCGACCCGCAGCAGGTTCGCGTCGGTGAAGCGCGGTTCGAAGCCCATCTTGACGTCGAAGCGGTACTGGAAGAGCCGCACCCGCATGTCCTGGAACGTGCCGCTCTGGGCCGCCGCGAGCCGGTCGTGGGAGCGGGCCATGAAGGAGTCGTAGAACGCGCGGCTCTCCCAGAAGCCGAAGAGATGTACGACGCCCGGCCGGGTCCGGCTCCAGCCGCCACCCTGGGACCGGAATCCGGGCTCGCCGAGCAGTCCCGCCCACTTCCGCTGCCCGCGCTCGAAGCCGACTCGGTCGACGACGGTGCACCGCATCCACTTGACCAGCACCGCGCCATCGTACGGCCAACTCGCGTCAGGGGTGGACGAGATCGTCGATCACGCGATCACACCCAGCGCTTCCCGGCGGTCAACTCACCCGCCGGTACCGGTCCTTCATCGCGTGGCCGGGATCACCGGGCGGACCGGAAGTCGTCGAAGGCGATCCGGCCCACCGCGCGGTCGGGCGCGAGCAGCGCTCCTTCCCGCACCGCGCGGAACGCCTTCCCCGGCAGCCGCAGCGGCACCACGGAACGGCGCGTCCCCGCCGCCCGCGCCGCCGCCCGCGTGAGATCGCGCGCCGTGCGGATTTCGGGCCCCGCCAGATCGGCGACCCGTCCGGCCGGCTCGCCGACCGCCAGCTCCGCCAGCCGCTCGCCCGCCTCCCGCTCCGCCACCGGCTGCAGCCGCACCCCGCCGCCCAGCGTCAGCACCACCGGCAGCCGGCGCTGCGCCGCCACCAGCCGGGTGATCAGGCCGTGGAACTGCGTGGTCCGCAGCACCGTCCACGGCAGCCCGGATTCCGCGACGATCCGCTCGCACTCCAGCTTCGCCCGGTAATAGGGGAAGCCGGGCACCCGGTCGGCGCCCACGATCGAGATGTACACCAGGTGCGGTGCCCCGGCGGCCCGCGCGGCCTCGGCCAGCCGCCGCGTCATCGCCACGTCGCCCGACCCGTTCGCCGTCGCGCAGTGCACGACCGCGTCGGTGCCGGACAGCGCCGGGCCGAGCCCGCCACCGGTCCTCAGATCACCGCGCACCCACTCGACCGGCAGCCGCTCCCCCTCCGCGCGCCCCCGGCGGCTGAGAACGCGCACTTCGTGCTCGTCCTCCAGCAGCCTGCGCACGACCTCGCGGCCGAGTGTCCCCGTACCGCCGGTCACCAGGATCACGCTGTGCATGATCGCCCCATGGTCATGGTCATCGCCTTCCGCCGCCTCCATCCTCGCGGAGCCGGCCGGAACGCGCAGCCGCACCATGGGCGGGCCGGACAGGCCGGTGCCACCCACCGCGCGCGGCACGGCGGGTGGCACCGGGGATCACTAGCTGCAGCCGCTCGTGGAGCCGCAGCCCTCGCAGAGGTAGCAGCTACCGGCGCGGCGCATCTTCGTCCCGCAGGACAGGCACAGCGGCGCGTCCGCGTTCAGGCCGAGCTGGATCTCCAGCAGCTCGGTGGAGCTGTGCGCCTCCTTCGGCGCGGGCCGCTCCTCCTCCGGCTCCGCCGCCGCGGCGGGCGCCGCCGCCGAGCCGCCGGACCGGCCGGCCTGCGGCTGGCGGGGCGCGGATTGGGAGAGCCCCTCGACGTCCATGTCTTCGTCGGCCGACTCGTACGAGCCGGTCTCCAGGTGGCGCTGCCGCTCGCCCGCCGTGTGGATTCCCAGGGCCGACCTGGTCTCGAAGGGCAGGAAGTCCAGCGCCAGCCGGCGGAAGATGTAGTCCACGATGGACTGGGCCATCCGGACGTCCTGGTCGTCGGTCATACCGGCCGGCTCGAAGCGCATGTTGGTGAACTTCGAGACGTACGTCTCCAGGGGCACGCCGTACTGGAGGCCCACCGAGACGGCGATCGAGAAGGCGTCCATCATGCCCGCCAGGGTCGAGCCCTGCTTGGACATCTTCAGGAAGACCTCGCCCAGCCCGTCGTCCGGGTAGGAGTTCGCCGTCATGTACCCCTCGGCGCCGCCCACCGTGAACGAGGTGGTGAGCCCGGGCCGGCCCTTCGGCAGCCGCTTGCGCACCGGGCGGTACTCCACGACCTTCTCCGGCTCGGGAGCCCGGGCCGACCCCGTCGGCCGCTCGCCCTCCTTGTCCTTCTTCTTGGCGGACAGCGGCTGACCGACTTTGCTGTTCTCCACATACACCGCGAGGGCCTTGACGCCGAGCTTCCACCCCTGGAGGTAGATCTCGGCCACGTCGTCCACCGTGCTGGTGCTCGGCATGTTGACCGTCTTGGAGATGGCGCCACTGAGGAACGGCTGGGCGGCGGCCATCATCCGCACGTGCCCCATGGGCGCGATCGACCGCTCCCCCATGGCGCAGTCGAAGACCTCGTAGTGCTCGGGCTTCAGACCGGGGGAGTCGACGACGTTGCCGTGCTCGGCGATGTGCGCGACGATCGCCTCCACCTGCTCCGGCTGGTACCCCAGGCGCTTGAGGGCCTTGGGCACGGTGTTGTTCACGATCTGCATCGAGCCGCCGCCGACCAGCTTCTTGAACTTCACCAGCGCCAGGTCGGGCTCGATGCCCGTGGTGTCGCAGTCCATCATCAGGCCGATCGTGCCGGTCGGGGCCAGCACGGACGCCTGCGCGTTGCGGAAACCGTTCTTCTTGCCCAGGCGGAGAACGTCCTGCCACGCCTCGGTGGCCGCCGACCAGACCGGGGTGTCCAGGTCGTCCATCCGCCGGGCCGCGTCGTTGGCCTCGGCGTGCTGCCGCATGACGCGGTTGTGGGCGTCCGCGTTGCGGGCGTACCCGTCGTACGCGCCGACGACCGCGGCCAGCTCGGCGGAGCGCCGGTAGGAGGTGCCGGTCATCAGCGAGGTGATCGCGCCCGCCAGGGCCCGGCCGCCGTCCGAGTCGTACGCGTGGCCGGTCGCCATCAGCAGCGCGCCGAGGTTGGCGTAGCCGATGCCGAGCTGGCGGAAGGCGCGCGTGGTCTCGCCGATCTTCTGGGTCGGGAAGTCCGCGAAGCAGATCGAGATGTCCATGGCCGTGATGACCAGCTCCACGACCTTGGCGAACCGCGCGGCGTCGAACGCCTGGTGGCCCTCGCCGTCGTCGGAGAGGAATTTCATCAGGTTCAGCGAGGCCAGGTTGCAGCTGGAGTTGTCCAGGTGCATGTACTCGCTGCACGGGTTGGACGCGGTGATCCGGCCGGTCTCGGGCGAAGTGTGCCAGTGGTTGATCGTGTCGTCATACTGAATGCCGGGGTCGGCGCACACGTGGGCGGCCTCCGCCATCTTGCGGAACAGACCGCGGGCGTCGACCTCCTCGATGATCTCGCCGCTGGTCCTCCCCCGCAGGCCGAACCGCTCGCCGGCCTCGACGGACCGCATGAACTCGTCGGTGACTCGCACCGAGTTGTTCGCGTTCTGGTACTGCACCGACGTGATGTCGTCGCCGCCCAGGTCCATGTCGAATCCCGCGTCGCGCAGCGCGCGGATCTTCTCCTCCTCCTTCACCTTGGTCTCGATGAAGGCCTCCACGTCCGGGTGGTCCACGTCCAGCACGACCATCTTGGCCGCGCGGCGCGTGGCGCCGCCCGATTTGATCGTCCCGGCGGAGGCGTCCGCGCCGCGCATGAAGGAGACCGGACCCGAGGCGTTGCCCCCGGAGGACAGCAGCTCCTTGGAGGAGCGGATACGGGACAGGTTCAGCCCCGCGCCCGAGCCGCCCTTGAAGATCATCCCCTCTTCCTTGTACCAGTCGAGGATCGACTCCATGGAGTCGTCGACGGAGAGGATGAAACAGGCGCTGACCTGCTGCGGCTGCTTGGTACCGACGTTGAACCACACCGGCGAGTTGAAGCTGAAGACCTGGTGCAGCAGCGCGTAGGCCAGCTCGTGCTCGAAGGTCTCGGCGTCCTCCGGGGAGGCGAAATACCCGAAGTCCTCGCCCGCCCGCCGGTAGGTCTTCACCACGCGGTCGATGAGCTGCTTGAGGCCGGTCTCGCGCTGCGGCGTGCCGACCGCCCCGCGGAAATACTTGCTCGTGACGATGTTGACCGCGTTCACCGACCAGAAGTCGGGGAACTCGACGCCACGCTGTTCGAAGTTGATCGAACCGTCGCGCCAGTTGGTCATGACGACGTCACGGCGCTCCCAGACCACCTCGTCGTAAGGGTGCACGCCGGGGGTGGTGTGGATGCGCTCGATCCGCAGGCCCTTGCTTCCCTTGCCACCCTTGGTGCGGGAGCCTCGTGCCGGGCCGCTCGTCGTCTCAGTCATTCCGCCTCCCTGTTCGGGCACAACGCCCTGGTGTGACCCGGCCGGGGCAAGGTCACGTGTTGTCGTTCCATCGACCGTGGCGCGGCGATGCGCCCCGGTCAGCTCTTGTCGGCCCCGGTCCGCGCGGGCGCGGAGTCCGGCCGGTCGTCAGCGGCGGGGAAGCCCTCGCGCAGCTCGGCGATGGCGGCCTCGAAGTCCTCGAGCGAGTCGAAGGCCCGATAGACGGACGCGAAGCGCAGGTAGGCCACCAGGTCCAGCTCGCGGAGCGGCCCGAGTATGGCGAGGCCGACGTCGTGCGTGGACAGCTCGGCGCTGCCGGTCGCGCGCACCGCCTCCTCGACCCGCTGGCCGAGCTGGGCGAGGGCGTCCTCGGTGACGGGACGGCCCTGACACGCCTTGCGGACGCCGACGATCACCTTGTCCCGGCTGAACGGCTCGGTGACGCCGCTGCGCTTGATCACCATCAGCGAGGCGGTCTCCACCGTGGTGAACCGCCGGGAGCAGCTCGGACACTGGCGGCGACGGCGGATCATGGTGCCATCGTCGGCGGTGCGGCTGTCGACGACGCGGCTGTCGGGGTGTCGGCAGAAGGGGCAGTGCATCTCTTCTCTCCCTTTCCGACTTTCCGACTTTCCGACAGCTCGGTGACGCAGCGTGCGGACGCCGGGCGTGCGGGCACGGCGTCATGACCTCGCCAGGCCGTTCGAACGGCCTGTGGGGGCGATCACCAGCATAGGCGATATCCACCGCCGATGAGGACCCAGGACCACAATTTGTGGGGAGCCGCCAGTCATGAAACCACTACATCTAGGGTTCCGCTGTCAACATCATCAGAACGCGTGTCGCGCCGCGACAAACGGGGCCCGGGGTCGGGCGGGTGGCGGCCGCATGGGAGGCTATCGCACGGGCGGTTACCGTTCGCGGCCGGAGTCCCCTTTTACCGAGGGGCCATACACCCGGTTTTGCGACCACGTCAGGCGATCTGCGATATTTCACTCGAACGTGTGTTTGGCGCAACCTTTCGATAGCAACTACCGTTGTCTGACTAGCGAGTACCACCTGAGAAGGGGCCGACATGACCACCGCAGCAGACGACGCCATCACCGCCGCTGAGCGCCGCCAAGACCGGCTGGGCACGCCGGGAGCCGCGCCCGCCCGCTCGCTGCCGGGGCGCCCACCGGGGATCAGGGCCGACAGCTCGGGCCTCACCGACCGCCAGCGCCGGGTCATCGAGGTCATCCGGGACTCCGTGCAGCGCCGCGGCTACCCGCCGTCGATGCGGGAGATCGGCCAGGCCGTCGGCCTGTCCAGCACCTCGTCCGTGGCCCATCAGCTCATGGCCCTGGAGCGCAAGGGATTCCTGCGTCGCGACCCGCACCGCCCCCGCGCGTACGAGGTGCGCGGTGCCGACACGCCGACGCCCCAGGCCGCGGACACGGCCGGCAAGCCCGCCGCCTCGTATGTGCCGCTGGTCGGCCGGATCGCGGCCGGTGGCCCGATCCTCGCCGAAGAGTCGGTCGAGGACGTCTTCCCCCTCCCCAGGCAGCTCGTCGGCGACGGCGAGCTCTTCGTGCTGAAGGTCGTCGGAGACTCGATGATCGAGGCTGCTATCTGCGACGGCGACTGGGTGACGGTCCGCCGCCAGCCCGTTGCGGAGAACGGCGACATCGTGGCCGCCATGCTGGACGGCGAGGCGACCGTGAAGCGCTTCAAGCGCGAGGACGGCCATGTCTGGCTCCTCCCGCACAACGCGGCATACCAGCCGATCCCCGGCGACGAGGCCACGATCCTCGGCAAGGTCGTCGCCGTCATGCGCCGGGTCTGACCCGCCGCGTCGACCGCGCCCTCTGGCTCGCGCCCCTTCTCACGACGCGGTCGCCCGCGCTGCCGCGTCGATCGCCGCGAGCGACCGGCGCGCCTGATTGCGATCGGTCGTGTACCAGAAGCCGGGCATCGAGGCGCGGAGGAACGCTCCGTAGCGCGCCTTGGCCAGCCGGGGATCCAGCACGGCCACCACGCCCCGGTCGCCCGTGGCACGGACCAGCCGCCCCGCTCCCTGGGCCATCAGCAGCGCGGCATGCGTGGCCGCCACCGCCATGAATCCATTCCCCCCCGCTTCCTCCACCGCCTTCTGCCGGGCGCTGACCAGCGGATCGTCAGGGCGCGGGAACGGGATGCGGTCCATCACCACGAGCTGACAGCTCGGCCCAGGCACATCCACCCCCTGCCAGAGCGAGAGCGTGCCGAACAGACAGGTCCGCGTGTCCTCGGCGAAGGTCCGGATCAGCTCGCCCAGGGTCTCCTCCCCCTGGAGCAGGATCGGCAGGTCGAGCCGACCGCGGAGCTCCTCGGCCGCCGCCTGCGCGCCCCGCATCGAGGAGAACAGCCCGAGTGTCCGCCCGCCCGCTGCCTCCACCAGCTCGGCCAGCTCGTCCAGCATGTCGGCGCGGCTGCCCTCCCGGCCGGGCGGCGACAGATGCTGCGCGACATAGAGGATGCCCTGCTTGCGATAGTCGAACGGGGACCCCACGTCCAGGCCCTTCCACTCCGGGAAGTCCTCGCCGTGCTCCCCCTCCGGGGCCAGCCCGAGCGAGGCGCCCACGCCGTTGAAGTCGCCGCCGAGCTTGAGCGTCGCCGAGGTGAGCACGACCGAGCGCTCCGCGAAGAGCTTCTCCCGCAGCAGCCCGGAGACGGACAGCGGGGCCACCCGCAGCGAGGCGCCATACCGGTCGTGCCGCTCGAACCAGACCACGTCGTACTCGGAGCCCTGCGTGATCCGCTCCGCGACGTCCTGGATCGTCTCGATCGAGGCCAGTGCCTGCTTGCGCACCACGTCCTCGTCCGCGAGCGAGGCGTCCCGCGTGTTCCCCAGGGCGGTGATCACCGCGCGGGCCGCGTCCCGCAGCGCCATCAGCGCGTACCCCAGGTCGTCGGGGATCTTCTCCAGCCGTCCGGGGAGGGCCAGCTCCATCAGGCGCTCGAACGTCTCCGCCGCCGTCTGCAACTGGTCCGCGATCTTCTCGTCGATGAGCCGGGCGGCGCGCCGCACCGCCCGGCTGACCGAGCCCGGGGTCAGCTCGCCGGTGGCGACGCCGGTGACCCGGGACACCAGCTCATGCGCCTCGTCGACGATCAGCACGTCGTGGCCCGGGAGCACGGGGGCGCCCTCGATGGCGTCGATGGCCAGCAGCGCGTGGTTGGTGACGATGACCTCGGCCAGCTTCGCCCGCTCCCTGGCCGCCTCGGCGAAGCACTCGGCCCCGTACGCGCACTTGCTCGCGCCCAGGCACTCCCGCGACGAGACCGACACCTGCGACCAGGCGCGGTCCGAGACACCGGGCGTCAGGTCGTCCCGGTCCCCTGTCTGGGTCTCATCGGCCCAGTCCCGCAGCCGCAGCAGGTCCTTGCCCAGCCTGCTGCTCGGCCCTCCGACCGCCTGCTGAGCCGCCTGGGCGGCCTCGAAGGGGTCGAAGAGGCCCTCCTCGTCCTCCTGCGGCACGCCCTCACGCAAGCGGTGCAGACACACATAGTTCGACCGGCCCTTGAGCGTGGCGAACTCCGGGCGACGGCGCAGCAGCGGGTGCAACGCCTCGACCGTGCGCGGCAGATCCCGCTCGATGAGCTGCCGCTGCAGCGCCAGCGTCGCGGTGGCGACGACGACGCGGTCGCCGCCCGCGACAGCCGGCACCAGATAGCCCAGCGACTTACCGGTCCCGGTGCCCGCCTGGACCAGCAGATGCGTGTCGTCCTCGATGGCCTCGGCCACGGCCTGGGCCATGGCGACCTGCCCCGGCCGCTCGGCCCCGCCCACGGCGGCGACCGCGGCGTGCAGCAGATCCGTGAGGGCGAGCCCGGTGGGCTCCTCGGACACGGGTGACTCGGTGGGCGCGGAGGGCTCCCCGGATGTGACAGTCATAGGGCTGTCACCTTACGCGGCGGCTCTGACATCCGCCGCCCGCTCAGGGGGAGTGCAGCGGATTCGCGACAGTTCCGTGCACGGCCGCGTGCGGCCGCCGCGGCCGGTCCCGGTAGCCGTCCAGATAGAGCCGGTTGCGGTTCAAGCAGAGCCGCTCGATGCGCGGAGTCAGCAGGTCGAAGGTCTCGTAGCGCTCCTTCAGCTCGGGGAACCGCCGCTGGTGCCGGTCGATTTCCGCTCGTACGAGTGACCAGAAAGCGCGCTCCGGCACGCCCAGTTGTTCCTCGCACAGCGGCGCGAGGTATCGGAAGACGCCGACGAACAGCCCGGAGTGGATGAACTGCGTGAGGAATCCCGGGCGTTCGGTCAGCAGCACCCGGCGCACCTCGTCCGGCGCCCCGTCCAACTCCGGCAACGGCTCCGCGCTCAGGTTCACGTCGTCGACGAAGTCCTTGACGGCGAGCCGGGCGGGGACGTCCCCCTCGTCGAAGACGATCAGGGCGTTCTCGCCGTGCGGGGAGAAGACCGTGCCGTACGTGTAGAGGAAGCGCAGCAGCGGCGGCAGCAGCGCCTCGAACAGACGCCGCACCCGCACGCGCGGGGCCAGCCCGGAGCGGTGGACGAGCTCGGCGGTGAGCGACCGGCCTTCGGTGTCGGTGGCGAGCAGGGCGGCCAGCGTCCGAGCCCGCTCCCCCGGGCCGAGATACGGGCCGACCGGCTCCCGCCAGATGCAGCCCAGCAGCTCGCGGTACTGGTGGGGCACGGTGTCCAGCCGGTCGTACAGCGGATGCTCGACGGTGACGGAGGCGACCTCGCCGAGCAGGATCACCCGGGTGTCCTCGGCGAGGAACGGATCGGCGTCGCGCACCCCGTGCATCCAGCCGGTCACGGCCGGGGCGGCAAGGGTGCGCTCGGTGGGCAGGCCGCGCCAGACCAGCGTGTTGAGGATGGACAGCGGCAGCTTCACACTGCGCGCGTCGGGACGGGAGAGTTCAGGAAGGTGCGGCGGGACTGCTGCGGCAGCCGCAGATCGCCGTCCGTCGGCACAGGTATGACGTCCCCGGCCGCGATCTGCGGGGCGTAGAGGGGGGCTATCGTCTCGTCCCATTGCCAGGGGTGGACCGGCAGCCACAGATAGTCGCCCGGGGCCCGGCCGCGTTCGGCGACGATGCGGTCGAAGGCGTCGCGTGTCGGCCCGGACAGCTCCTCGGCGTACAGCGATCCGGGCGCGGCCGGCGGGGCCGTGCCCCGGTAGCGCGCCAGCCCGCGGTGGACGGCGAGCCACGGCAGCGGCCGGGGAGTGCGTGCCTCGGGCGCCCAGCCCGCGGTGTCGGCGGCCGAGAAGCCCATCCGCCCCTTGTTGGCCACCAGCCAGGGGTGCCCGGTCTGCCGCCCCTCCAGCTCGGCGTGGTCGAGGTCGGCCAGCTCGGCGGCGGTGAGCGCGCCCGCGTCCAGGGCGACATCGGCGCTCAGCGTGGCCATGAGCTCACGGATGAGGTGGCCCGTGGTGTCGCCGGACAGGCAAAGGAGGGTGTCGTGGGCGTGGGCGATGAATTCCAGCGGGTCGGCGCCGGCCGGGTGATCGAGCCCGGGTCCAACCGCCAGTGTCCGTATCCGCCCCGGCGGGCGCGGACGCGGTAGGTGAGGCCGGGCGCCACGGGCAGCCGGTAGGCGTCGGCGGGCGGGCCGTCGGGGTCCGGAGTGACGATGCCCTCGTAGGCGAATTCGGCGAGCATCTTGGCGAGGAGCCGACGGGCGGCGCGGCTCCAGGCTGTCTCCGGGGGTGCGGGCATGGGAACGGACCTCCTCGGGTGCGGGGGCTGGGCGAGGGGGGTCGGCTCAGCGGTCCGCCACCATGAGCGCGGCCCGTTTGCCGGGCAGGTCGGCGTCGGCCGTCCTGCGGAAGCCCGCCGCGCGGAAGGCCGCCAGCGAGGCGGCGTTACGCACGTCCGGCTCGGCCACGACGCGGGCGCAGCGCGGCCGGTGGCGCAGCACGAGGCCGACGACGCCGCGCAGCAGCGCGCTGCCGAGGCCCCGGCCGCGGTCCTCGGCGCTGCCGATGAGGAGATGGACGCCGGTGTCGTGGAGCCGGGAGGGGTAGTAGCGGGCGAGCGGGTCGAGATCGGCGCGGTAAATCTCCCAGTAGCTCATCGGCAGGCCCTCCAGAACGCCCAGGCAGGGCCGGCTGCGGCCGTCGCCGTCGAGCTGCCGCCGCAGGTGCGCGGCCGTGCCCTCGGCGGGGCCGGCCAGCCGCCACGAGGCGTCCACCACCGGGTCGTTCATCCAGGTGGTGACGAGCGAAAGGTCACGGGCGAGGTCGACGGGAACGAGCTGGAAGACGCCGACCGGCGTGGCGACGGGGCCCCAGTCGCCCACGTTGTCCAGCAGGTCGGGCCGGTCGGCCGGCCGCTCGCTGCCGTAGCCCGCGGGCGCGCCGGTGAGGTCCGGCGGCAGGTGGAGGTCGGCGGTGTCCTCGCCGTCGTCGGTGTCGGGGGCGGGCACGGCGGCTCCTTCAGCGCGTGACGAGCGGGTTGGCGACCGTGACGTAGACGGACTGGCCGTCGACCGGGCCGACGAGCTCGTCCAGGCCGTGCAGCCGGGTGAGGAGGTTGGCCTTGCAGCGCAGAGTCGGCGCCGCCAGCAGATGGGCGACGAGTGGGGAGACGGGCCCCTCGGTGGCGGCGTGCGCCTCCTCGGTGAGGAAGCCGCGGAACGCCGCGAGCATCATCTCCTCGTCGGCCAGGCGCTGCGCGCCGAACGCGCCGATCAGCCCGAACACGTTGTTGACGCCGAGGTAGTAGGCAAAGCGCTCGTCGGCGACCTCGTCGGTCACGAACGTGCCGGAGACCTCGCCGACCCCCGGCAGCCGCCGCTGGAGCGCGTCGCGGCGCGAGGCTCGGAAGTAATACCCCTGGTTGTCGCGGAACCGGCCGCCCACCGGCCAGCCGTCCGCGTCGAGCAGCACGATCGTGTTCTGCTGATGGGCTTCGAGCGCGATGCCGGCCCGCGCGTCCAGCCACAGCAGCGGCCCGACGACCGCGCGCAGATACCGCAGCAGCCACTCGGCGGCGACGGCCGGGACCGGGCGCCCGGTGCGCGCGGCCAGCGCGCCGACGACGACGGCCAGCCGGGAGCGCAGCTCCCGTTCCGGCCGGCCGGGCCACGGGCGAGGCGCGGTCAGCGCGGCGAGGCAGAGCGCGTCGTCGTCCGGACCGAACGGGCTGTGCCGCAGGATCGTGTCCAGGCCGGGAACGGGCCGCCCTTCGGTGTCGTCGACCGCGAGCCAGGCCGGGTCGCGCACGATGTCGAAGCCGGCGCCCGCCGGGAACGCCGCACGCCACTCGGCCCCGAGCCCGCCGGCCAGCAGGCGGTGGGCCTCGACACCTCGGTGCAGCTCCTTGCGGAGGTTCTCCCGGCGGGAGTTGGTGATGCGCAGCGCGAGCGAGAGCTTGAGCATGGCCGGTGCGCCGGGCCGGTGGACCGTGCGGACCGAGGAGGTGGGGTACCAGGGGTCGCCGTGCTCGCCGAGGTCGTGCAGCAGCCCCGCGTCCAGAAGCGCGGCGACGGCCGGCCGGCGCACCACGTCGCGGGCCTGCCAGGGGTGCAGCGGCAGCGGCACCGTTCCGCCGGGCAGGACGAGTCCGCCGTCGGTGAGCCGGACGGCGAGCGTCTCCGCGGGCACGGCCGCGCCGTCCTCGGTCCAGGCCGAGTCGGTGGCGAGCACGGAACGGTCCACGGCCAGCCAGTGCAGCCGGAACGCGCCGCGCAACTCGGGCGAACAACGGCCGGCCTCCTCGCCGGCCAGCCCTTCGCGGCTCTTGGCGGCCGGGTGCAGGGGGTGGCCGAAGAGCAGGGACTGCTCGGCGTCGAGGAACGGATGGCCGTGCGCCGCCGGACCCGGCTCCGCCCGGCGCGCGGCCAGGAACGCGGCGGTGCGCAACGTGGAGTCCGCGACCCCGCCCACCAGCGCGACGGTCTCCGGCACGCGCTCGGGGCCCCCCTCGCGGGCCAGCAGCGCGGCGAGCGTGACGGCGTCCACCGGCCCGGCTCCCGCCCGGGCCCCGGCGAGCGTGGGTGGGCCGAAGCGGTGCCAGCCGGTGGCCGACCAGTGCCGCACGGGGACCCGCAGCGCGACGCCCGAGGCGGGCAGCGGCAGGCACAGCTCCCGGCCGGCGGGCCGGGCGACGGCCGTCTCGCGCAGCCAGCAGCGCAGCAGGTTCTCCGTGGAGGCGGCGTCGGCGGCCCGGCCGGGATCGGCGTCCTCCAGCGGGTCCCCCGGATCCTCCCCACCGTCGTGGCCGTCCCGCGCGCCCGCCGGACCGGCCGGTGCCGCGCCCGCGCGCCGCTGGCGCGGGTCCGAGGGGTCGAGCAGCCGGGCGAGACGACTCAGGACCGGCTGGCGCTGGGGGGAGGCGCTCGATTCGGGCTGGGGGCGTGCGTTCATCCGTGTGCGGCGCGCGTGCCCGGCACGGACCGACCGGACCGGCGGCGCCTCCTCCTTTGTCACTGTCTGCCGACGTCAGGGGCGTTCCCCCATCCGTGGTAACGACGGTGGACGCCGGGGATCACGGGCTTGTGGCAAGATCCTTCGACACGCCCACGTGGCCGGAAAGGAACCACAGACCCGGCTGCCGCCGTCCAGAACAACACCCGCATAGTGGGGGAGCCACTCCGACTATGGCGGAGTGCATGTCAAGCACCACATCCAGGAAGCACACCAGGGGGAGAACACCCATGTCTTCGATACCCAGGCAGCGGCCACGGCGCCGCGCCGCCCTCGCGGCCACGGCCATGGCCGCCTGTCTCGCGCTGACCGCCACCGCCTGCAACGGTGACGAGGACGCCGATGCCGGGGCGCAGCCGAGCGAGGAGGCGAGCACGGGCGACGATCAGCTCCAGGACCTGATCGACAACCTCCCGTTCGAATTCGACGTGGAAGCCTGGATGGACGGCGCCTGGGCCGACTGGGACGAGGAGACCTGGCTCCGCGAGGTCGGCGACTTCGTCAACCCGATCATCGACGGCCTGTGGGACCAGGAGCGGATGGGGGAGGCCGAGGACCCGGAGCAGTCGATCGACGACGATCAGATCGACGAGGACCAGAACGCCCCCGAGGCCGACGACCCGATGGCCGACCGGGGCATCACCGACCCCGAGCCGGTGGCCGTCGAGGCCGAGGCGGTGCCCACCCCCTACACGGAGAACGGCGCCCCGATCGGCAAGGTGTTCTTCGACAGCCCCGAGGGCCCGATGGTCTGCTCCGGCACGGTCGTGAAGGACCCGAACGCCCCCGGCCAATCCAACCTGGTCGCCACCGCGGGCCACTGCGTGCACGCGGGCACCGGCGGCGGCTGGTACCGGAACCTGAGCTTCGTCCCGGCCTACAACAACAACGGCCTGGGTGCCGCGGAGATCGAGTCCGCGGCCTACGAGGATGTCGCGCCCTACGGCGTCTGGTGGGCGGACTACGTGTCCACCACCCAGTACTGGATCGACAACGGCACCGAGAGCGGCGGCGACGGCGCGCACGGCGACTTCGCGATCCTGTCGGTCGCGCCGGAGAACGGCAGCGGCCTGTCCCTGGAGGAGACGGTCGGCGCCGCCCTCGACATCAACTTCGACGCCCCGGCGGTCTCCGGGCTCGGCGCGGTGACGCTGTACGGCTTCCCGGCGGCCGACCCGTACGACGGTGCCCTGATGTACAGCTGCGTCGACTACCCCGGCCGGCTGTCGATCGACGCGACCATGCCCGTCATGTACTGGGCCGGCTGCACCATGACCGGCGGCGCCTCGGGCGGCCCCTGGCTGCGCACCAACGAGAACGACGAGCCCGAGCTGATCTCGGTCAACTCCATCGGCCCGCTGGAGAGCACTTGGCTGGCCGGACCCCGGCTGGACGAGGAAGCGCGGGGCGTGCTGGACTACGTGAGCGCCGAGGTCAGCGGCGGCTGACCCCGCCCGGGGCCCGAGGCCCGACGCCCGGACGTGACCACACACGAGGGGCCCGGCACCCACCATCACGGGTGGGTGCCGGGCCCCTCGGCGTCAACGCGAGCGCCCGCTAGGCGCGGGCCGTGGCCAGCGGGCTGCGGGTGGTGTCGCTGCCGGGCACCGGCTCGGACGGGTCGTCGCCGAGCCGCACGACACGGTTGGCCGAGTCCACGTGCACGACGGTGGGCCTGAGGCGGCGGGCCTCGGCGTCTTCCACCTGCGCGTAGCTGATCAGGATGACCAGGTCGCCCGGCTTGACGAGGTGGGCGGCGGCGCCGTTGATCCCGATGACACCGGAGCCCCGCTCACCCTCGATGACATAGGTCTCCAGCCGGCTCCCGTTGTCGATGTCGACGATGTGGACCAGCTCGCCAGGCAGCAGATCCGCGGCCTCCATCAGGTCCGCGTCCACGGTGACCGAACCGACGTAGTGGAGGTCGGCCTCGGTCACCGTGGCACGGTGGATCTTCGACTTGAACATGGTGCGCAACACGATCGGCTCTCCCGGCTCTTTCTGGGGTCGCGTTCCGGGGTGGGATACGCGCCGTCCGCACCATGCTAACCGCGTATTACCCGCGCGTACGCGCCGGGACGAAAGGCTCCAGCACCGCGGCCAGCTCGGGGTGCACCCGGGCCTTCAGCAGCGTGCCCTCGCCCGTGTGCTCCTCGGTCAGGACCTCGCCCTCGGCGTGCACGCGGGAGACGAGCGCCCCCTGCGTATACGGCACCAGGGCCTCCAGCTCGACCTCGGGGTGCGGCAGCTCCGCGTCGATCCAGGCCAGCAGCTCCGGAATGCCCATCCCGGTGTGCGCCGAGATGGCGATCGCCCGCTTCTCAGCGCGCATCAGCCGCTGGAGGGTGAGCTCGTCGGCGACATCGGCCTTGTTGACCACCACGATCTCGGGAATGTCCTTCGCCCCGACATCGCGGATCACCTCACGGACGGCCGCGAGCTGCTCCTCGGGCACCGGGTGCGAGCCGTCCACGACGTGGAGGATCAGGTCGGCGTCGCCGACCTCCTCCATCGTGGAGCGGAACGCCTCGACCAGGTGGTGCGGCAGGTGCCGCACGAAGCCGACGGTGTCGGCGAGGGTGTACAGCCGCCCGCTGGGGGTCGTGGACCTGCGCACGGTCGGGTCGAGGGTGGCGAACAGCGCGTTCTCCACCAGCACGCCCGCGCCGGTGAGCTGGTTGAGCAGGGAGGACTTGCCGGCGTTGGTGTAGCCGGCGATGGCGACCGAGGGCACCTTGTTGCGATGCCGCTCCTGCCGCTTGAGGTCACGGCCGGTCTTCATCTCCGCGATCTCCCGGCGCATCTTCGCCATCTTCTCGCGGATCCGCCGCCGGTCGGTCTCGATCTTGGTCTCACCGGGGCCGCGGGTCGCCATGCCCCCGCCGCCGCTGGATCCGCCGCCGCCCATCTGGCGGGAGAGCGACTGACCCCAGCCGCGCAGGCGCGGCAGCATGTACTGCATCTGGGCCAGCGAGACCTGCGCCTTGCCCTCGCGGGACTTGGCGTGCTGGGCGAAGATGTCGAGGATCAGGGCGGTCCGGTCGACCACCTTCACCTTGACGACGTCCTCCAGGTGGATGAGCTGGCCGGGGCTGAGCTCACCGTCGCACACAACGGTGTCGGCGCCCGTCTCCAGCACCAGATCACGCAGCTCCTGGGCCTTGCCCGAGCCGATGTACGTGGCCGGGTCCGGCTTGTCGCGGCGCTGGATCACGCCATCGAGCACCAGGGCGCCGGCGGTCTCCGCCAGGGCGGCGAGCTCCGCCAGGGAGTTCTCCGCGTCCTGGGCGGTGCCGGAGGTCCAGACGCCGACCAGCACGACGCGCTCCAGGCGCAGCTGGCGGTACTCGACCTCGGTGACATCCTCGAGCTCCGTGGAGAGTCCCACGACACGGCGGAGCGCGGCCCGCTCGGCGCGCTCGAACTGCTCACCGTCCCGCTCCTCGTCGAATTCGCTCCGGGCCACGTCCTCATCCATCAGGGCGTCGGCCCGGCGGCCCGCGGCGCGGCGCTGGTTGGTGTCCTGTGGAAGGGAAGAGAAGGTCAATGCGGTCCTTAAGTCGGATGGAGGGGACTGCTTGTCCTAACGCCCGGGCGATCCGGAACATTCCGCGGCCCCCGGAAGCGGATTTCCATAGTGGCACGCCCCCTCGCGGCCGTCACCCGGATTAGCGAGCGTGCCGCGCCCCTTCTCCGAACCGGTCTCAGGGCTGGAGCCGCGCCGCCCGCGTCACGTCATAGACCCCGGGTACCCGGCGCATCGCCTTCATCAACCTCGGCAGCCCGGACGCGTCCGGCAGCCGCAACGTGTAGGTGTGCCGCACCCGGTGCTCGCGGGGCGGCTCGATTTCGGCGTGCAGCACGGCGGCACCGTGCGCGGCCAGGGCCTCGGTGAGGTCCGCGAACAGCTCCGGTCGGCCCAGGGCCTCGGCGTGCAGCGTGACGCGGCAGCCCACCGATCCGGAGCGCCAGCTCACGCGCAGCGGGCGGCGGCCGGCGGCGGTCATGTCGGCCGCGGCCGGACAGTCCTCCCGGTGCACGGTGACAGCGCCGCCCCGGACCGCGAAGCCGGACACCGTGTCCGGCGGCACGGGCGTGCAGCAGCGGGCCAGCCGCACGGGCGCGTCGGGGGCACCCGCGACGACGGCCGCGGACTCCTCGGTCGGCCCGGCGGGCGGCGGCGGATCGGCGGACGCGGCCGGGGCCGCGACGAGCGCGGTGGCCGGCGCGTCGTCCGCGGCGGGCTCGTCCGCGCCGCCCTGGACACTGTCGAGCCAGCGCCGGATCGGGATGCGGGCGGCCGGCGTCGTGGCGTAGTCCAGCCATTCCGGGGAAGGACCCCAGCTGCCGTCCGCGGCGAGCAGGAGCTGCACGGCGTCGCCGTCGTGCAGCACGGTGCGCAGCGTGGCGAGCCGCCCGTTGACCCGGACGCCGATGCAGGCGTGCGCGTCCTGGCCGTGCCGGGCGTAGGCCGCGTCCACACAGGTCGCGCCGACCGGGAGCTGGAGCGGACCCTCCTCGGCGGCGTCGACGAAGACCGTGATCTCGCGGTCCCGGGCGAGCTCGTCGCGCAGCGCGGTCCAGAAGGTGTCGGGGTCGGGCGCCTGCCGCTGCCAGTCGAGCAGCCGGGACAGCCAGCCGGGGCGGGTCGGGTCGCCGCGCTCGGCGTCGTCGCCGACCGGCTCGCCCTCGCCGGGGCGGGTCGGGTCGCCGAGCGCGATGACCCCGGCCTCGGCCACGCGGTGCATGGTGTGGGTGCGGACCAAGACTTCCGCGACCTGCCCGGCGTCGACGGCGAGCGCCGTGTGCAGCGACTGGTAGAGGTTGAACTTGGGGGCCGCGACGAAGTCCTTGAACTCCGAGACGACCGGGGTGAAACAGGTGTGCAACTCGCCGAGGACGGCGTAGCAGTCGGCGTTCTCCCCGACCAGAATCAGCAGGCGGCCGTAGTCGTACGGGCCGAGCGCGCCGCGTTTGAGCCTGACCCGGTGCACGGAGAGCACATGCCGTGGCCGGATCACGACCTCGGCGGCGATCCCGGCCTCGCGCAGCACGGCGCGCACGGACTCCGCGACCCGCGCGAGCGGATCGGGCCGGTCGGTGTGCCGGCGGATCAGCTCCCGCGCGGTGGCGTGCTCCTCGGGCTGGAGGATGGCGAAGACCAGGTCCTCCAGCTCGGTCTTCACGGTCTGCACGCCCAGCCGCTCGGCCAGCGGGATGAGGACGTCGCCGGTGACGCGCGCGATCCGGGCCTGCTTCTCCGGGCGCATCACGCCGAGGGTGCGCATGTTGTGCAGCCGGTCGGCCAGCTTGATCGACATCACGCGGACGTCGCTGCCGGTGGCCACGAGCATCTTGCGGAAGGTCTCGGACTCGGCGGCGGCGCCGTAGTCGACCTTCTCCAGCTTGGTGACGCCGTCCACCAGGTGGCCGACCTCGTCCCCGAACTCGGCGCGGACCTGATCGAGGGTCACCTCGGTGTCCTCGACGGTGTCGTGCAGCAGGGACGCCGTCAGGGTGGTGGTCTCCGCGCCCAGTTCGCCGAGGATGAGGGTCACCGCCAGCGGATGGGTGATGTACGGCTCGCCACTCTTGCGGAACTGTCCGCGGTGCGCGGACTCGGCCAGCAGATAGGCGCGGCGCAGGATGCCCAGGTCGGCGCGTGGATGGTGGCGGCGGTGGGCCTGGGCCAGATGCTCGATCGCGTCCGGCAGCCGGCCCCGCAGGGCCGTCCGCAGGACGGCGGCGCGCCCGAGCTGACGCAGCCTCAGCATGTCCCTGCGGCCACCGCGGCGTCCGCCGGCCGTGCCGCTCGGTGTGGTCGCCTCTGCGCTCATGGGATGCGCACCTCCCGCGGTCTCCGTGACCGGACCGCGTCCCCGTTGATCCCGCAGCGGCGCCGGTGCTTGATGCTACCGAGCCCACCACGCGCTACTGACCGGCGACCGCCCCGATCGCGTGGGATCACCCATTCCAGTGACTTATGTTCTGGGAAAGGTGGCCGAAACCCGCAGGGCCCCCGGCCGGTATCAGCGGGGTCGCTCAAGTGAGGTCACTCAGGGGAGGCGCTGAGCCACGCGGGGTCGATCGTCCCCTCCGCGACGATGACCGCCGGGCCTGTCATGGTGATCTCGCCGTCCGGGTGCTCGGTGATCAGCAGCCGACCGCCCGGCACGTCCACGGTGTAGGTGGTGGCATCGCCACCGCCGTCCACCGGGTCGAGGCCGTCGCGGCGGGCCGCGGCGACCATGACGGCGCAGGCGCCCGTGCCGCAGGAGCGGGTCTCGCCGGAGCCGCGCTCGTGCACCCGGAGCGCCACGTGGCGCGGTCCGCGGTCCGCGACGAACTCCACGTTGACCCCGCGCGGATAGGCGTCGGCCGGATGGACAGCCGGCGCGTCGAGGAGCGGCCCGGCCTCCGCGAGGTCGCCGACGAACGCGACGGCGTGCGGGTTCCCCATGTCGATGTGGCGCGCGGGCCAGACGCGGTCGCCCACGGTGACGGTCACCGAGGGGTCGGGCCCGGACGGCAGGCGGGCCGCGCCCATGGCGACGGTGACGCTCCCGTCCTCCTCGAAGCGGACCCGGCGGACCCCGGCCCGGGTGGCGACGGCCAGGTCGCCACCCTTGACGAGCCCGGCGCGCCGCAGATACCGCGCGAAGACCCGCACCCCGTTCCCGCACATCTCGGCTGTGCCGCCGTCCGCGTTGCGGTAGTCCATGAACCACTCGGCCTCGCCGGCCAGTGCCCTGGTCTCGGGGTCGGCGGCCGACCGCACGACGCGCAGCAGCCCGTCGCCCCCGATCCCGGCGCGGCGATCACACAGCCGCGCCACCGTCGCCGCGGAGAGCGCGAGGCGGCCGTCGAAGTCGGGGATGATGACGAAGTCGTTCTCCGTGCCGTGTCCCTTGAGGAACGGCACGGGCTGCTGTGCGATGCCCACCCACCCGATGGTAACGGATCGTGACGACACTCAGCGCAGGGCGGCGACGCGCAGGACCGCGAGCACGGCCAGCAGCAGGACGCCGAGGCCGTACAGCGCCAGCAGCCGCCAGTCCGGTCGGCGGCCCGAGCCGCGCGGCGGGAGCCCCGGCCAGGTGTAACCGGCGCGGCGGGCGGCCATCATGCCCCAGCCGGCGGCGCTGCACCCGATGAGGAGGCCGAGCATGGCCACGACGGAGCCCGCCTCGTCGAAGGCGAAGGCGAGCGGGAAGGCGAACATCAGCGAGCCGACGAGGCTCAGCAGCACGATGGGCGCGAAGAGCGCGAGGCGGAGCCGCCGGGGGGGCCGCAGGTCGGCGTAGGACTCGTCGCCGCGGAAGTCGTCGATGATCTCGACCGCCTCGCCGCCCGGACCGGCGGCGTCGACGCGGTGCGCCGAGTCAGCGTGGCCCAGGGGGTCGAGGTCGTCGAGGGGGTCCAGGGAACTCGCCGACAGGGCGTCCCCGAACCCGTCGGGCACGAGCGGATCGTCGGTGGTACGCCGGGGCGGAAAGCCTTCCGTCGTGCCGTTGCTCTCGCGAGGGCCGGCCTCCATCGCCACGCGCCCTCCCTACTGCTCAACGGTTTCATACCTGCGACATCGCTCGATGATGGCACGCGATCCGGCCACTCCCGGGTGCCTGGAGCGTCCCGATGCCATCACGTGATCAGGATGTGACCGCTCGTTCGAGCAGCTCCCACGCCCGTTGTTCAAGCTGCCCGGCCGCCTCGCGCGCCCCGCTCAGCCAGCGCACGCGCGGGTCGCGGCGGAACCAGCTCTCCTGCCTGCGGGCGAAGCGCCGGGTGGCGCGGACGGTCTCCTCGCGGGCCTCCTCCTCGGTGCACTCGCCGGCCAGCGCGGCGAGCACCTGCTGATAGCCGAGCGCCCGGGAGGCGGTCAGCCCGGCGCGCAGACCGGCCCCCTCCAGGGCGCGGACCTCGTCGACGAGGCCGGCGGCCCACATCCGGTGCACGCGGGCGGTGATCCTGGTGTCGAGCTCGGCTCGGTCCACGCCGACGCCGATCTGGAGCGTGCGGTAGACGCCGCGCTCCTCGGCGGGTCCGGGCAGGTTGGCGGTGAACGGGCGGCCGGTGATCTCGATGACCTCCAGGGCGCGGACGATCCGCCTGCCGTTGCTGGCGAGGATGGCCTCGGCGGCGGGCGGGTCGGCGGCGGCGAGGCGGGCGTGCAGGGCGCCGCTGCCGTGGCGGGCGAGGTCGGCCTCCAGCCTGGCCCTGACTCCCGGGTCGGTGCCGGGGAAGTCGAGCCGGTCGACGGCGGCGCGCACATAGAGACCGGAGCCGCCGACCAGGACCGGGACGCGGCCGGCCGCCAGGAGCCGGTCGACGTGGTCACGGGCCAGCCGTTGGTACGCGGCGACACTGGCGGTCTCGGTGACGTCCCAGATGTCGAGCAGGTGGTGCGGGACGCCCCGCCGCTCGACGGGGGTCAGCTTGGCCGTGCCGATGTCCATGCCCCGGTAGAGCTGCATGGAGTCGGCGTTGATCACCTCGCCGCCCAGCCGCCTGGCCAGCGCGACCCCGAGATCGGATTTTCCGGCCGCGGTGGGTCCCACCACGGCGACGACCTGCGGGGCGGAGGCTGCGGCGTTCACGCGGGCAGTCTTCCAGATCGGCCGGAAGCCCTCGAACGAGCGACGTGACGCGGGACCGCGCGGGTCGTTTCTCGTTCAGAGGTTCCGCCCGTCGTCAGCGGGCGGGACATCACCCACACAAGTGATATCAGGAGTGGTTATGGGTGTTTTTGCCTGGTTGAAGGGCCGCGGACAGGACAGGAAGCAGCCGTCCGGCACGGCGGCCGGGGAGGCCGGTGCGGCGCCGGAGGAGACGCCGGCCGCCGAGGGCGCCGACGGCGACGGCGTCGGGATCCCCAAGCAGACCGCGGGTGAGGCGGCCGACCGTGAGGCGGGTGAGGAGGCCCGCAAGTAGACCGGCGGCGCCACCGCCCGGGGACGGGCGGTCGCGGAAGGCCGGGTCAGGACCAGGACGCCACGAAGTACCCGACGCCGTACGGTGCCGCGTCGTACAGCAGCCGTCCGGCGAGCCCGGCCCCCTCGGCCGCCCCGGCCAGCACCTGCCAGCCCGAGCGCCCCGCGGCGCGCAGCGTCCGCGCCAGCCCGGCGTCGAGCGCGGCGAGCGCGGCGGTGTTGGCCCCTCCAAGCGCCCGCGCGGCGGCGGCGTCGAACGCGGCGGCGCGCTCGTCGTGGTGGCCGGGGGCCTTGAGCGAGCGGCAGGCGCTGCCGTCCCCCATCACGAGCAGGGCCAGCCGCTCCGGCCCGGCGGCCAGCTCGCGGCCGACCTCGGCGCAGCGCTCCGGCTCCAGCGGCTCACCGACGCCGAGTCCCTCGACGGGGGCGTTGCGCCACCCGGTGCGCTCCAGGAGCCAGGCGCCCACGGTCAGCGACGGCGGCAGCTCCCGCTCCCCCGGCTCGCCCTTCCCGAGGCCGACCTCGACGTCCACGCCGAAGCCGCGCAGCGATCCGCGCGTGCCCGCGGGGAACGCGCCGCGGTCGGGCGGCTCGGCCGGCCCGACCACCAGCAGCCGGTCGGCGCGGGCGGCGGCGAGGACGGCGACGGCGTCGTAGCAGGCGGCGCGGGCGTCGTCCATCTCGGCGGCGGCACCCCCGGCCACCTGGGGCACCAGCAGCGGCGGACACGGGCACACGGCGGCGGCGACAAGCATGTCGGCAGCTTAGGGCCTGGCTTGTGGATCTCCGCGGGGCCGCGCGGCCTCAGCAGACCGCGCACCCCCCGGCCGGCTCCGCCGCCGGCGCCGGGGCGCCGACCGAGGGCAGGCCGAGCATGACGCCCGCCGCCGGCTCGGCCGGGGCCGCGTGGCGCAGCTCCCAGGCGTCGCCGGCCCGGGTGCGCCGGACATTCTTGACCGGGCCCTCGGCGAGCAGGTGGTGCGGGGCGGCGTAGGTGATCTCGACGGTCGCGACGTCACCCGGGCGCGGGGCGGGGCCGTCGGGGCGGGCGAAGTGCACCAGGCGGTTGTCGGGGGCGCGGCCGGACAGCCGCCGGGTGGCGTCGTCCTTGCGGCCCTCGCCCTCGGCGACCAGCACCTCGACCGTGCGGCCGACCTGCTTCTTGTTCTCCGCCCAGGAGATCTCCTCCTGGAGCGCGACCAGACGCTCGTACCGCGCCTGCACGATCTTCTTCGGCACCTGCCCCGGCATCTCGGCGGCCGGGGTGCCGGGGCGCTTGGAGTACTGGAAGGTGAACGCCTGGGCGAAGCGGGCCTCGCGGACCACGTGCAGGGTCTCCTCGAAGTCCTCCTCGGTCTCGCCGGGGAAGCCCACGATGATGTCGGTGGTGATGGCGGCGTCCGGGATGGCGGCGCGCACCTGCTCGATGATGCCGAGGTAGCGCTCCTGCCGGTAGGAGCGGCGCATCGCGCGCAGCACGCGGGAGGAGCCGGACTGGAGCGGCATGTGAAGCTGCGGCATCACGTTCGGCGTCTCGGCCATCGCCTCGATGACGTCCTCGGTGAAGTCGCGCGGGTGCGGCGAGGTGAAGCGGACGCGCTCCAGGCCCTCGATCCGTCCGCAGGCGCGCAACAGCTTGGAGAACGCCCGGCGGTCGCCGATGTCGGAGCCGTAGGCGTTGACGTTCTGGCCGAGCAGCGTGATCTCGGTGACGCCCTCCGCGACCAGGGCCTCGACCTCGGCGAGGATGTCACCGGGCCGGCGATCCTTCTCCTTGCCGCGCAGCGCCGGGACGATACAGAAGGTGCAGGTGTTGTTGCAGCCGACGGAGATGGCGACCCAGGCCGCGTACGCGCTCTCGCGGCGGGTGGGCAGCGTGGAGGGGAACGCCTCCAGCGACTCCGCGATCTCGACCTGCGCCTCGCGCTGGATCCGGGCCCGCTCCAGCAGCACCGGAAGGCTGCCGACGTTGTGCGTGCCGAAGACCACGTCCACCCAGGGTGCGCGGCGCACGATCGCGTCGCGGTCCTT
Organism: Streptomyces sp. NBC_01803; assembly: GCF_035917415.1. NCBI lineage: Bacteria > Bacillati > Actinomycetota > Actinomycetes > Kitasatosporales > Streptomycetaceae > Streptomyces > Streptomyces sp. NBC_01803. Next base: position 1,553,687 of record NZ_CP109073.1, read on the forward strand.
CTGCGCCAGGCAGCCGCCGACCGCGATCTGCATGCCGGGGCGGGCGGCCTTCCGCGGCGCGAGCTGGCCCAGATTGCCGTAGAGCCGGTTGTCCGCGTTCTCCCGGACGGCGCAGGTGTTGAAGACGACGATGTCGGCGCCGTCCGCGCCGTCGGCGGCGGGGACGTAGCCGGCCCGTTCCAGCAGCCCGGCCATCCGTTCCGAGTCGTGGACGTTCATCTGGCAGCCGAACGTCCTGACTTGGTAGGTGCGCGTGACTTCGGGCATGCGAGAACTCGATCCCATTCGATTCGATTCAGTGACCAGTGAGGGCCGGTCCCCAAGTCTACGTTCCGCTGGTAGCTTGCCCGTGTGCTCTCCGTGCGTCCTCTGCGGCGGCGCCCCTGGCCGCTCGTGCTGGGCCTCGCCGTGGTCCTGACCGTGCTGGCGGCGCTCATCTGGCGGCCCCTGGTCGGAAACGACGACAGCCCGTCGGGCGAGGTGACCATGAGCACGGGGGTGATCACCGGGGTGTACGCCCGGTACGGGCAGCTCCTGGAGGAGCAGTTGGAGCGGGACGCGCCGGATCTCCGCCTCATGCTGGAGCCGAGCGTCGGCTCCGGGGAGAACATCGAGCGGCTGGTGTCGGGCGAGGCCGATTTCGCCATCGCCACCGCCGACGCCATCGCGACCTATCAGGCCGACGACCGCGAGGGGGCCGACCGGCTGCGGGCCTGCGCCCGACTCTACGACGACTACCTCCAACTCGTCGTCCGCGAGGACTCCCCCGTCCACCGGACCGCCGACCTGGCGGGCCTGCGGGTCGGCGTGGGCCAGGACAACTCGGGCGTGCAGCTGGTGACGCGGGCGCTGCTCGCGGCGGCCGGACTCGACATGGACACGGGCGTCGAGCCGGTCCGGGAGGCCATCAACAGGATGCCCACGCTGCTGGAGTCCCACGAGATCGACGCCTTCTTCTGGTCGGGGGGGCTGCCCACCACCGCCATCAAACAGCTCGCCGACCGTGTGGACATCCGGCTGGTCCCGCTGGGCGACCTGCTGGACACGCTGGCCGCCCAGGGGGACCAGGCCGCCTACTACCGGGCGGCGGTGATGCCGCCGGACGCCTATCCCGACATCTCCGGCACCGGCACGATCGACACCATCGCGGTGGCCAACCTCCTGGTGACGACCGACCGCATGGACGACGCGGTCGCCGAGCAGATCACCGAGTCGATCATCAACGGCCGCGACCGCATCGGGCAGTACGTGCACGCGGCCCAGCGGGTCGATCTGCGGACCGCCATCTACACCCAGCCGCTCCCACTCCACCCGGGCGCCGCCGCCTACTACCGCGCGGCCAAGTCCTGAGCCTCCGCACTCCCCACCGGACATGACATCGGAGTCCCCCGTGCACGACGACCGCAGCCTCGTGGAGAACCGCCTGCACCGGGTGCTGAGCGAGCGCCTCAGGCCGGCGATCCACCGCGATCCGGTGCCACTGGCCGTCGAGCGATGGGACGCGCCGGGTGAGCCGGTGCCGGTCGCCGAGGGGCTGGCGGCGCGCTACCGGCCGGCCGCGGCGGGCGACACGTGGGGTCCGGCGTGGGGCACCACCTGGTTCCGGGTCACCGGACGGGTGCCGGGGGCCTGGGCGGGGCGGGTGGTGGAGGCGGTCCTCGACCTCGGCTTCGACCGGCGGCTGCCCGGGTTCCAGTGCGAGGGGCTGGTCCACCGCCCCGACGGCCGTGCTGTGAAGGGCCTGCATCCGGCCAACGACTGGGTACGGGTCGCGGACGCGGCGGCCGGTGGCGAGGAGGTCGAGCTGTACGTCGAGGCGGCGGCCAATCCGATCCTGACCGAGCAGCGGCCCAGCGACCGGGGCGACCGGCTGACCTCGGGCGACGAGCCGCTGTACCGGCTGGCGCGGATGGATCTGGCCGTCTTCGAGACGACCGTGTGGGAGCTGGTGCAGGACCTGGAGGTGCTGAGCGGGCTGATGGGGCAGCTCTCCGTGGACGACGCGCGGCGCTGGACGGTGCTCCGGGCCGTCGAGGGCGCGCTGGACGCCCTCGACCTGGACGACGTCACGGGCACGGCCCCGGCCGCCGCCCGGTGCCTGGCCGGGGTGCTCGCCTCGCCCGCGCACGCCTCGGCGCACCGGCTGAGCGCGGTCGGCCACGCGCACATCGACTCGGCGTGGCTGTGGCCGCTGCGCGAGACGGTGCGGAAGGTGGCGCGCACGGCGGCCAATGTGACGGCGCTGATGGACGGGCACCCGGATTTCGTCTTCGCGATGTCGCAGGCGCAGCAGTTCGCCTGGCTGAAGGAGCACCGGCCCGAGGTGTACGCGCGGGTCCGGGAGAAGGTGGCGGCCGGGACGTTCGTGCCGGTGGGCGGCATGTGGGTGGAGTCGGACACCAACATGGTCGGCGGGGAGGCCATGGCCCGGCAGTTCGTGTACGGCAAGCGGTTCTTCCTGGAGGAGTTCGGGATCGAGACACGGGAGGTGTGGCTGCCCGACTCGTTCGGGTACTCGGCGGCGCTGCCGCAGCTCGTGAGGCTGTCGGGGTCCGAGTGGTTCCTCACCCAGAAGATCTCGTGGAACCAGACCAACGCCTTCCCGCACCACACCTTCTGGTGGGAGGGCATCGACGGCACCCGCGTCTTCACCCACTTCCCGCCCGTCGACACGTACAACTCCGATCTGGGCGGGGCACAGGTCGCGCACGCGGCCCGCAACTACCGGGAGAAGGGCCGGGGCACGCGCTCGCTGGTGCCGTTCGGCTGGGGCGACGGCGGGGGCGGTCCCACCCGGGAGATGCTGGCGCGGGCCGGGCGGCTGCGGGACCTGGAGGGCTCGCCGCGGGTGGAGATCGAGCGGCCGGCCGCGTTCTTCGGGAAGGCGCGCGCCGAGTATCCGGACGCGCCGGTGTGGGTCGGGGAGCTGTACTTGGAGCTGCACCGGGGCACGTACACCTCACAGGCGAGGACGAAGCAGGGGAACCGGCGGAGCGAGTCGCTGCTGCGCGAGGCCGAGCTGTGGGCGGCCACGGCGGCGGTGCGCTCGCCCGGCTACGGGTATCCGTACGAGGACCTGGAGCGGCTATGGAAGACGGTGCTGCTGCACCAGTTCCACGACATCCTGCCCGGTTCGTCCATCGCCTGGGTGCACCGGGAGGCCGGGGCGGCGTACGCGCGGGTGCGGGCCGAGCTGCTGGAGATCGTGGACGGCGCGCAGCGGGCGCTGGCGGGCACGGGCCCCGGCACGGTGGTGTTCAACGCGGCCCCGCACGCCAGGGGCGGCATCCCGGCCGGCGGCGCGCGCCCCCGCCCGGGCCCGGTGACCGCTCCGGTGACCGCTCCGGTGACGGCCGGGGCGCGGGACGGCGGGGGCTTCACGCTCGACAACGGCCTGCTGCGGGTGGGCATCGACGGCCGGGGCCTGGTGGTCTCCGCCGTCGATCTGGCCGTCGGCCGTGAGGCGATCGCGCCGGGCCGGGCGGGGAACCTGCTCCAGCTCCACCCCGACCTGCCGAACCGCTGGGACGCCTGGGACCTCGACGCCTTCTACCGGCATGACGTCACGGACCTGGTGGACGCCCGGGCTCTGGCCCTGACCGAGGACGGCGGCGAGGCGGCCACGGTTGAGGTGGTCCGTTCGTTCGGCGCCTCCCGGGTGACGCAGCGGCTGACGCTGCGGGCCGGCGCGCGCGTGCTGGAGGTGGACAGCGCGATCGACTGGCACGAGCGGGAGAAGATCCTCAAGGCGGCCTTCCCGCTGGACGTGAAGGCGGACAGGTCGGCGGCGGAGACCCAGTTCGGGCACATCTTCCGGGCCACCCACACCAACACCTCGTGGGACGCGGCGAAGTTCGAGATCTGCGCCCACCGGTGGCTGCACGTCGAGGAGCCCGGCTGGGGCGCGGCGGTCGTCAACGACTCCACCTACGGCCACGACGTCACCCGCGAGATCCGCGCGGACGGCGGCCAGACCACCACGGTGCGGCTCTCCCTGCTGCGCGCTCCGCGCTATCCGGATCCGGAGACCGACCAAGGCGCCCACCGGCTGCGATACGCGCTGGCGCCGGGCGCGACCATCGGCGACGCCGTCCGCGAGGGCCACTGGATCAACCTGCCCGAGCGCGCGGTCCCCGGCGACGCGGCCGTCGAGCCGCTGGTCACCGTGGAGGAGGACGACGGCCGGCTGGTGGTGGCGGCCGTGAAGCTGGCGGACGACCGCGGCGGGGACGTGGTGGTCCGGCTGTACGAATCGAGCGGCGGCCGGGCGCGCGGCCGACTGCGGACGGGCTTCGCGACGGTCTCCGTGACGGCGACCGACCTGCTGGAACGGCCGCTGGCGGACGCGCCGGCCTACCGGGCCGGGGCAGATGGCCGGGTGGAGCTGGCGCTGCGCCCGCACCAGATCCTCACGCTGCGCCTGGCCCGGGCCGTTGCGCGCCCGTGACGATGAGCCCGGGGATCTCGGGGGCGTCCCGGGGCACGGTGACGGTCACGCGCAGGCCGTGCGGCGCGTTGCGGGCGTAGGAGATGTCCGCGCCCGCGGCGGCGAGCAGGGCCGCGACGATGGACAGGCCGAGTCCTGAGCCGGAGACGTTCTGGTGCCGGCCGCTGCGCCAGAAGCGGTCGCCGATGCGCTCCAGCTCGGCGTCCTCCAGTCCCGGCCCGTCGTCGGCGGTCTCGATGGTGACGCCGTCGCGATCGGTGGACACGGTGACGCGCACCTCGCCGCCGCCCGGCGTGAACTTCAGGGCGTTGTCGACGATCGCGTCCAGCGCGCTGGAGAGCCCCACCGGATCGGACCAGCCGGTGGCCGCCGGGGGCCCGGCCAGGCGCAGGGCGACGCCGCGCCGGTCCGCGACCGGGTGCCAGGCGGCGACCCGTTCCGCGACCAGGGCCGCCACATCGGTCACCCGCAGGTCGGCGGGGGTGTGCTCGGCGACGGCGAGGTCGAGCAGACCGTCCAGCACCCGGGCCAGGCGCTTGCCCTCGGTGCGGACGGAGGCGACCTCCGGGTTGTCCTCGGGGAGTTCGAGGGCGAGCAGGTCGATGCGGAGCAGCAGCGCGGAGAGCGGGTTGCGCAGCTGGTGGGAGGCGTCGGCGACGAAGGCGCGCTGCTGACGGAGCACCTCCTCGACGTTGTCGGCCATCTCGTTGAACGAGCGGGCCAGCCGCCGCAGCTCCGGCGGCCCGGCCGCGGTGGCGACCCGGGCGGTGAGCCGGCCCGTGGCCATCTCGTGGGTGGCCTTGTCCAGCACGCGCACCGGGCGCAGCACCCAGCCGGCGAGCCGGAACGCCGCGCCGACGGCCAGCAGCATGGCGGCCGCCTCCCCGGTGGCGATGGCCAGCCAGCCGCGCAGGACGCGGGAACGCAGCGCGCCGGTGGGCGAGTCGGTGAGGACGACAGCGATCACGTCGCCGTCCCTGATCACCGGCGAGGCGACGATCAGCCGCCGGTCGCCGTCCCAGGGCCACACCTGCGACGGGCCCTGGCTGCGGCGCCCGGCCAGGGCCTCCGCGAACTCCTCGCCGGCGGTCCCGCCCGGCACCCGCCAGTCGTTCGGCGCGACGGCCATGGGCTCGGCGTCGCGCCAAAAGACCCCGGCCCTGATCCCGTACACCTCGTAGTACCGGGCGAGATCGGCACGGAGGGTCTCCGCCGCCTCGTCCGCGGCATCGCCGGCCGCGGCGTCCGCCGCGTACTGGGCGAGGGAGGCGAAGCGCGCCGTGTCGTCGATGCGGTCCACGATGACCCGCTGCTGCTCGCTGCGGGCCTGGCTGGTGGCCAGCGGCACGCCGAGCGCGAGCAGCACGCCGGCCAGCAGCACGATGAGGAGGGGGAGCAGGCGTGAGCGCATGGTCGTCGGCGAATCCCGGTCAGGCGGCCGGGAGCGCGAGCCGGTAGCCGACGCCGCGGACGGTCTCGACGAGCTCGGGCCGGCGCAGCTTGGCGCGGAGCGAGGCGACGTGCACCTCCAGGGTGCGTCCGGTGCCCTCCCAGCTCGTCTGCCAGACGTCGCTGATGATCTGCTCGCGGCGGAAGACGACGCCGGGGCGCTGGGCGAGCAGCGCCAGCAGGTCGAACTCCTTGCGGGTGAGCGCCACCTGCTGGCCGTCGACAGAGACCTGGCGGGTGGCCAGCTCGACCGTGATGGGGCCCAGGGCCAGCACGTCGGCCGTCTCCTCGCCGGCGTCGGCGGTCTCCTCCGGGCCCGTGCGGCGGCTGACGGCGTGGATGCGGGCGAGCAGCTCGCCGGTGTCGTAGGGCTTGACCACGTAGTCGTCGGCGCCGAGGTTCAGGCCGTGGATGCGGGAGCGCACGTCGGAGCGGGCCGTCACCATGATCACCGGCACCGAGGCGATGCGCCGGATCCGGCCGCAGACCTCGAAGCCGTCCACGTCGGGCAACCCGAGGTCGAGGAGCACGACCCCGAAGGAGCGGTCGTGCAACAGGCTGATCGCTTCCTCCCCGCCGCGGGCGCGGACCACGTCGAAGCCGTGTTTGCCGAGCACGGCGACCAGGGCCGCGGCGACGTGCTCGTCGTCCTCGACAAGGAGCAGTCTCATTCGCGCTCTCCAATCATGCCGTTCACACGTCCATGCTGATGATGCCGGGTGGCGTCAAGTGGCGTGGCCGGAGTCGACGGTTCCGTCGGGCCGCGCGCACGCTGGGCAGCCTCCGGTGACTGTGTGTGTTCGGCGAGCGTCTGGATCGTTATGCTCAATTTCCGCTCAGATCTGCTGACGCTGTATCGACACGCTGGCTAGGGTCCCTGCAACCGACAAGGATGGAGCAACTCCACGATGAGCGATGCGCCGCTGACCAAGGACTCCGCCGCGACCCCGCCGCCGGCGGACGCCCTTGTCGTCCTGGACAGCGTGAACAAGCACTTCGGCGCCCTGCACGTGCTTCAGGACATCGATCTGACCATCGAGCGCGGCGAAGTCGTCGTCGTGATCGGTCCCTCCGGTTCCGGCAAGTCCACGCTGTGCCGTGCGATCAACCGCCTGGAGACGATCGACTCCGGGACCATCACCATCGATGGCGTCCCGCTCCCGGCGGAGGGCCGGGAGCTGGCCCGGCTGCGGGCCGACGTGGGCATGGTCTTCCAGTCGTTCAACCTCTTCGCGCACAAGACGGTGTTGCAGAACGTGATACTCGGCCCTGTCAAGGTGCGGCGGAAGGACAAGGCCGAGGTCGAGACGCGGGCCCGCGCGCTGCTGGACCGGGTGGGCGTCGGCAACCAGGCGGACAAGTACCCCGCGCAGCTCTCCGGCGGCCAGCAGCAGCGGGTCGCCATCGCCCGCGCGCTGGCGATGGAGCCGAAGGTGATGCTCTTCGACGAGCCGACCTCGGCGCTGGACCCCGAGATGATCAACGAAGTCCTCGAAGTCATGCGTCAGCTCGCCCGTGAGGGGATGACCATGGTCGTCGTCACCCACGAGATGGGCTTCGCGCGCTCCGCCGCGAACCGCGTGGTGTTCATGGCCGACGGCCGGATCGTCGAAGAGGCCGAGCCGCACCAGTTCTTCGACAACCCGCGCAGTGACCGGGCCAAGGACTTCCTGTCCAAGATCCTCCAGCACTGAGCGCGGCGACACCTTCCCGTACCCACCCGATCCGACCCAGGACAAGGGGATTTCCCACGATGAGACTCCGCAAGGCAAGCGCGCTGGCCGCCACCGTCCTCGCTCTCTCCCTGACCGCCACGGCCTGTGGTGGCGGCGATGACAGCGACGACGGCATCACCATCGGCATCAAGTTCGACCAGCCGGGTCTGGGCCTGAAGACGCCGGACGGCACCTACGAGGGCTTCGACGTCGACGTCGCCACCTACATCGCGGGCGAGCTGGGCTACGAGCCGGACCAGATCACCTGGGAGGAGGCGCCCAGCGCCGAGCGCGAGAACCTCCTCAAGCGGGGCGACGTGGACTTCATCGTCGCCACCTACTCGATCAACGACGAGCGCAAGCAGCAGGTCGACTTCGCCGGCCCGTACTTCCTCGCCCACCAGGACCTGCTGATCCGCGAGGACGACGAGGTCGCCGACGTGGACGCGATCAACTCCCTCACCCTGTGCTCGGTCACCGGCTCCACCTCCGCGCAGAACGTGCAGGAGGACTTCGCGCCGAACGCCGACCTCCGCCAGTTCGGCACCTACTCCGAGTGCCTCACCGGTCTGGAGAACGGCACGGTCGACGCGCTGACCACGGACGACTCCATCCTCGCCGGGTACGCCGCGCAGGAGCAGAACCAGGGCAAGTTCAAGCTCGCCGGACTGGAGCTCAGCGACGAGCACTACGGCGTCGGCCTGCCGAAGGACTCCGACCTGCGGGAGGACGTCAACGCGGCCCTCCAGCAGATGGTCGACGACGGCTCGTGGGAGGGCTTCGTCGCGGAGAACTTCGGTCCGGCCGGCTACGAGGCCGAGCCCGCTCCGGAGATCACGGAAACCGACTGATCGGTCGGCGCCCTGAGTGGCGCGCCGGTCAGCGCCGGCGCGCCACGCCTCTTCCCGCTCTTCCCGCATTCTCGACGCGAGACTGAGAGATTCCGTGTTCGATTTCCTTGATCTCGATCGATACGACTTGTTCGGGGCCTTCTGGACGACGATTGAGCTCGCCGTCTTCTCCGCCATCGGCTCGCTCATCTGGGGAACGGCACTGGTCGCGATGCGCGTCAGCCCGGTGCCGATCATGCGTGCCTTCGCCGCCGGTTATGTGCACATCTTCCGCAACACCCCGCTGACCCTGCTGATCGTCTTCTGCTCCCTGGGCCTGAACCAGACCCTGGGCATGGAGATGTGGACGGACCGCGACGCCGAGACGCTCGGCTTCCGGCTGGCGGTCCTCGGCTTCATCGCCTACACCTCCACCTTCGTCTCCGAGGCGCTGCGCTCCGGGATCAACACGGTCCCGGTCGGCCAGGCGGAGGCGGCGCGCGCCCTCGGTCTGAGCTTCTCGCAGGTGCTGCGGCTGATCGTTCTCCCGCAGGCGTTCCGCACCTCGGTGGCGCCGCTGACGAACGTACTGATCGCCCTGATCAAGAACACCACGGTGGCCGCGGCGATCGGTGTCGCCGAAGCCGCGCTGCTGATGCGGGAGATGATCGAGAACGAAGCGGAGCTGATCCCGATCGCCGTCCTGTTCGCCCTCGGATTCATGGTCCTGACCCTGCCCACCGGGCTGCTGCTCGGCTGGGTGGCCAAGCGCGTGGCGGTGAAGCGATGAGTGACCTGTCCGTTCTCTACGACGCCCCCGGGCCGCGCGCCAAGGTCCGCAACGCCGTCTACGCCGTCCTCTTCCTCGTCGTCCTCGCGGCCGTCGGCTGGTGGGTGTGGCAGCAGCTCGACGACAAGAACCAGCTGGACGCCGACAAGTGGGAGCCGTTCTTCACCGACTCCCGCGTGTGGACGACCTATCTGCTCCCCGGCCTCCAGGACACCGTGACCGCGGCGGGTCTGTCCCTGGTCATCGCGCTGCCGCTGGGAGCGGTGCTCGGCATCGGGCGGCTGTCCGACCACTCGTGGATCAGGGGCACGGCGGGCGCGGTCGTGGAGTTCTTCCGCGCCATCCCGGTGCTGCTGCTGATGCTGTTCGCCAACGAGGCGTACGCGCTGTGGAGCAACGTCGAGCGGGACGTGCGCCCGCTCTACGCGGTGGTGACCGGTCTGGTGCTGTACAACGCCTCGGTGCTGGCCGAGGTGGTCCGGGCCGGCGTGCTGTCCCTGCCCAGGGGACAGTCCGACGCGGCGCAGGCGATCGGCATGCGCAAGGGCCAGACGATGGTCCACGTGCTGCTGCCGCAGGCGGTGACGGCCATGCTCCCGGCGATCGTCAGCCAGCTGGTGGTCATCGTCAAGGACACGGCGCTCGGCGGCGTCATGCTGGGCTACAGCGAGCTGCTGAGCAACGCCCGGCTCGTCTCGACCAACTACTCCAACACCATCGCCGCCTACACGATGGCCGCGGCGGTCTTCGTCGCGCTGAACTTCCTCCTGACCAGCTTCGCGGGCTGGCTGGAAGGGCGGATCCGCCGGGGCAAGCGCACCACCGGTGCGGTACTGTCGACCACCACCACCGAGGAGATGGACATCGCCGGGGACGTACCCGGGCCATATCGCCTCGGACAGGGTCCCGATACCAGAACCTAGGCCAAGCGGCCCGAACGGGGGCCGACTTGACGCCTGATCACGCGCTCGGTTCCATACGTGCTGTGCTGCCCGTGATCATCGCCGGCGCGGGCCCTGTCGGGCTCGCGCTGGCGCTTGCCCTCGCCGGGCACGGCGTCCCCACCGTCGTCCTCGACGGCGCCGACGGGCCGCCTCCCTCGCGCCTCGCCCGCACCTGCGTGCTGCCGCACGACGTCGCCCGCTGGGCCGCGCTGCCGGGCGTCGCCGAGGAGGCGGCGGCGTGGCTCGGCTGGCGCGCCACGCTCCGGGGCAGGACGGTGCTGCACGAGGAGTTCGCTCCGGGGAACGCCCCGCGCCATGTGCCGCAGCACGTGCTGCACCGGGCGCTGCGGGACGCCGCCGTCCGCCAGGAGCTGGTGCGGCTGGCCAGGGGGCACCGGCTGACCGACATCGAGCAGCGCGGCGGCGAGGTGGTGGCGCACACCGTCTCGCGCGCCCCGGACGGGCGGCGCGAGCAGAACCGGCAGTGGCGCGGCAGCCATCTGGTCGGCTGCGACGGCGCCCGGTCCACCGTGCGGAAGCTGCTCGGCATACCCTTCCACGGCCGCACCGGCGTCGCCCGGTACGCGGTGGCGGCGCTGCGGGCCGAGCTGCCCCGGCCGGAGGAGGCCGGGCTGCACCGCGGGCTGCCCGTCGGCGAGGTCACCGCCCGGCCGCTGACCGGGGGCCGGTGGCGGCTGGACTGGCCGCTGCCGCCGGACGACGGCCTGGTCACCCCGGAGTCCCTGCTCGACCGGGTGCACGCCACGCTCGCCGCCTGGCACGGCGGCGAGGTCCCGGCCTACGACCTGCTGGACACCGGCGTGCATATCTGCCACCAACGGCTGGCCCGGAGCTGGCGCACCGGACGGGTCTTCCTGGCCGGCGACGCCGCCCACTTGGTCGGCGCGCTCGGCACCCAGCAGGTCGGCGAGGGGCTGCGGGACGTGGACAACCTCGCCTGGAAGCTGGCCGTCGCCTGCCACGAGGGCCATGCCGAGACCCTGCTCGACAGCTACCAGGCCGAACGCCGCACCGCCGTCGGCGTCCGGCTGCGCGCGGTGGACCAGGCGCTGCCGCTGGCGCGCGGCCGGGGTGGCCTGTCGGCCCGGCTCACCGGCCGTGGCCGGGGGCGGCTCGCCCTGCTGACCGACGGGCACCTGGGCCGGGGCGCGCTGGGCGCGCCCGCCCGCTACGCCGCCTCCCCGATCGCCAGCGTGCCCAGGGGCGCCCACGCCACCGACACCCCGCTCGGCGCGCCGACCGCGGACGTGCCGGTCATCGCCCTCGACGGTTCGGCGAGCCGGCTGCGGGACCGGCTGGGCGGCCCGCTGCTGCTGGTGCTCACCGCTCCGGGGGCCGGCGTGTGGGACGCCAAGCACTGGCTGTCCGCCGGCCTCATGCCCGAACTGGCCGCGGCGGCGCGCACGCTGCCGCTGCCCGCCGAGGTGCTGGTCACCGAGGAGTACCCCGGCGCCGGGGCACATACCCTGCTGGTCGTCCGCCCCGACGGGCACCTCGCCGCCGCCCTCGCGGGCACCGACCAGGAGGCCCTGCGGGAGTGCGTGCGGACGCTGCGCGGCGCGAGTGACGAGCCTCCCTCTTCCGGCCCCGGGGGCCAGGAGGTCCCGCCCGCGGCCGAGCCCCGGGCGACCGGCCGCTGAGCTTCAGAGCTCGTCCGGGAACACCTCGCCATCCTCCTCCACGCCCTCGGCCGCCAGGACCTCGCGGACCACCCGCAGCGCCAGCGGCTCCGGATAGCCCTTGCGGGCCAGCATCCCGACCAGCCGCCGCAGCCGCTTCTCGGGAGCGACACCCCGGGTCGCCCGCAGCCGGCGCTCGACCAGGTCCCGCGCGGTCGCCTCCTCCCGCTCCGGGTCGAGCTGCCCGACCGCCTCGTCAATCACCGACGGGGCCACCCCCTTGGTGCGCAGCTCGCGGGCGAGCGCCCGCCGGGCCAGACCGCGGCCGTGGTGCCGGGATTCCACCCAGGCGTCCGCGAACGCCGCGTCATCGATGAGCCCCACCTCCTCGAAACGGTCCAGCACCGCCGTGATCACCTGCTCGGGAACGTCCCGCTCGCGCAGGGCGTCGGTCAACTGCCGCCGGGTGCGCGGGGTTCCGGTGAGCAGACGCAGGCAGATCGCTCGCGCCCGCTCCACCGGGTCCCTCGGGGTGCTGCGCGGTGGCCCCGCTCCGGCCCTCGACGGAGCGGGGCCACCGCAGTCTTCGCGCGCCGGGCGCTCCGGCCACTCACTGCGCCGGGTCACCGTCAGCTCTTGGCCGCCACGGGCTTGGCCGCCTTGGCCGCCTTGACCGGAGCGGTCACGGGCGTCGCCGTCACCGGGGCCACGTCCAGCGCGTCCTTGCCCGCCACGTCCTTGGCCGCAGTGTCCTTACCGGCCGCGTCCTTGACCGCCGCGTCCTTGACCGGCTCGGCCGCCGGGGTCTCGGGCTTCGGCCCGATGCCCAGCTTCTCCTTGATCTTCCGCTCGATCTCGTTGGCCAGATCGGGGTTGTCCCGCAGGAAATTCCGCGCGTTCTCCTTGCCCTGGCCGAGCTGGTCGCCCTCGTATGTGTACCAGGCGCCGGACTTCCGGATGAACCCGTTCTCGACGCCCATGTCGATCAGGCCGCCCTCGCGGCTGATGCCGGTGCCGTAGAGGATGTCGAACTCGGCCTGCTTGAAGGGCGGGGCCACCTTGTTCTTGACCACCTTGACGCGCGTGCGGTTGCCCACGGCGTCGGTGCCGTCCTTCAGCGTCTCAATGCGGCGGATGTCGAGCCGCACCGAGGCGTAGAACTTCAGCGCCCGGCCGCCGGTCGTCGTCTCCGGCGAGCCGAACATCACGCCGACCTTCTCCCGGAGCTGGTTGATGAAGATGGCCGTGGTCTTCGACTGGTTGAGCGCGCCGGTGATCTTCCGCAGGGCCTGGCTCATCAGCCGGGCCTGGAGGCCGACATGGGAGTCGCCCATCTCGCCCTCGATCTCCGCGCGCGGCACGAGCGCCGCCACGGAGTCGATGACGATGAGGTCGAGCGCGCCGGAGCGGATGAGCATGTCGGTGATCTCAAGGGCCTGCTCGCCGTTGTCGGGCTGGGACAGGATGAGCTGGTCCACGTCCACGCCGAGCTTCTTGGCGTACTCCGGGTCGAGCGCGTGCTCCGCGTCCATGAACGCGACGGTGCCGCCCGCTTTCTGGGCGTTCGCCACCGCGTGCAGCGTCAGCGTCGTCTTGCCCGAGGACTCGGGGCCGAACACCTCCACCACACGTCCGCGCGGCAACCCGCCGACGCCGAGGGCCACATCGAGAGCCGTGGAGCCGGTGGGGATGATCTCGATCGGCTCGTTCGGCCGCTCGCCCAGCCGCATCACCGCGCCCTTCCCGAACTGCCGCTCAATCTGCGCGAGAGCGGCGTCGAGCGCCTTCTCGCGGTCCGTACCTGCCATCGGTGCCACCCGGTCCGTCTGATTCGATCGCTTCACAAGCACGGACGCTAGCGCCTGCCACTGACAATCGGCCCGCGGGGACCGAGACACCGTTCCGTATCCCCCCATGAGAATGCTTGTTCGATTTGCGTGTCAAGCGTTCCCCAGCATCCGGAGTGCCGGAAAAACCGCAGGTCGGCGGCGTCAGCGCAGGTGCGGGGGCACATCGACCGCCGCGCACACCGCGCGCCAGACATCCTTGGCGCTCCATCCGGCGTCCAGTGCCTCGTACACGGTCCGCCCGCCGAGCTCCGCCATCACATGGTCGCGGGCGAAGGAATCCACATACCCGGGACCGAACTGCTCCGCCATCCGCTCCCAGAAGTCCGTCAGCCGCATGCCCCCAGTATCCCGCCCGTGATGTCCCGTCCACGCGCGGCGGTCACGAGCTCACGGTCCCGGACGGCGTCCGCGACGAGTGGTATCCCGCCCGCGCGCGGCGGTCACCCACCGACGGCCCTGACCCCCGCCGTGTCGGCCACCGCCACCGCCACCGCCACGACCGCCAGGAACGGCGCCCGCGCCAGCAGCACGGCTCCCGCCGCCGCGACCCCGGCCGCCCGCGCGACCAGGACCGGCGAGCCGCCGCCGTCCACGGTCTGCAGCCCGGTGAGCGCGCCGCCACCGCCGCCAGGGCGCTGACGAGCTGCCGGAACGCCTCCACGCCCTCGGTGATCCCGGCGATCACGAACGTCCGGTGGGTGTGCCGGATGAACGTCCGCCGCACGTACCGCGCCCGCGGCGGGTCCACATCCGGCAACTGCGGGTGCCGCCAGTGGCGCGCCCGCTCCCGGCGCCCGTCCGGCGCCTCCAGCCCGTCCCGCCCACCGTCCCGCTCGGCCGTCCCGCCCACCGCGCTCCGGCCGTCCCGCTCCGGCCGTCCCATTCGGCCCTTGTGCGTCGCTGTCGGTGCCGGGGTGCACGATGGGCACATGCACGGACATGCGGCACTCGACGGGTTCTCCCCCGCCACGCGGGCGTGGTTCTCCCGTGCCTTCCACGCGCCCACCCCCGCGCAGGAAGGAGCGTGGCGGGCGATCGCCGAGGAGTCGGACGCGCTGGTGGTGGCGCCGACCGGCTCGGGGAAGACCCTGGCCGCGTTCCTCGCCTCGCTCGACCGGCTGGCCGCCACACCCCCGCCCGCCGAGACGCACAAGCGGTGCCGCGTGCTGTATGTCTCGCCGCTCAAGGCCCTGGCCGTCGACGTCGAGCGGAATCTGCGCAGCCCCCTCACCGGCATCCGGCAGGAGGCGGTCCGGCTCGGCCTGCCCGAGCCCGGGATCAGGGTCGGCATCAGGACCGGGGACACCTCCCCGGCCGACCGCCGCTCGCTGGCCAGACGGCCGCCCGACATCCTGATCACCACCCCCGAGTCGCTGTTCCTGATGCTCACCTCGGCGGCCAGGGAGGCGCTCACCGGCGTGGAGACGGTGATCCTGGACGAGGTGCACGCGGTGGCGGGCACCAAGCGCGGCGCCCATCTCGCCCTCTCCCTGGAGCGCCTCGACGCGCTGCTGAGCCGGCCCGCCCGCCGGATCGGGCTGTCCGCGACCGTGCGCCCGGTGGACGAGGTGGCCCGCTTCCTCTCGCCACGGCGCAAGGCGACGATCGTCCAGCCGCCCGTCGGCAAGGAGTTCGCCCTGTCGGTGGTGGTGCCGGTGGAGGACATGGGGGAGCTTGGCGGCTCGCCGGTGCCGGACGCCCCGGACCAGGGCGGGACGCCCTCGATCTGGCCGCCTGTGGAGGAGCGCATCGTGGATCTGGTGCAGGCGCACCGCTCCACGATCGTCTTCGCCAACTCCCGGCGGCTGGCCGAGCGCCTGTGCAACAGGATGAACGAGATCGCCCACGAGCGGGCCACCGGCGAGCCGCTGCCCGAGGAGCACGCGCCCGCCCTCCTCATGGGCGGCTCGGGCGCGGCCAGGGGCGCGAGCGCGGTGCTGGCGCGGGCGCACCACGGCTCGGTGTCCAAGGAGCAGCGGGCGCACATCGAGGAGGACCTGAAGGCCGGGCGGCTGCCCGCCGTGGTCGCCACCTCCAGCCTGGAGCTGGGCATCGACATGGGAGCGGTGGACCTGGTCGTGCAGGTCGAGTCGCCGCCCTCGGTGGCCTCCGGCCTCCAGCGGGTGGGCCGCGCCGGGCACCACGTCGGGGCCGTCTCGGCGGGCGTGATCTTCCCCAAGTACCGGGGGGATCTGGTGCAGTCGGCGGTGGTCACCGAGCGGATGCGGACCGGGGCCATCGAGTCGCTGCGCGTCCCGGCCAATCCGCTGGACGTCCTCGCGCAGCAGATCGTGG
This sequence comes from Streptomyces sp. NBC_01803, assembly GCF_035917415.1. Lineage (NCBI taxonomy): Bacteria > Bacillati > Actinomycetota > Actinomycetes > Kitasatosporales > Streptomycetaceae > Streptomyces > Streptomyces sp. NBC_01803. Next base: position 1,569,647 of record NZ_CP109073.1, read on the forward strand.
CCATGACGGCGATGGACCCCTGGGACGTGGACGAGTTGCTGGCGCTGGTCCGCGGCGCCGCGCCGTTCGCCGCGCTGCCCGAGTCGGCGTACCACGCGGTGCTCGACATGCTGGCCGGGCGCTATCCGTCCGACGCCTTCGCGGAGCTGCGGCCCCGGCTGGTCTGGGACCGGGTGGCGCACACCGTGACCGGCCGGCCCGGCGCGCAGCGGCTCGCGGTCACCTCGGGCGGCACGATCCCCGACCGCGGCCTCTTCGGGGTCTTCCTGGCCGGGGCCGACCCCAAGAAGGGCGGTGGCCGGGTCGGCGAGCTGGACGAGGAGATGGTCTACGAGTCCCGGGTGGGCGACGTCTTCACGCTGGGCACGACGTCCTGGCGGATCGAGGACATCACCCGCGACCGGGTGCTGGTCTCGCCCGCGCCCGGCGTCCCCGCCCGGCTGCCGTTCTGGAAGGGGGACCAGCTCGGCCGTCCGCTGGAGCTCGGTCGGGCGCTGGGCGCGTTCCTCCGCGAGATCGGCGGCCTGGACCCGGCGGCGGCCCGCGAGCGGCTGGCGGCGGCGGGCCTGGACGCCTGGGCGGTGGACAACGTGCTGGCGTATCTGGACGAGCAGCGCCAGGCGTGCGGACACATCCCGGACGACCGCACGATCGTGGTCGAGCGGTTCCGCGACGAGTTGGGCGACTGGCGGATCGTGGTGCACTCGCCCTTCGGCGCCCAGGTGCACGCGCCCTGGGCCCTGGCGCTGGGCGCGCGGCTCACCGAGCGCTTCGGCATGGACGCGCAGGTGCTGCACGCGGACGACGGCATCGTGCTGCGGCTGCCCGACGCCGACCTGCTGGGCGCGGACCTCGGCGCGGACGAGGTCGGCGGCGACCCGGCGTTCGACGACGGCCGGGCGCCGGTCGGCGCGGGCGACGTGCTGTTCGACAAGAGCGAGGTCGATCAGCTCGTCACCGACCAGGTGGGCGGCTCGGCGCTCTTCGCGGCCCGGTTCCGGGAGTGCGCCGCGCGGGCCCTGCTGCTGCCGCGGCGCAGCCCCGGCAAGCGCACCCCGCTGTGGCAGCAGCGGCAGCGGGCGCACCAGCTGCTGTCGGTGGCCGCCGGGTTCGGATCGTTCCCGATCGTGCTGGAGGCGGTCCGCGAGTGCCTGCAGGACGTGTTCGACGTGCCGGGGCTGACCGAGCTGATGGGGGACATCGAGGCCAGAAGGGTCAGGCTGGTCGAGGTCACCACACGCGAGCCCTCGCCGTTCGCCCGCTCCCTCCTCTTCGGCTATGTCGCCCAGTATCTGTACGAGGGCGACTCCCCCCTGGCCGAACGACGCGCCGCCGCCCTCTCCCTGGACTCCCGGCTGCTGGCCGAGCTGCTCGGCCGCGCGGAGCTGCGGGAGCTGCTCGATCCGGCCGTCCTGGCCGAGCTGGAGCGGGAGTCGCGGTGGCTGAGCGAGGACCGCCGGGTGAGGGATGTCGAGGGCGTCGCGGATCTGCTGCGCGTCCTCGGACCGGTCACCGACGCCGAGCTGGCCGAGCGGGGAGCGGCGCCCGAGTGGGCCGGGGCGCTGGTCGCGGCCCGGCGCGCGCTGCGCGTCCGCGTCGCGGGCGAGGAGCGCTGGGCGGCGATCGAGGACGCCGGCCGACTGCGGGACGCCCTGGGCGTCGCCCTGCCCGTGGGCGTCCCCGAGGCGTTCACCGAGCCGGTCGCGGATCCGCTGGGCGACCTGCTGGCCCGGTACGCGCGCACCCACGGCCCGTTCACCTCCGCCCAGGCCGCCGCCCACTTCGGTCTCGGCACCGCCGTCGCGGACGGCGCGCTGCACCGGCTGGCCGCCGAAGGGCGGCTCGTCCAAGGCGAGTTCAGGCCGGGCGGCGTCGGGCACGAGTGGTGCGACCCCGCCGTGCTGCGGCGGCTGCGGCGGCGCTCGCTGGCCGCCCTGCGCCAGGAGCTGGAGCCGGTGCCGCCGGCCGCGCTGGCCGCCTTCCTGCCCCAGTGGCAGCACGTCGGCGGCATCGCGGGGCGCGGCGGGCTGCGGGGGGTCGACGGCCTGCTGCGGGCCGTCGAGCAGCTCCAGGGCGCGCCCGTCCCGGCCTCCGCGCTGGAGCGGCTGGTGCTGCCCTCGCGGGTCTCGGGATACGCCCCGCCGATGCTGGACGAGCTGACGGCGTCCGGCGAGGTGGTCTGGGCGGGCGCGGGAGCGCTGCCGGGCAAGGACGGCTGGATCGCTCTCCATCCGGCCGACGCCGCGCCGTCACTGCTCCCGCCGCCGCACCCGCTGGAGCTGACCCCGGCGCATCGCGCCGTGCTGGACGCGCTCGCGGGGGGCTACGGGCTGTTCTTCCGGCAGATCGCCGAGCAGGTCAGGGCCGCCGGGCACGAGGTCTCGGACGCCGTGCTCGCCGACCTGGTCTGGGACCTGGCGTGGTCCGGCCGGCTGACCAACGACACCCTGGGACCGCTGCGCGCCCTGCTCGGCTCCGGCCGCACCGCGGGCTCAGTCGCGCACCGGGCCCGGCGGACGACGCCACGCGGCCGGTGGGCGGGCCCCGCGACACGCCCCGCCGTCTCGCGCGGAGGGCCGCCGACCGTGGCCGGCCGCTGGTCGCTGCTGCCGGAGCGGGAGGCCGATCCCACGCTGCGCGCCCACGCGCTCGCGCGCACGCTGTTGGACCGGCACGGGGTGGTCACGCGCGGGGCCGTGGCGGCCGAGGGCGTCGAGGGCGGCTTCGCCGCGGCGTACCGGGTGCTGTCCGCCTTCGAGGAGAGCGGCCGGGCCAGGCGCGGATATGTGGTGGAGGGGCTCGGTGCGGCCCAGTTCGCGATGGACGGCGCGGTGGACCGGCTGCGGGCGATCAGCACCGCCGCGGAGCGTGGGGCCGCCGGTCCCGAGCCCGGCGCGGGCACCGGTCGAAAGGCGCTGGTGCTCGCCGCCACCGACCCGGCCAACGCCTACGGCGCGGCCCTGCCGTGGCCGGAGCCTCCCCCGGCCCGGGAGGCCGGGAGGTACCCCCACCCCGCCCGGGAGGCCGGGAGGTACCCCCACCCCGCCCCGGAGGCCGGGAGCGGCGGCGTGCCGGGTGCGGGGCACAAGCCGGGCCGCAAGGCCGGGGCTCTGGTCACGCTGGTGGACGGACGGCTCACGCTCTATCTTGAGCGCGGCGGACGGACGCTCCTCGCTTGGCCCGCCGGGGAAGACGCCACCACGGAAGCCGCGCAGCCGGACGCGGCGCTGCGGGCAGCCGCCGAGGCCCTGGCACAGGCCGCCAGGAACGGCGCGCTGGGCACGCTGACAGTGGAACGGGTGAACGGCTCCCCGGTGCTCACCGACCCGTTCTGGGCCGGGCTTCTGGAGGCCGCCGGATTCCACGCGACGCCGCGCGGGCTCCGGCTGCGGCCCTGACCGGGGGCGCGAAAGAAGGACGGAAGAGACTCGGACGACCGGGCGTCCATGCCCGGACCGGGACCCAAAAGATCAGGCGGCGACGACGTCGACTGCCTCGGCCTGGGCCTTGATCGTCACGTGGTCGTCGGGACGGTGGGTGACGGAGGTCACACGCACCGGATTCAGCATGGGGCGCTCCATGGGACGCTCGCCCAGCGTCCGCCCGGGCGGGACACCCAGGGACGGCACCGTGTCGCTCGCGGCGGACTGGGCCAGCTCGGCGAGGGCCAGCTCGTCACTGACTTCCCGCAGCAGCTCGGACATCCGCAGATCGAGCGCGTCGCAGATGGCGGCCAGCAGCTCGGAGGAAGCTTCCTTCTGCCCACGCTCGACCTCGGAGAGGTATCCGAGGGAGACTCTGGCCGAGGAGGACACTTCACGCAGGGTGCGGCCCTGACGTTGGCGCTGCCGACGCAGCACGTCACCCAGCAGGCGACGGAGCAGGATCATCGGTGGCTCCCTCCTCGGACCGTTGGCCTCGCTTGCTTCATGCCCCACCGTACCGCCTCGGACTCCAACGGGGCGGGGAGCGATGTCTTGTTCACTCAGGGCTGCAAACATCCATCCTCTCCGTTCTGTTCCGTATCCTGCCCCGCCGCCGCGGCTCAGGGTGTGTCCTCCACTCGGGGGAGGATCAGCTCGTCGCGCAGAAGGGCCAGCACGGCCCTTACGGTGCCGGCCCGGATCGCGGCCCGGTCACCTCGCAGATTCAGCCGCTGAGCCACGACTTTCCCGGTTCCGGCCGCCGAAACCGCAATGTGCACGGTCCCGACCGGATTACCGTCCTGCGGCTCGGGTCCGGCGACCCCCGTCGTGGCCGCTCCCCAGTCGGCGCCCAGCAGGTCACGGACGCCCGTGGCGAGCTGCCGGGCAACCTCCGCGTCCACGGCTCCCCGCTCGTCCAGCAACGCGCCGTCCACCCCCAGCACGCTCCGTTTGATCTCCGTGGCATAGGCGGTGACCGAGCCGCGGAACATCCTGGAAGCGCCGGGCGCCTCGGTGAGCTCCGCCGCGACCAGGCCCCCGGTCAGCGATTCCGCCACGGCCACCGTCTGCCCGCGCCGCCCGAGCAGGTCCATCACCTGCGCCGCCAGCGCGGGCTCCTCCGGCTCGCCCTTGCCGCTCATCCGTTCTCCCGCGCCGCCGTCCGCTCCCGGGCCAGGCCCGCCCGGCGCAGCACGACAGCCTGTCGCACGTAGTCCAGCCCTGTCGCCACGGTGAGCACCACGGCCGCCGCCATCACCCACCAGCGCAGGGTGGCCAGCGTCCCGGTGAGCGACAGGATGTACATGCCCACGGCGATGCCCTGGGTGAGTGTCTTCAGCTTGCCGCCCCGGCTGGCGGCGATGACCCCGTGCCGGATCACCCAGAACCGCATCAGCGTGACCCCCAGCTCCCGGACGAGGATGACGCCCGCCACCCACCAGGGCAGATCCCCCAGCACCGAGAGACAGATGAGCGCCGCGCCCATGATCGCCTTGTCCGCGATGGGGTCCGCGATCTTGCCGAAGTCGGTCACGATGTTGCGGCGCCGGGCCAGCTCGCCGTCGAAAAGGTCGGTGATCATGGCGATGGTGAACGCGGCCCACGCCAGGGACCGCCAGGCCGGATCGTGCCCCCCGTCCGCGAACATCAGCAGCACGAAGCCGGGCACCAGCAGCAGGCGCACCATCGTGAGGATGTTCGCGATGTTCCACAGACCGGGTGCCGCGGTCCGGGCCGCGGCCCTCCCGGCCAGCGGACCCTTTCCGGTGGCTCGGGCCGGCATGTCCGTCATCTTCCGGCCTCGGCCGCGTGCCCGCCGCCGGCGGCGGGCCGCTCCACGGCGATCAGATCCACGCCCCGCGCGGCGACGATCTCGACATCGACGAGCTGCCCGACCCTCGGCCCGGCGCCGGGGTCCCGGCCGTGCCCGGACGGCGACTCCACGATGACGACGTGCCCGTCCGTCTCGGGCGCCTGGTGCGGCCCACGGCCCACGGCGAGCACCTCTCCCTCGGCTTCCTCTTCCGGATCGACCGATTCGATCAGTACCCGCGCGTGCTCGCCCACACGCTCCTCGGCGCGCTGCGCGATCAGCTCCTCGGCGAGCCGGGAGACCCGGGTCAGCCGCTCGGCGATCAGCTCGGGGTCGTGCTTGCCCTGATATCCGGCGGCCTCGGTGCCCTCCTCGTCCGAATAGCCGAAGACGCCGATGGCGTCCAGCCGGGCCTCGGTGAGGAAGCGCTCCAGCTCGGCCAGGTCGGCCTCGGTCTCGCCGGGGAAGCCCACGATGAAGTTCGACCGGACGCCGGCCAACGGCGCCTTGCCGCGGATGGTGGCGAGCAGCTCCAGGAACCGGTCGGTGTCGCCGAAGCGCCGCATCGCGCGCAGCACCGAGGGCGCGGAGTGCTGGAAGGAGAGGTCGAAGTAGGGCGCGACCTTCTCGGTGCCGGTGAGCACGTCGATCAGCCCGGGGCGCATCTCGGCCGGCTGGAGATAGCTCACCCGGACGCGCTCCAGCCCGTCCACGGCGGCCAGTTCGGACAGCAGGGTCTCCAACAGCCGGATGTCGCCGAAGTCCTTGCCGTAGGAGGTGTTGTTCTCGGAGACCAGCATGATCTCCTTCACGCCCTCGCCGGCCAGCCAGCGCGCCTCCGCGAGGACGTCGGAGGGACGCCGGGAGACGAACGAGCCCCGGAAGGAGGGAATGGCGCAGAACGTGCACCGCCGGTCGCAGCCGGAGGCCAGCTTGACCGAGGCGACGGGACCGTCGCCGAGCCGCCGCCGCAGCGGGGCGCGCGGCCCGGAGGCCGGTGCCACCCCGGCGGGCAGGTCGGTGATCGTGCCGTGCCCGGGCAGGGCGACATCCGTGCCCTGCCGCTCGGACGGGCTGATGGGCAGCAGCTTGCGCCGGTCGCGCGGGATGTGGGGGGCGTGCACGCCGCCGGACAGGATGGTCCGCAGCCGGGCCGAGATGTCGGCGTAGTCGTCGAAGCCGAGCACGGCGTCGGCCTCGGGCAGCGCGTCGGCGAGCTCCTTGCCGTAGCGCTCCGCCATGCAGCCGACGGCGACGACGGCCTGGGTCCGCCCGCCGCCGCCACCGGTCGCCGCGGCCTTCAGCTCGCCGGCTTCGAGCAGCGCGTCGACGGAGTCCTTCTTGGCGGCGTCCACGAAGCCGCACGTGTTGACGACGGCCACCTCGGCGTCGGCGGCGTCGTCCACGAGGTCCCAGCCGTCCGCGGCCAGCCGCCCCGCCAGCTCCTCGGAGTCCACTTCATTACGAGCGCAACCAAGGGTGACCAGGGCAACGGTACGGCGTTCGGACATGGCCTCAGCCTACTTCGTCCCGGGAGGCCCGCCCGCCCCGGCCGCCGCGGGCCGGGAGCGGGGTCAGCCTTCCTCGGGGTCGCCCGGGGTGTAGGTCAGCCGCTGCACCTGCCCCATTTCGAACACGTCCTCGATCTGTTTGCCGTTGACGTGGAGCTGGACGGCTCCGGCGTTGCCGAGCACCAGATCGATCTGCTCATCGTCCGTGAAGGTCTCGGAGTCGCCATCCTGGAGCACGTCCTCGAACAGGACCCGGCCGTTGCTGTCCTTCGCCGAGATCCAGCTCGAACCGCCCTCGGCGGTCACCTTGACGGTCACCTTGTCGGCCGGGACGGCCGCCACCGCGCTCTCCGAGGGCTCGGGCGACGGCTCCTGGGTGGGCTGATCGGCGTTCCGCGTCTGATCCGGCGCGGGCTCACCCGTCTGGCTGCCCTCGGCGACCGAGCCGGCGTCCTCCCCGCCACCACCGCTGAAGAAGGTGAACCCGACGAAGCCGATCACGGCGACGATCGCGGCCACCATGGCCGCCGTCCAGTTCGGCCGACGCGGCTCGGGCCGGATCCGCTCGGCCTCGAACAGCGGCCCGGACGACAGCGACGGCGGCTCGGTGCCCTGCTCGGCGTTGAAGAGCTCGATCAGCTCGTTGGCGTCCGCACCCACAGCCCGCGCAAGCGTACGAATATGCCCGCGCGCGTACACATCACCGCCGCAGCGCGAGAAGTCGTCCTGCTCGATGGCATGGACGATGGGAATGCGCACGCGCGTGGACGAGCTGACCTCATCCACGGTCAGCTTTGCGTCGATGCGCGCCTGCTGGAGAATTCGACCGACGGAAGGCCGGTCCTTGGCGGAAGGGTTGCCGATGGACACGGGGGCGCCTTTCGAGCGTGAAGCCGCGTGCTGCGCTTACAAGTCTAGGGGGGTTGTGAAAGGAACGGGCAACCGGGCCCACTGCGTTTGTCCGCCAACAGAATGGCCTTCCTTCGGGTGACCTACGGGAGAGCCTCCCCCCGGATCAGTGCCAGCACTCCATCCAATTCGTCCGGCTTGACCAGCACGTCCCTGGCCTTGGAGCCCTCGCTCGGCCCGACCACGCCCCGCGACTCCATCAGATCCATCAGCCGTCCGGCCTTCGCGAAGCCGACCCGCAGTTTGCGCTGGAGCATGGAGGTGGAGCCGAACTGGGTGGTCACCACCAGCTCCGCCGCCTGGCACAGCAGATCGAGGTCGTCCCCGATCTCCTCGTCGATCTCCTTCTTCTTCCCCGACGAGACGGTGACGTCCTCGCGGAACACCGGCGCCATCTGCGCCTTGCAGTGCTCGACGACCGCCGCCACCTCCTCCTCGGTGACGAAGGCCCCCTGCATGCGGACCGGCTTGTTGGCGCCCATCGGCAGGAACAGCCCGTCGCCCTTGCCGATGAGCTTCTCGGCGCCCTGCTGGTCGAGGATCACCCGGCTGTCGGCGAGGGAGGAGGTGGCGAAGGCGAGGCGGGAGGGCACGTTCGCCTTGATCAGGCCGGTGACCACGTCGACGCTCGGCCGCTGCGTGGCGAGCACCAGATGGATGCCGGCGGCGCGGGCCAACTGGGTGATGCGGACGATGGCGTCCTCCACGTCGCGCGGCGCGACCATCATCAGGTCGGCCAGCTCGTCCACGATCACCAGCAGGTAGGGGTAGGGAGTCAGGTCGCGCTCGCTGCCCGGGGGCGGGCTGGCCTTGCCGGACCGCACGGCGGCGTTGAAGTCGTCGATGTGGCGGTACCCGTAGGCGGCCAGATCGTCATAGCGCAGGTCCATCTCCCGCACCACCCACTGCAGGGCCTCCGCCGCGCGCTTGGGGTTGGTGATGATGGGGGTGACGAGGTGCGGGATGCCCTCGTAGGCCGTCAGCTCCACCCGTTTGGGGTCGACGAGCACCAGCCGCACATCCTCCGGCGTCGCGCGCATCATCACGGAGGTGATCAGGCAGTTGACGCAGCTCGACTTGCCCGATCCGGTGGCGCCGGCCACCAGCAGGTGCGGCATACGGGCGAGATTGGCCGTCACATAGCCGCCCTCGACGTCCTTGCCGAGGCCCACCACCAGCGGGTGCTCATCGCCGACCGCGTCGGCCAGGCGCAGCACGTCCCCGAGGTTGACCATCTCGCGGTCGCTGTTGGGGATCTCGATGCCGACCGCGGACTTGCCCGGGATGGGGCTGATGATGCGGATGTCGGGGCTGGCCACCGCGTAGGCGATGTTCTTGGTCAGGGCGGTGATCTTCTCGACCTTCACGGCCGGGCCGAGCTCGACCTCGTACCGGGTGACCGTCGGGCCGCGCGTGAAGCCGGTGACCCGGGCGTCCACCTTGAATTCGGAGAAGACGTTGGTCAGCGACTCGACCACCACGTCGTTCGCCGCGCTGCGGGTGCGGCCGGGACCTCCGCGGCGCAGCAGTTCGATGCTGGGGAGCGCGTAGGTGATGTCGCCGGAGAGCTGGAGCTGCTCGGCGCGCGGCGGCAGCGCGTCGTCCTTCGGTGGCGGGATCGACTTCGTCAGGTCGGGAACGCCGCCGCCGTCCGTCCCCCCGCGCGGCGGCGGGGGGCCGGGGTCGTCCCGGTACGGCGGCTCGCCGGCCGGCTCGGGTCCGGGCTCGGGCGCGGACCCGCGCTTGCTCCCGCTCCGGCCGGTGGCCACGCGGCTGCTGAGATCGGCGACCAGCGGCGAGGGCTCGATGCCGTGCAGCACGGCGCCGTCGAGCGCCGCCGCGGCGGCGGCCACGTCGACCGGGTCCTGGCGGCGCCGTCCGGCCCGGCGGGCCGGGCTGCGCGCGGGGCGGGAAGGCTCCGGGGCGGCTCGCTCGACGGGCTCGGGCCCGCGCCGGGCACGCGGATCGTCCTGTTCGTCATAGCGCTGGTGCGAGGTCAGCAGCTCGGTCTCCTCGCCCAGCTCGGCCTCGGCGATCAGACCGAGCCGGATCGCTCCCCTGCGCAGCCGCCGCGGAATGGTGTTGACCGGGGTGGCCGTGACGACCAGGAGCCCGAAGACGGTGAGCAGCGAGAGCAGCGCGACCGCGAGCGGCTCCCCCACCAGCAGGATCAGGGGGCGCGAAGCGGCCCAGCCCAGGAGCCCGCCGGTGTCGCGCAACGCCTGCGCGCCCTCCCCGCGCCCCGGGGCGCCCGTCGCGATGTGCACCAGCCCCAGCACCCCGACCAGGAGCGCGCTCAGGCCGATGACGATGCGGCCGTTGGCCTCCTGCTGCTCCGGATGCCGGATGAGCCGGACCCCGATGAAGCCCAGGACCAGAGGGAAGATGAGGTCGAGGCGGCCCAGCACACCGGTGATCAGCAGGGTGACCAGCTCGCCGACGGGACCCTGGAGGTTGGACCAGGTGCCGGCGGCGGCCACCAGGGAGAGCCCGAGCAGCAGCAGGGCCAGACCGTCCTTGCGGTGCGCGGGATCAAGTCCCTTCGCACCGCGCCCTATGCCCCGCAGCAGCGCGCCCACGGGGTGGGCGAGGCCGAGCCACAGGCCCCGCATGATGCGGAACGCCACATTCGGCGGCGGCGCGGGCCTTCTCGCCGGAGCCGCGGCCTTCCTGGCCGCTGTCTTCTTCGCGGGCGCCTTCTTGGCGGGCGCCTTCCCGGCGCCCCCGCCGCGCCCGGCGCGCGCGCTCGGGGAACCCTTGCCGGACGTACCTGAGGCCATGAGGTGAGGTTACCGGTGCAGCCGGGCCCCGGCACGGATCGTGTGCCGTCCGACGGCTCCCCCGCCCCGCCCGGTGCCCGCGCCCCGGACCCGTCAGCCCGGCCGTGATTCCACGGACTTGGGCTCGGCCACGCCCGGCTGGAGCGCGTCGAGCGCCCTGCGCAGACCGGACAGCTTCCGCTCCAGATGGGCCGCCGTGGACACCGCGGCACCGCCACCCGACTCGGCGAGCTCCTTGGTCAGCACCTCGGCCTGCTCCTCGACGGCGGCCAGCCGCGCGGACAGCTCGGGCAGCAGCCCGCCGGTGCCCCGCTCGGAGTCGGCGGACGCCTGCCCGCCCTCCAGCTCACGGCGCAAAAGCGCGGCTTGCTCACGCAGTTGCATGTTCTTCATGTGCAACTCGACGAACACCGACACCTTCGCCCGCAGCACCCACGGGTCGAAGGGCTTCGAGATGTAGTCGACGGCCCCGGCCGCGTAGCCGCGGAAGGTGTGGTGCGGGCCGTGGTTGATCGCGGTGAGGAAGATGATGGGAATGTCCCGCGTCCGCTCCCGCCGCTTGATGTGAGCGGCCGTCTCGAAGCCGTCCATACCCGGCATCTGGACATCGAGCAGGATCACCGCGAAGTCTTCTGTGAGCAGCGCCTTGAGCGCTTCCTCCCCTGACGATGCCCGGACCAGCGTCTGATCGAGCGCCGAGAGAATCGCTTCGAGCGCCAGCAGATTCTCGGGCCGGTCATCGACCAGGAGGATCTTGGCCTTCTGCACCATGGCCGGTCCTCCTTGCCCCTGCGGCGCGGCTCGGCGCCGCCGTCGTAGACGGCATATGCACGCCGTCCGGTCCTGTGCCGGACATGTTGGCATCAACTCCGGCACGATTGCCAGCGAACCCGGGCCGCTCGCGCGACCGCGCCCGATAGCTTCCGACGGGCCCTCGCCTCATCGCGAGAAGCCGAAGACTTTCCGGCCTGACCCCCGCCACACCAGAAATCGATCTGTCCGCTCGTCCAGCGGCCAATGACGCGGGGCGATCGGTGATCATCGCATCGCGCTGCGTCACGATACCACGCACTGTCTGCCCCGGCGAACTACGCTGTACGCACGGGGAAAACGCTCGGGCCACCGAGGAAGTTCCGTTCGCGGGGGCGCTTCGTGTGGTAGATCACTCCTGCCCGTTCTCCATCCACTCGGTCATCAGAGTCAGGAGATGATCGGTGTCGACGGGCTTGGTCACGTAGTCCGAGGCCCCGGACTCGATGCTCTTCTCCCGGTCGCCCTTCATCGCCTTCGCGGTCAGCGCGATGATCGGCAGGCCGGCGAACTGCGGCATGCGCCGGATGGCCGACGTCGTCGAATACCCGTCCATCTCCGGCATCATGATGTCCATCAGGACCAGCGCCACGTCCTCGTTCGACTCCAGCACCTCGATGCCCTCCCGCCCGTTCTCGGCATAGAGTACGCGCAGCCCGTGCTGTTCGAGCACGCTGGTGAGGGCGAAGACGTTGCGCACGTCGTCGTCGACGATCAGCACCTTCCGGCCCTTGAAGTCCCGGTACACCTGCCGCAGCCGCGCCGCCTCTTCCTCCTCGGCGGCCCGCTCCGCGGCCCGCTCCGGCTGCCGGCCGCGCGTCTGCCCGTTGTCCATGAACCGCTCGCGGTGCCGCCGCGTCAACGACTCCGCGGCGCGCTCCGCCGCGATCGACGCCCGCCGGCCCTTGTCCTCCGGACCGGCCAGGGCGCCACGCGCCGGCTCGGCGGCGGCCTCCGGCTCCTCGGTGGGCTCCTCATCCCCCTGGGCCGGGGGCAGTTGGGGCCGCTCCTCCACGCCGGTCAGCGTGGCGTTGGCGAGCTGCGTGTATCCCGGCGGCGGCAACTCGGCCGGCTGGAGCGGTAGGAAGAGGGTGAACGTGGACCCGCGCCCCGGCTCGCTCGCCGCGTGGATCTCCCCGCCGAGCAGCCGCGCGATCTCCCGGCTGATCGACAGACCGAGCCCGGTGCCGCCGTACTTGCGGCTGGTCGTGCCGTCCGCCTGCTTGAACGCCTCGAAGATCACCCGCATCTTGCTCGCCGCGATCCCGATGCCGGTGTCCGAGACGGCGAACGCGACCAGCGGCGCGTCGGCGCTCTGGATCGAGCCGCTCTCCAGCATCTGCTCGCGGATGTCCTCCGGCACCTCGGCGGCCGCCGGCCTGATCACCAGCTCGACCGAGCCGGTCTCGGTGAACTTGACGGCGTTCGACAGCAGGTTGCGCAGCACCTGGAGCAGCCGCTGTTCGTCGGTGTGCAGGGTGGCGGGCAGCTCGGGCGACACCCGCACCGAGAACTCCAGGTTCTTCTCCGCGGTCAGCGGACGGAACGACGCCTCGATGTAGTCCACGAGCTGCACCAACGCGATCCTGGCCGGGCTGATCTCCATCTTGCCCGCCTCGACCTTCGACAGATCGAGGATGTCGTTGATGAGCTGGAGCAGGTCCGTGCCCGCGCCGTGGATCGTCTCGGCGAACTCCACCTGCTTGGGGGACAGATTGCCGTCCGCGTTGTCGGCGAGCAGCTTGGCGAGGATCAGCAGCGAGTTGAGCGGGGTGCGCAGCTCGTGCGACATGTTCGCCAGGAATTCGGACTTGTAGCGCATCGAGACCGCGAGCTGCTCCGCGCGCTCCTGGAGGCCGCGCCTGGCCTCCTCGATCTCCGAGTTCTTGACCTCGATGTTCCGGTTGGTCTTGGCGAGCAGATCCGCCTTGTCCTTCAGCTCGGCGTTGGACTCCTGGAGCGCGAGCTGCTGCCGCTCCAGCTCCGCGGAACGGTCCTGGAGCTCGTCGGCCAGCGCCCGCGACTGCGCCAGCAGCATCTCGGTACGGGTGTTGACGCTGATGGTGTTCACGCTCGTGGCGATCATCTCGGCCATCTGCGAGAGGAAGTCCCGCTCGATCTGCGTGAACGGCTTGAACGAAGCCAGCTCCAGCACGCCGAGCACCCGCTCCTCGAAGAGCACCGGGAGGATGATCACCGTGACCGGCGGGGCCTCGCCCAGCCCCGAGGAGATCTTCAGATAGCCCTCGGGCGTCGGCCCGAACAGCAGCGTGCGGCGCTCGGCCGCCGCGGTGCCGATCAGCGACTCCCCCGGTCGGAACGACATGGCCTGCGCGCCGGCCGCGTACCCGTACGAGGCGAGCATCCGCAGCTCGTAGTCGTCGCCCTCGCCGGGCCCGGCCACCACATCGATGTCGCCGTCCGCCGGCACCGCCAGGTAGAACGCGCCGTGCTGCGCCGTGACCGCCGGGCACAGCTCGCTCATGATCAGGCCGGCGACGTCCTTCAGGTCGCGCCTGCCCTGCATCAGCGCCGAGATGCGCGCCAGGTTGCCCTTCAGCCAGTCCTGCTCCTTGTTGGCCAAAGTGGCCTCGCGCAGGTTCCGGATCATGGCGTTGACGTTCTCCTGGACGACCAGGATCTCGCCGGCGGCGTCCGTGTCGATACGCACGTTGTGGTCGCCACGGGTCACGAAGGCGGCGACGCGGGCGATGTCGCGCACCTGACGGGTGAGGTTGACCGCCATCTCGTTGACGGAGTCGGTGAGGTCCTTCCACGTGCCCGCGACGCCGGGCACCCGTGCCTGGCCGCCCAGCTGCCCCTCGGTGCCCACTTCCCTGGCCACCTTGGTCACCTGCTCGGCGAACAGCGACAGCCGGTCGACCATCGTGTTGAGGGTCTCCTTGAGCTCCTGGATCTCGCCGCGCGCGTCGATGTCGATCTTCTTGGTCAGGTCGCCCTTGGCGATGGCGGTGGTGACCATGGTGATGTTGCGGACCTGTCCGGTCAGGTTCGACGCCATCGAGTTCACCGACTCGGTCAGGTCCTTCCAGGTCCCCGAGACGCCCGGCACCTTCGCCTGACCGCCCAGGCGGCCCTCGGTGCCCACCTCGCGCGCCACCCGGGTCACCTCGGCGGCGAACGACGACAGTGTGGTGACCATCCGGTTGACCGTGTCGGCCAGCGCGGCCACCTCGCCGCTCGCCTCGACGGTGACCTTGCGCGACAGATCGCCGTTGGCCACGCCCGTGGCGACCTCGGAGATGTTCCGCACCTGAGTGGTCAGGTTCCTGGCCATCAGGTTGACGTTATCGGTCAGGTTTTTCCAGGTGCCGGACACGCCGCGCACCTCCGCCTGGCCGCCCAGTTGTCCTTCGGTGCCCACCTCCCGGGCGACCCTCGTCACCTGCTCCGCGAACGAGGACAGCTGATCGACCATGGTGTTCACCGTGGTCACCAGCTGGAGGATCTCGCCCCGGGCGTCCACCGTGATCTTCTTGGTGAGGTCGCCCTTGGCGACCGCCGTGGTGACCTCCGAGATGTTGCGGACCTGGGAGGTGAGGTTGTTGGCCATCCCGTTGACGGACTGGGTGAGGTCCTTCCAGGTGCCGGAGACTCCCTCGACCTCGGCCTGGCCGCCGAGCCTGCCCTCCGTACCCACCTCACGGGCCACCCGCGTGACCTGCTCGGCGAACGACGAGAGCTGATCCACCATCGTGTTGAGGGTTTCCTTCAGCTCCAGGAACTCGCCGCGCGCGTCCACGGTGATCTTCTGCGACAGATCACCGCGTGCCACGGCGGTCGCCACCCCCGCGATGTTCCGCACCTGATCCGTCAGGTTGGCGGCCATGCCATTGACGGAATCGGTCAGATCCCGCCAGACACCGGCCACATCCGACACCTGCGCCTGACCGCCGAGCCTGCCCTCCGTACCCACCTCACGGGCCACCCGGGTCACCTGCTCGGCGAACGACGAGAGCTGATCCACCATCGTGTTCACGGTGTTCTTGAGCTCCAGGATCTCGCCCCGGGCGTCGACCTCGATCTTCTGCGACAGATCACCCCGCGCGACCGCCGTCGTCACCTGCGCGATGTTCCGCACCTGGTCGGTCAGGTTGAACGCCATCCGGTTGACGGAGTCGGTCAGCGCCTTCCAGGTGCCGCTGACACCGTCCACCCGGGCCTGGCCGCCCAGCCGCCCCTCGATGCCGACTTCCGTGGCGACCCGCGTCACCTGATCCGCGAAGGAGGAGAGCTGGTCGACCATGCGGTTGACCGTGTTCTTCAGCTCCAACATCTCACCGGAGACCTCGACCGTGACCGTCTGGGACAGATCGCCGTTCGCCACCGCGGTCGTCACCTGCGCGATGTTGCGGACCTGTCCGGTCAGGTTCCGGAAGGCGGTGTTCACCGAGTCGGTCAGGTCCTTCCAGGCCCCCGCCACCCCCAGCACGGACGCCTGACCGCCCAGCGCGCCCTCGTCACCGATCTCCCGTGCGACCCGCGTCACCTCCGACTGAAAGGATGACAACTGGTCGATGGTCCGGTTGACGGTGTTCTTCAGCTCCAGCATCTCCCCGGAGACGTCCACGGTGACCTTCTGGGACAGATCGCCGTTCGCGACCGCCGTCGTCACCTGCGCGATGTCCCGCACCTGGTCCGACAGGTTGCGGAAGGCCGTGTTGACGGAGTCCGTCAGCTCCTTCCACACGCCGGCCACGCCCTGGACCCGCGCCTGCCCGCCGAGCGTGCCCTCGGTGCCGATCTCGCTGGCCGTCCTGGTGACCTCGTTGGCGAACGAGGACAGCGTCTCGGTCATCGCGTTGATCGTGTCCGCGAGCCTGGCGATCTCGCCCCGCGCGCTCACCGTGATCTTCTGCGACAGGTCACCGCTGGCCACAGCTGTCGTGACCTGGGCGATCTCCCGGACCTGCTTCGTCAGGTTTCCGGCCATGAGATTGACCGAATCGGTCAAGTCCTTCCACACACCGGCCACGTCCGGCACCTTCGCCTGGCCACCGAGCACCCCGTCGGTGCCCACCTCCCGGGCGACGCGGGTGACTTCCGACTGGAAGGAGGAGAGCTGGTCCACCATCGTGTTGACAGTGTTCTTCAGCTCCAGCATCTCCCCGGCCACGTGCACCGTGACCTTGCGCGACAGGTCACCGCCCGCGACCGCCGCGGTGACCACGGAGATGTCGCGGACCTGCGCTGTCAGCCGCGCGGCCATCGTGTTGACGGAGTCGGTCAGGTCCTTCCAGGAGCCCGACATGCCGCGCACCTTGGCCTGGCCGCCGAGCTTGCCCTCGGTACCGACCTCGCTGGCGACCCGGGTCACCTCGTCGGTGAACTCGGAGAGTTGGTCGACCAGCCCGTTCACCGTCCGGCCCACCCGCAGGAACTCCCCGCGCAACGGGCGCCCCGCCGCGCTCCCGCCGTCCGCGCGGTGGTCCATCCGCTGCCGCAGATCGCCCTCGGCCACGGCGGACAGCACCCGCCCGACCTCGGCGACCGGCCGCACCAGATCCTCGACCAGCTCGTTGGCGTCGTCGATGGCCTTCGACCAGGCGCCCTCGCACAGGCCGGTCTCCATGCGCTCGGTGAGCTTGCCCTCCCGGCCCACGACCCGCCGCACCCGCGCGATCTGTCCGGTCACGTGCAGATTCCGGTCGGCCACCTCGTTGTACACGGCGGCGATCTCGGCCATCGGCCCGTCGCCCGCGACCGTGAGCCGCTTGCGCAGATTCCCGTCCCGCATGGATTCCAGAGCCGAGAGCAGCCGGTTGAGCGCGGCGGCGTCCACCTCAACGGTGCCGCTGCCCCGGGACCTCCTCGTTCGCGTGCGCGTGCCGGCGCGCGCTGCTGCTCCGTCAGACACCACTGTGTCCCTCCCGCAGGATCGACCATTCCGCCCGGGCGTGCATCGAGCACCCCCAGTGTTTCACTCCTCACCGACCGGGCGATAACAGTTCGGCAGCATCGCATACCACTGATCTCCCGGTCAGGGGGAAATCATCCGACGCGGCGCCCGCCAAGCCCGCCGACGTCAGTAACCTGGCATCCGGCTGTCCATGACGCATCGGACAGCGACCAGACGACCTTTGGGGGAGTGACGTGATCACCGCGCGAGCTGCGGCCATCTTCGAGCCGGTAGGACGCTCGGTCGCCACCGCGCGGGGATTCGTCCGGGACACCCTCCAGGGCTGGGGCCTGGCCGACCTGATCGAGGACGCCGTGGTGCTCACGAGCGAGCTCGTCACCAACGCCGTCGTCCACGCCGGAACGTCCGCCGAGGTCCGCTGTCTCCGCGACGAGCAGGGCGTGCGCGTCGAGGTCGTCGACCGGCACCCCGAGCGCGAGCTGCCGCTGGCCGAGGTCTCCCGCGGCCGGCTCGACCTGAACAGCGAGGGCGGGCGCGGGCTGCTGCTGTGCGCGGCGCTCGCCTCCCGCTGGGGCGTGGACTACACCGCCGCCGAGAAGTGCGTGTGGTTCCGCCTCGACCAGCAGGTGCTGCCCGTCGGCACCCGCCTGGCCGGGCCGGTGATCCCCATCGAGGCGCTGCCGGTCAGCGAGACCCGGACCCGGGTCGCCGTCGTCCAGGTGGACCGCGCCGACACCATCACCGTCTGGAACGACGACGCGAGAGACCTCTTCGGCTATACGGCGGAGCAGGTCGTCAGCAAGCCGCTCGCCGACCTCGCGGCCTGGCCGCAGACGCCCGGCACCGGCACCGGAATCGCGGAGGCCCTGGCCTTCTCCCGCTGGGAGGGCAGCTACGGCCTGCGGGACTCCGACGGCCGCACCGTTCCGGTGTACGCCTGCCACCTGCGGGTCCGCGACGCCCACGGCGAACCCTCGACGGTCTGCCTCATCGTGCGCGACCAAGAGCGCGCGATCCTCCAGAGCCCTTCCCGGGGCCCCGTCCACGGCAGCGCCGCCGACGCCCTCGACCGGGCGGGCGGCGACCCGCTGGACGCGCTGATCGGCACTCCGCCGCCGGACGACCTGGACGGTCTCCTCCAGCGCACGGTCGAGCGGGCCCGCGACATGCTCGACGGCGACGCCGCCTTCCTGCTGCTGGCCACGGACGACGAGACCGAGCTGGAGGTCCGCGCCACGACCGGGCTGCCCTCCGCGCGGCAGCGCTTCGCCCGCGTCCCCGTCGAGACCGGCAGCGGTCGGTACGGGTCGGCGCGGATGCCGTCGGTCCACGAGGACCTGGCCATCTCCCCCGGCGCCGTGCCCCTGCTGTCCGGCACCGGAATGCACGCCGTGGTCACCGTGCCGCTGAAGGTGGAGGGCCGGCTCACGGGTTCGCTGGGAGTCGCCTCCGAGACGCCCGGCCGGTACAGCAACGCGGAGGCGCTGCGGCTCCAGTTCGCCGCCGACCGGATCGCCCTGGCCGTGGAGTCGGCCCGGCTGACCGAGTTGGAGCGGCTGCGGCGCGGCTCGCTCGCCTTCCTGGTCGAGGCGTCCGAGCTGCTGGCCGGCACGCTCGACCGGAACCAGACGCTCGCGCTGATGGCGCAGATGACCGTCCCGACCCTGGCGACCTGGTGTGCCGTCTACACCAGTCACGACCCGGGCTCCGAGCCCGTCCTCTCCTATGTGCTGCACGAGGACGAGGACCGCATCGACGGCATCAAGGCCCTGCTGGAGCGGCTCGATCCGCCGGACCCCGACATCGGTCTCGGTGTCCGCCCCTGGCCGACCCCGGCGGACGCGGCCAGCGACACGACGCTGCGCAGCTCGCTGCGGAGCCTGGAGCTCGGCCTGCCCCCGTCGACCCGCTCCGCGACCGCTTCGGCCGTGGGAGGAGAAACGGTCGTACTGCCGCTGGTCGCGCGCAACCGCGTCATCGGCCTGCTCGTGCTGGGCAAGCCCACGGGCGAGCGGTTCCGCCAGGACATCCTGGAGCTGGCCGAAGACCTCTCGCGCCGGGCCGCGCTGGCCCTGGACAACGCGCGCCTCTACAGCGAACGCACCGCCATCAGCCAGTCGTTGCAACGCAGTCTGCTGCCGCCGGAGCTGCCCGACATCGACGGGGTCGATGTCGAGGTCATCTACCGGGCGGCCGGCGAGGGCAACGAGGTCGGCGGTGACTTCTACGATGTCTTCCCCATCCGCGAGGGCGCGTACGGCTTCGCCATCGGCGACGTCTGCGGCACGGGCCCGCTGGCCGCGGCGGTGACCGGCCTCGCCCGGCACGCGCTGCGCCTGCTGGCCCGTGAGGGCCTCGGCGGCCCGGCGGTGCTGGAGCGGCTGAACGCGGCGATCCTGGAGGAGGGCCCGCGGGCGCGCTTCCTGACGCTGTTGTACGGGGAGTTGTGGCCGCAGCCGAAGGGCGGCGCCTTGCTGAAGATGGTGTGCGCGGGTCATCCGCTGCCGCTGCGTCTCACCCCGGACGGCACGGTCTCGCCGGCCGCCAGCCCACAGCCGCTGCTCGGGGTGATGGACGATCTGGAGCTGTACGAGCAGAGCGCGACGCTGAATCCGGGCGACGTTCTGCTGTGTGTCACCGACGGCGTGACCGAACGCCGCGAAGGCACGCGGATGTTGGGGGACGACGGCCTGGCGGATGTGCTCAGCTCGTGCACGGGACTGACCGCGGGCGCGGTGGCCGCGCGTGTCCTGCGGGCGGTGGAGCGTTTCGCCTCCGACGCCCCGTCCGACGACATGGCCATTCTGACGCTGCGAATTCCCGAGTAGGGCAGGGAAGCCGGGAAAACCCTCAAATCCGGGAGATCGGGAAACCTGGACACCGGAGCATGCAAAAGGCCCCCGCCGAAAGGCGAGGGCCTGAATTCGTGAGAGCCCCAAAACGGAATCGAACCGTTGACCTTCTCCTTACCATGGAGACGCTCTGCCGACTGAGCTATTGGGGCAGAAGTCCGGCGGTGTCCTACTCTCCCACACGGTCCCCCATGCAGTACCATCGGCGCTGGAGGGCTTAGCTTCCGGGTTCGGAATGTAACCGGGCGTTTCCCCTCCGCCATGACCACCGGAACACCCTGAGGGTATCCCTACGGTTCTCTGGCTTCGAGATTTCACAGTGGACGCGAGCATCTGCGGACAAGCCCTCGGCCTATTAGTACCGGTCAACTCCACCCCTCACAGGGCTTCCATCTCCGGCCTATCAACCCGTTGGTCTCACGGGGGCCTTACCCCATCAAGTGGGTGGGAGTCCTCATCTCGAAGCAGGCTTCCCGCTTAGATGCTTTCAGCGGTTATCCCTCCCGAACGTAGCCAACCAGCCATGCCCTTGGCAGAACAACTGGCACACCAGAGGTTCGTCCGTCCCGGTCCTCTCGTACTAGGGACAGCCCTTCTCAAGACTCCAACGCGCACAGCGGATAGGGACCGAACTGTCTCACGACGTTCTAAACCCAGCTCGCGTACCGCTTTAATGGGCGAACAGCCCAACCCTTGGGACCAACTCCAGCCCCAGGATGCGACGAGCCGACATCGAGGTGCCAAACCATCCCGTCGATACGGACTCTTGGGGAAGATCAGCCTGTTATCCCCGGGGTACCTTTTATCCGATGAGCGACGGCGCTCCCACAAGCCACCGCCGGATCACTAGTCCCTGCTTTCGCACCTGCTCGACCCGCCAGTCTCACAGTCAAGCTCCCTTGTGCACTTACACTCACCACCTGATAACCAACCAGGCTGAGGGAACCTTTGGGCGCCTCCGTTACTCTTTAGGAGGCAACCGCCCCAGTTAAACTACCCACCAGACACTGTCCCCGATCCGGATCACGGACCCAGGTTAGACATCCAGCACGATCAGAGTGGTATTTCAACAATGACTCCGCACCGGCTGGCGCCGACACTTCACAGTCTCCCACCTATCCTACACAAACCGAACCGAACACCAATATCAAGCTATAGTAAAGGTCCCGGGGTCTTTCCGTCCTGCTGCGCGAAACGAGCATCTTTACTCGTAATGCAATTTCACCGGGCCTATGGTTGAGACAGCCGAGAAGTCGTTACGCCATTCGTGCAGGTCGGAACTTACCCGACAAGGAATTTCGCTACCTTAGGATGGTTATAGTTACCACCGCCGTTTACTGGCGCTTAAGTTCCCAGCTTCGCCCCGAAGAGCTAACCGGTCCCCTTAACGTTCCAGCACCGGGCAGGCGTCAGTCCGTATACATCGCCTTACAGCTTCGCACGGACCTGTGTTTTTAGTAAACAGTCGCTTCTCGCTGGTCTCTGCGGCCACCCCCAGCTCAGATGGTAAACACCCTCACCAGGAACGGCCCCCCTTCTCCCGAAGTTACGGGGGCAATTTGCCGAGTTCCTTAACCATAGTTCACCCGAACGCCTCGGTATACTCTACCTGACCACCTGAGTCGGTTTAGGGTACGGGCCACCATGAAACATCGCTAGAGGCTTTTCTCGACAGCATAGGATCATCCACTTCACCACAATCGGCTCGGCATCAGGCCTCACCCACATATCGCACGGATTTACCTGCACGACGGGCCACACCCTTACCCCGGGACAACCACCGCCCGGGATGGACTACCTTCCTGCGTCACCCCATCACTCACCTACTACCCCATCGGGCCACCGGCTCCACCACTCCCCCATCACCCGAAGGATCAAAGGGCGGCTTCACGGGCTTAGCATCAAGAGATTCAGCGCTGGCGCTTCACGGCGGGTACCGGAATATCAACCGGTTATCCATCGACTACGCCTGTCGGCCTCGCCTTAGGCCCCGACTTACCCTGGGCAGATCAGCTTGACCCAGGAACCCTTAGTCAATCGGCGCACACGTTTCCCACGTGTGAATCGCTACTCATGCCTGCATTCTCACTCGTGAACCGTCCACAACTCGTTTCCACGGCTGCTTCACCCGGCACACGACGCTCCCCTACCCACCACGCTTACACGTAGTGACACGACTTCGGCGGTGTACTTGAGCCCCGCTACATTATCGGCGCAGAATCACTCGACCAGTGAGCTATTACGCACTCTTTCAAGGGTGGCTGCTTCTAAGCCAACCTCCTGGCTGTCTCTGCGACTCCACATCCTTTCCCACTTAGCACACGCTTAGGGGCCTTAGTCGATGCTCTGGGCTGTTTCCCTCTCGACCATGGAGCTTATCCCCCACAGTCTCACTGCCGCGCTCTCACTTACCGGCATTCGGAGTTTGGCTAAGGTCAGTAACCCGGTAAGGCCCATCACCTACCCAGTGCTCTACCTCCGGCAAGAAACACACGACGCTGCACCTAAATGCATTTCGGGGAGAACCAGCTATCACGGAGTTTGATTGGCCTTTCACCCCTAACCACAGGTCATCCCCCAGATTTTCAACTCTGGTGGGTTCGGGCCTCCACGCGGTCTTACCCACGCTTCACCCTGCCCATGGCTAGATCACTCCGCTTCGGGTCTTGGGCATGCTACTCAACCGCCCTCTTCGGACTCGCTTTCGCTACGGCTCCCCACCAACAGGTTAACCTCGCAACACACCGCAAACTCGCAGGCTCATTCTTCAAAAGGCACGCAGTCACGACAACCGAGCGCAAGCACTCGACTGCGACGCTCCCACGGCTTGTAGGCACACGGTTTCAGGTACTATTTCACTCCGCTCCCGCGGT
>NZ_CP109073.1:2567500-2810000 GCF_035917415.1 Streptomyces sp. NBC_01803
GCTCGTCGTGCTCACGCCGCCCGGCACCACGGGCGGCCGGGGGCACCAGGAGATGTGGGAGATGGCGGAGGTCCCCGAGGGCTCGGTCGAGGTGCCGTCCAACGGCGTGATCCAGGTGACGGACGGGGGCGGCCGGACGCGGACCTACCGCCGGATAGCCCGGACGTTCGACGACGCGCTCAACTTCAAGATCGCGCATGGCGCTTACGAGCAGTGGAGCTTCCTGAACCTGGGCGGTCCGCCGCACCCGATGCACATCCACCTGACCACGTTCCAGCTCATGGGGCGCGACGCCTACCAGGTGACCGGGTTCGATCCCGTGCTGGGCGGCACGCGCGAGCCGATCGCGTTCGACCCGGGTGTCGCGATCCCGCTCGCGCCGAACGAGCGCGGCGGGAAGGATGTCGTGCAGGTCCCGGCCGGGCAGATGGTGCGGGTCATGGGCCAGTTCGCGGGGGCGCACGGGCGGTTCATGTACCACTGCCACCTGTTGGAGCACGAGGACATGGGCATGATGCGACCGTTCGTCGTCATGCCGCGTGAGGTCCTGAAGTTCGACCACAATCCGGGGCACGGCGGGCACTGAGCCGCGAGCCCCGGAACGGGCGGGTCCCGTCCGGTCGTCGCGATCGGGCGGGACCGCATGTGTCAGGGAAGAAGTCGGGGCGCGAGCCGTTCCAGTCGGTCCACGGTGGCGGGCGGGTCGGCCGCCAGGGGGTGCGGCAGCACGTGGTCGGCTCCGACCGGCCAGGTGCTCGCGCGGGCGGGCGGCCACGGTGGCTCGTCGCCCCAGGCCAGGTGGCGTCGATGAGCCGGTCACCGCGCGCGGACACCGGCGCCCTTGGCCGGCGTCGCTCGGTTCGGAGAACAGTCCGCCCGTGGCCGTTCACCACACCGACGTGACGGACTCGTCGGCGGCGGGAATGGCCGGACCGCGCGGGGGGTTGCCATTCCATGGCTTGCCACGGACAACATATGGCAAGCAATGCACAAGCCATACAAAGGAGCCGCGCGGTGGAGAAGGTGGAAGTCCGACGGGACTTCGAGCGGCGGGAGTCGCTCGGGTATCAGGTCAACCACCTCGCGAGGCTGCTCGCCCAGGCGCTGCGGGCCCGGATCGAGCCGCACGGGATCGTGCCGGGGCAGTTCGCGCAGCTTCTCGCTCTGTATGAGGAAGACGGGCTCACCCAGCAGGAGTTGTGCGCGCGGGTGCGCGTCGACCAGTCGACCATGGCACACACGCTCAAGCGCATGGAGCGCGACGGCCTGATCCATCGCGCACCCGATCCGGACGACCGGCGGCGGGCCATCATCACGCTCTCGGACCGGGCCTGGGAGGTGCGGCCGGCGCTGGTGCGGGCCGCGCTGGAGGTGAACGCCACCGCCACCGAGGGGCTCGGCGACAGCGAGGTGGCGGCGCTCATGGACGTCGTCGCCCGGCTGATCCGGAATCTTGAGGCGTAGGAGGAGTAGGAGGAGCAGAAGGAGGGAGGCACAGGGATGTCCCGGCGACTTCTCCCGCGGCGAGCGCATCTCACCGCGGGACTCATCGGCTTTCCGCTCATTCTGACGTTCTGGACCAGCACGGCGCCGTCGAGCTCTTCGGGTCGGCCGACGACGTGGCGGCGGTGAGGCGAGCCATCGCCTGGGGACTCCTCGCGCTCGTACCGGCGTTGGCCGCCACCGGGGCGATCGGGTTCCGTCTGACGGGCGTTCGGCCGATCCGCGGGAGGTCGCCACGAAGCGCCGGATGCCCGTGATCACCGGGGCTGGGTCTGCTGGTGCTGACGCCCGCGGTCCGCTATCCGGCCGCCGCGACGGCGCGTGATGACTTCGACGCCGCTTACACCTTCGTTCAGGCCGTGGAACTTCTCGCCGGGCCCACCGACTTGACGCTCATGTCGCTGAACATCGCGACGGGCCGCACCTGTCGAGGAAACCGTCGGCTCAGCGCGCCAACGCCCGTAATCCACACCGGAGCCGCACGAACGGAAACGCCGGCCTTGACATCCACATCTGTGGACGAAGGCCGACGCCGCGTTCGGGGGCTTTCCCGACTCAGACGAGGCAGCCGAGGAAGAGGACGGCTTCAGCAAGCAGTTCGGTGAGCATAACGACTCCCGGAGGGGTAGACGGATGTCACGAGTGTGAACCCATGTGACCGGACGCGACTGGTTTAGCACGCCGCCTACGCCCCCTCCATCCTCCTCGGGCAGATTCATCAGCGGCTCCGCGTGTCCGCGCCCCTGGCATAAAGATCTGCTCAACCTCCGATGAATAAAACGGTGTTCAGCCTGTTCACGCTTGCCCTCGGCACCGGGAATCCCTTTGTGGCCCACTCGTGGCGAGAGTGGGAATACTGTGCCGAAATATCGCGAGGTCAGGATATCCGGCGCGGAACGGCGGGCCCGGATCCATAAGCCGTCACCACAGCCTGGGCGCGGTCGCGCACCTCCAGTTCGCGCGGCAGCCTGCTCACACGGGTCTTGACCGTCTCCCCGCCGACGACGAGGCGGGCGGCGATCTCGGCGCTGGACAGGCCCCGCCCGATCAGGCGCAGCAGTCCCGCGATCCGCCGGCCCCGTTCCTCGGCCCTGCCTGGGTGATCAACGCGACCCGATGCACACAGGTTTGTCGGTTGAAGCGGAAGCCGCACATGGGGGCAGGACGGGCGTCGGCAGGGCGGGGCCGGGATCACGGGACAGCCTTCAGGGCGCGTCCGCGTGGCCGAGGGAGCGGCCGGGGGCGACGCGGTCGCGGACCAGGCGCTTGACCGCCGTGGGTTCGGGGAAGCCCTGCGTCTTGCGGTCCCATACGGTCTCCCCGTCGACGCGGACCGCGAAGACACCGCCGGTGCCGGGGACGAGGGCGACCTCGGTGAGGTCGGTCTCGAAGGTGCTCAGCAACTCCTGCGCCAGCCAGGCCGCCCTCGGCAGCCAGCGGCACTGGGTGCAGTACTCGATCCGGACTTCGTGCTTCACGGTCATGACGACCATTGTGTGCCCCCGTCCGCGCGCGCGGACGGGGGCGGGGCCGGGCCGGGGGTCGTGTCAGGGGAGCATGACCCCGTACGCCTGTGCCGCTTCGACGACCGGCTGGAAGAACGTGGTGCCGCCGGAGGTGCAGTTCCCGCTGCCGCCGGAGGTCAGGCCGAGGCCGATGGTGCCGGAGTACAGCGGGCCGCCGCTGTCGCCGGGCTCGGCGCAGATGTTGGTCCTGATCAGGCCGGAGACGATGTCACCGTTGCCGTAGTCCACGGTGTAGTTGAGCCCGTTGACCGAGCCGCAACGCACGCCGGTGGTGCTGCCGCTGCGGCAGGCGGACTGCCCGACGAACGGGTTCTGCAGCGAAGTGATCGTCTGCGAGCCGCCGTTGTACAGGTTCACCGTGCTGGGGACGCCGGCCGGCTGCGGGTCGTACCGCACCAAGCCGTAGTCGTTGCCGGGGAACGAGGACGCCTGCGTGTAGCCGATCCAGTTCACGCCGTCGTTCCACAGCGGGTACGGGGGCGTGGGGCCGTACGGGTCGTCGGTGCAGTGCCCGGCGGTCAGGAAGTAGAAGACGCCGCCGGCCTTGACGTTGAACCCGAGCGAGCAACGCCAGCCCAGGTCCGCGTAGATGGCGTCGCCACCCTGCAGGTACTGCTGGAACCTGCCCTCGGTGCGCTCGATGGTGAGGGCGCCGGAGAGGGCACCGGCGCCGCGCTTGATCCGCGCTGTCTCGGAGCGGGAGACCGACTCGTCGGCCAGCACGACGACCGTGCCGGACTCCGCGTCGACGGCCCACGCCGTCCCGCTGACGTCGGCCGCGTCGACGGCCTCGGCCGCGCGGTCGAGCTCCGACGAGCTGTACGTCGTCGCCCCGCCCGCGTCGGCCGCGGCGATGCCCGGCGTGACGAAGGCCGCCAGGGCCAGCAGGCCCGACGCCACGGCGGTCAGCCGTAAGCCCCGGACGACCCGGTGGTGGGGGTTGGTGCGCTTCGATCTCACGGATTTCCTCCCGGAG
Source organism: Streptomyces sp. NBC_01803 (assembly GCF_035917415.1). NCBI lineage: Bacteria > Bacillati > Actinomycetota > Actinomycetes > Kitasatosporales > Streptomycetaceae > Streptomyces > Streptomyces sp. NBC_01803. Next base: position 2,571,506 of record NZ_CP109073.1, read on the forward strand.
GATTTCTTCGGTCCGTTGGGTGTGCGGACGTGTGAGGCGTGGCCGCGGACACCCAGATGAGTCATGTCCACGACAAGCGCTACACAGAGTGTTCCCACCGTCGCCGCATTTGCCAAGGAGGTCTTTCAGCCACGCTCAGCACTCGGCCGACCGCGCACCGCCCCCGGGTCGCACCCGGGGGTCAGCCGACGGCGTTGCGCAGCACGACCCACAGCAGCGCCGTGCCGAGCACGGCGGCGATCCCGCGACGCCCGAGGCGCGGGCGGTAACGGCGGCCCCGCAGGCCCTCGTACAGCCAGCGGCCCCCGAACCACGCGCCCAGCGGCAGACCGAGAAGCAGCAGCGCCGCGTTGTCGTGCAGGGCCGCCGCGAGGTCGCCGTGCAGGAGGTCGTAGGCCATCCGGGTGCCGCCGCAAGCCGGACAGAGCAGGCCGGTGGCCCAGTTCACCGGGCAGCGCGGCAGGAGCCGGCCGCCCTCGTGCGGGTTGACGCGCCACAGATACCCGGCGGCCACCAGCCCCGACGTGAGCGCCGCCAGCGGTGGGGCCGCCGGGTGGGACGGCCACCGGTTCACCCTCATGGCCGACCCGTCAGCTCCGCAGGACGAGGCCGTTGGAGTCGGTCCGGTCCTCGCTCGCCAGGAAGATCGCGCCGTCGACGATGGCCCAGATGCCCAGGCCGCCGCAGGTCAGGAGCTGGGCGATGGCGATGCCGACGTGGCCGGTGTAGAAGCGCCCCACGCCGAAGGTGCCGAGGAGGAGTTGGAGCACGCCCGCGAGGATCTTGGACTTGGGTGGAGTACCGCCGGCCGTACCGGTCGTAGCCGTAGGGGGCGGTCGGGTCGAACGGGTACGCCGCCGGATAGGCGCCGGGGAACGGGCCCGGTGGCGGGTACGGGCCGGGTGGCGGATAGGCGCCGGGGAACGGGCCCGGTGGCGGGTACGGGCCGGGTGGCGGATAGGCGCCGGGGAACGGGCCCGGTGGCGGGTACGGGCCGGGCGGGGGCGCGTAACCGCCGGAGTGCGGGCCGGGCGCGGGAGGCGGGGCTGAGGCCCGCCCTGGCCCCGGGGGCTGGCCCTGCTTCCGGTCCTCACCGTCGTCGGGCCCCCAGGCGTAACCGGAGCCGCCCGGGCCGCCGGGACCGCCGGGACCGCCCGGACCGCCGGGGCGCGGCTGGGAGCCCGGTCGGTAGGCGAACGGGTCACGCTCCTGCGGATCGGACATTTTCCCCCCAGGGAACGGATGTACGGGCGAACGGGTGACCGGTCGCGAACCGCACGCCGCACCGGATCGCCCCCTGCCATACTGCCAGCCGCGCCCGGCGTCCGGCGCGTCCGGCGCCCGGCGTCCGGCACGCCCGGCGCCCGTCAGCCGTCGCCGCCCGCGCCCAGGGCCCGCGCCACGGCTGCCTCCGGGGTCGGCGCGTGGTCGATGCCCGGGACCTCCCGTCCGTCCCCGTCCAGCACCCGCCAGCCGCCGAGGGAGACCACCGGCACGACGGCGTCCTCCCGGCGCCTGGCGAGGGCGATCTCGCTGAGCGTGCCCCACGAGCCGCCGACCACGACGACCGCGTCCGCGCTGCCCGCGATGATCGCGTTGCGGGCCTCGCCCATGCCGGTCACCAGGACGACGGACAGGTCGGGAGAGGCACCCACGCGGGTGGCGTTCGGCCGGACACCGATCACCAGACCGCCGGCGGCGCGCGCTCCCGCCGCGGCTGCGGCCATCACCCCGCCGCCGCCGCCACAGATCACCAGCGCGCCGCGCTCGGCGAGCAACCGGCCCACCGCGCGGGCGGCGGCGGCCTCCTCTGGCGTGCACTCCCCCGGGCCGCAGACGGCCACCTGACAGGGCATCGGTTCCTCCTCGTCGCTCGCCGGACCGGCCACGCCCGCGTTTGGGGCAATCCGGACGCGGGCCGCCCGGAGCTGTCACGGTGTGGCCGTTCATGTTGCTATCCCATGGATCGGGAGGATTCATGCGCATTCGTACGGTTCTGGCCGCAGTCGGCCTGGCCACCGCGGGCCTGTTCGCCGGGGCTTCGGGCGCCAGCGCCTACGGCGTCCCGTCGGGTTTCGTGCACGGCGAGTACGCCGCGCACGGCAAGTACATCGAGATGGGCGAGGAGGAGCTGGAGATCGGAACGTACTCCGTGGAGGCCCTGATCCACGGCGAGATCGGCAAGCACCGCCGCTGACCGCGCCGCATCGGACACATCACCCCCACCGCCCGCTCCGCCCCCGGTGTTCAGCCAGGGGACGGGGCGGGCGGGCGGCGTTCGGGCGGCGTTCGGGCCTCGTTTCCCGGTGGAATGACGCCGCGGGTGCGCTTCCACGCTGACCCGCGTATCCACGCGGAGTTCTCCCGGGGCCGGCAGCAAGGACTGCGCCCTGGAGCATCTGACCTGAGGGGCCCGGCACAAGGACGTCTCCCTGGTCGGCACCGGGGACTTCACGCACCCGGCCTGGTTCGCCCACCTGACGGAGACTCTGTCCCGGCCGAGCCGGGGCTGTTCCGGCTGCGCGAGGAGCTGGACCGGGACATCGCGCGGCGGCTGCCCCCGAGTCTGGCGGCGGCTCCCGTGCGGTTCATGCTGTCGGTGGAGATCTCGACGATCTACAAGCGCGGGGACCGCACCCGCGAGGTGCATCACCTGGTCTCTATGCCCGACTTCGCGTCGGCGGCCGAGTGCAACCGCGGGCCGGCCAGGATCGGCGACATCGCCTCGGACGGGCGACCCACCATGGCGGTACCCGACGCCGGGCGCGGTGCCCGACGCCGGGCCGTGGCGGTGGAGGCGTGCCGTGGCGGTGGCCGGAGGTGTCCGAACGGGCAGGCGGTGCCCGTTCGGATCCGGGCCACGGGTCCGTCCTATCCCCTGGGGTACCGGTCCAGCCACACCCGCGCCGAATCGGCCGGGCCATGCAGGGCCGGCCCCTGGGTCATCTCCATCGCGAAGTCGTCGGCGAGCTCCAGGATCGTGGACCGGCCCTCCAGCTCCACCAGCCAGGCCGGTGGCAGGGCCGTCTCGCCGTGCAGGGCGCCCAGCAGATTGCCGCAGACCGAGCCGGTGGAGTCCGAGTCGCCGCCATGGTTGACCGCCAACAGCAGTCCGTGACGCAGGTCCTGGGCGACCAGCGCGCAATACACGCCGATGGCCAGCGCCTCTTCCGCCGTCCAGCCCTCCCCCAGCGCCTCGACCCGCTCGGGGGTCGGCATGCCCTGACGGACCATGCCCAGCGCCTTCTTCAACGCCTCGCTCGTCTCCTCGTGCCCCGGCCGGGTCGCGAGCTGGGCCAGCGCCTTCTGCACGGCCGCGTCCAGCCCGTCCCCGCGCACCAGGCCGTGCACGATCGCCGCGAACGCGCCCGCCGCCAGCACGCCGGTGGGATGGCCGTGGGTCTGCGCGGCGCACTCGACGCCGAGCTGGAACACCAACTGCGGCTCCCAGCCGACCAGCAGGCCGAACGGTGCCGAACGCATCACCGTGCCGCAGCCCTTGGAGTCCGGGTTCTTCGGCTTGTCCGCCGTCCCCATCGCCTCGTCGGCCAGGCCGCTCAAGCAGGCCCGCCCGGGCGCACGTTGGGAGTACAGCCACTCCTGCCTGGCCAACCAGCCGTCGCCCGACCGCCGTTCGTCCGGGCCCCACTCGCGCTGAGTGGTGTACCAGCGGCGGTAGGCGGCGTGCACGTCGGTGGGCGGGTGCCAGGCGCCGGTGTCGCGCCGGACGTGGGCGCGGATCAGGCCGTCGACGGTGAACAGCGTCATCTGCGTGTCGTCCGTGATGGCCCCGCGCCGGCCGTACGCGGGTACGTAGTCCGTGACGCCGTCGGGCCCGTGCTTCTCGCGGATCGCGCTCAGCGACTCGAACTCGACGCCCGCGCCGAGCGCGTCGCCGATCGCGCCGCCGAGCAGGCACCCGCGCACCCGGCTGCGGAAGTCCTGCTGCTCCGGGCGCCCCCACATGGCGCCGCCGACCGGTGTCGTCACGCCTCACCCCCGACGACCGGCAGCAGGCGCGGCAGATGACCGTCGGCGGCCAGGGCCCGTTCCACCCGCTCGGCCGGGACCTCGCCGTAGGTGGTGGTGCGCAGCCGCGACGGGCGACCCGCCGCCTCCGCGATGGCACGCAGGTCCGCGACCGAGCGGTAGGAGCCGTAGGTCGAGCCCGCCATCCGGGAGATGGTCTCCTCCATCAGCGTGCCGCCGAGGTCGTTGGCGCCGGAGCGCAGCATCTCGGCGGCGCCCTCGGTGCCGAGCTTGACCCAGCTGGTCTGGATGTTGGTGATGTGCGGGTGGAGCAGGAGCCGGGCCATGGCGGTGACCGCGCGGTTGTCGCGGGGGCTGGGGCCGGGGCGGGCGATGCCGGCCAGGTAGACCGGGGCGTTGGTATGGATGAACGGGAGCGTGACGAACTCGGTGAAGCCGGGAACGCCCTTCTCCTCGTTGGCTTGCTGGATGCGGGCGAGGGTGCGCAGGTGGCCGAGCCAGTGCCGGGGCTGGTCCACGTGCCCGTACATCATGGTGGAGGAGGAGCGCAGGCCGAGCTCGTGGGCGGTGGAGATGACCTCGATCCAGGTCTCGGTGGGCAGCTTGCCCTTGGTGAGAATCCAGCGCACCTCGTCGTCGAGGATCTCGGCGGCGGTGCCGGGGATGGTGTCGAGTCCGGCCTCCTTGGCGGCGATCAGCCAGTCACGGATCGACATGCCGGTGCGGGAGGCGCCGTTGACGACCTCCATCGGCGAGAAGGCGTGGACGTGCATGCCCGGGACACGCTCCTTCACCGCGCGGGCGATGTCGAAGTAGGCGCTGCCGGGCAGGTCGGGGTGGATGCCGCCCTGCATGCAGACCTCGACCGCGCCGACCTCCCATGCCTGCTCGGCGCGGTCGGCGACCTGGTCCAGGGAGAGGGTGTAGGCGTCGGCGTCGGTGCGGCGCTGGGCGAACGCGCAGAACCGGCAGCCGGTGTAACAGACGTTGGTGAAGTTGATGTTGCGGGTGACGATGTACGTCACCTCGTCCCCGACGGTGTCGCGGCGCAGATCGTCGGCGATGCGGGTGAGCGCGTCCAGGGCGGGGCCGTCTGCGTGCAGCAGGGCGAGGGCCTGGTCGTCGGTGAGCCTCACCGGGTCGTCGGCCGCGACGGCCAGGGCCGCGCGGACGTCGGTGTCGATCCGCTCCGCCAGCATGCCCGGCGCGGCCATCTCCTTGAGCTCGGCCCAGTCCCCGTAGACCTCGTCGAAGTCGTCCCGCCGGTCGGCGGTGCGGCCCTCGGTGTCGATGGAACGGTGCAGGTCCGTGCGCCCGGCGGCGGTCAGCGGCTCGTCCGGCTCCTGCCAGGGCAGGCCGCGCGGGATGGCGTCCTCGCGGGCGAGGCCGGTCTCCGGGTCGGCGAGGGCGGTCACGTGCGGCAGCAGCCGCGGGTCCAGCCAGGGCTCGCCGCGCTTGACGAACTCGGGGTAGATGGTGAGACGTTCGCGCAGCGTGAAACCGGCCGTGGCGGTGCGGGCGGCGAGGTCGTCGATGTGCGGCCAGGGGCGCTCGGGGTTGACGTGGTCCGGGGTCAGCGGGGAGACGCCGCCCCAGTCGTCGATGCCGGCCCGGATGAGCAGCGCGTACTCCTCGTCCACCAGGTTCGGCGGGGCCTGGACGCGGGCGGCCGGGCCCAGGAGCAGCCGGGTCACGGCGACGGTGGCGGCCAGCTCGGCCAGCTCGGCGTCGGGCATGGCGCGCATCGCCGTGTCGGGCTTGGCCCGGAAGTTCTGGATGATGACTTCCTGGATGCCCCGGTAGGCGCGGGCGACCTTGCGTATCGCGAACAACGACTCGGCGCGCTCGGTGAAATCCTCCCCGATGCCGATCAACACGCCCGTGGTGAACGGCACGTTGGACCGGCCGGCGTCTTCCAGCACCCGCAGCCGCACGGCCGGCTCCTTGTCCGGCGAGCCGAAGTGCGGCCCGTCCGGCTCGGACCACAGCCGGGTGGCGGTCGTCTCCAGCATCATGCCCATCGAGGGCGCGACGGGCTTGAGCCGCTGGAAGTCGGTCCACGACAGCACACCGGGGTTGAGGTGCGGCAGCAGGCCGGTCTCCTCCAGCACCCGCACGGCCATGGCCCGCACATAGGCGAGGGTGTCGTCGTACCCCTCGGCTTCCAGCCAGGCGCGGGCCTCCGGCCAACGGTCCTCGGGCTTGTCGCCGAGCGTGAACAGGGCTTCCTTGCAGCCCGTCTCCGCACCCCGGCGGGCGATGTCGAGGACCTCGTCCGGCGACAGGAACATGCCGTGCCCGGCCCGCCGCAGCTTGCCGGGCACGGTCACGAACGTGCAGTAGTGGCAGCGGTCCCGGCACAGGCGGGTCAGCGGGATGAACACCTTCTTGGAGTAAGTGATCACGCCGGGCCGCCCGGCGGCCTCCAGGCCGGCGTCCCTGACCCGGGCCGCCGCCGCGGCCAGCTCCTCCAGGTCGGGGCCCCGGGCCTGGAGCAGCACGGCCGTCTCGCCCACGTCGAGGGCCACCCCGTCGCGAGCCCGGCGCAGCGCGCGCCGCATCGAGTTCACCGTCGGTACCTGCGCGCTAGTTGTCATCCTCTGAGCATAAGAGCGAAAACAGGCGTCGGGCATGGCGCCTTTCGGACGGCCGCCGTACCCCCGCCGAGATGGGCGACGGCGGCGCGCGCCGCCGGCCTGGACTTCATCGTCACCACCGAGCACAACACCAGCTCGGCGCACGGCGCCTCGCAGGGCCTGCCGGACGACGACCTGCTGATCCTGTGCGGCGAGGAGGTCACCACCCGCAACGGACCACTACCTGGCGCTCGGCATCGACCCCGGCACATTCATCGACGGGCGCTACCGCGCGCGCGACGGCGCCTACGCCCGGTTCGCGCGCCGTATCCACCAGGCGGACGGCCTGGCCGCGCCCGCCTACGCGCACGCCACGTGCATCGGCTGCTCCTGGCGGTTCGGCTTCCACGAGGCCGACGCGGTCGAGCTGTGGAACGGGCCGTGGACCGCCGACGACGAGCTGACACTGGCCGGTTGGGAGACGCTGCTGCGGGAGAGCGACGAGTGGCTGCCCGCGATGGGCAACAGCGACGCGCACCGCGAGCCGCAGGTCGTCGGCCTGCCGCAGACCGTGGTGCTGGCCGAGGACCTGACCCGGCACGCCATCCTGGACGGCATCAGGGCCGGGCGCAGCTATCTCGCGGAATCCTCCGCCGTCCACCTCACGCTGACCGTGAGCGACGAACGCGGGCGCCACTCGGGCATCGGGGAGCGACTCGTCGCGCCCGCCGACACCCAGGTCACGGTGCGGGCCGAGGCGTCCGGCGTGCCGGCCGGCATCGTGCGGCTGATCACCGATCAGGGATTGATGTGTGGTCACACGCTTCCGTCGGGTGGCGACGGGGCAGTGACGTGGCAGACCACTGTCGCTAATGTCGGGCACCTGCGCGCGGAGATCCGGCGCGCACCGGCCGACGGCGGTGCTTCCGGAATTCCCGGACCGATGGCGGCGTTGACCAATCCGGTCTTTCTGCAGAGCGGCACATCCGGATAAAGTCTTAGGTTCGCCCCATAAGTTGAGAAGGTAAAGCAGAGGACGCCATGGTCAAGGCTGAGGGGACCACGGGGGGTCATACGGCTGCCTTGCACTTCGCTGTGCTGGGACCGGTCCACGCACGGCAGGGTGATCGGCCCCTGCCGTCCGGTTCACCTCAGCAACGGGCTTTGCTGGCCACGCTGTTGCTGCGGCGCGGCCGGACGGCCACCGCGCAGGAGCTGGTGAACGCCCTGTGGGGCGAGGAGCCGCCGCGCGAGGCCGTGGCCGCGCTGCGCACGTATGCCGCCCGGCTGCGCAAGTCGCTGGTGCCCCGCTCCGGGGTCCTGGTGACCGAGCTGGGCGGCTACGCCCTGCGGCTGGCCGAGGGGGACGAGCTGGACGTGGACACGGTCGGCAGGCTCACCTCGGCCGCCGAGAAGTGCGCGGCGGCCGGGGACCTGATCGGCGCGCACGAGCTGTACGGGCGGGCCCTGGCGCTGTGGGACGGCGAGGCGCTGGGCGGACTCCCCGGCCCCGAGGCGGAGATCCAGCGGGCGCGGCTGGAGGAGCAGCGGCTGTCGCTGATCGAGCAGCGGCTCGACGTCGGCCTCCAGGCCGGGCTGCACGCGGAGTCCGTCTCCGAGCTGACCGCGCTGACCACCACGTATCCCATGCGGGAGCGGCTGCGCGAGCTGTTGATGCTGGCGCTGTACCGCAGCGGCCGGCAGGCGGAGGCGCTGGCCGTGTACAACGACGCGCGCCGGCTGCTGATCGACGAGCTGGGCGTCGAACCCCGCGCCGAGCTCGCCGATTTGCAGCAGCGCATTCTCAACCGCGACGAGTCGCTGACCCTCGTCGCGGCGCCCTCGTCCGCCCCGGTGGCCACGGTCCGTCCCGCCCAGCTCCCGGCGGCCGTTCCGGACTTCACGGGACGAGCCGCGTTCGTCGACGAGCTGGGCGCCCAGCTGGCGACGGCCGGCGGACGGGTGATGGCCGTCTCGGCGGTGGCCGGGATCGGCGGCGTCGGCAAGACGACGCTGGCCGTGCAGGTCGCCCACGCCGCCCGCGACCACTTCCCCGACGGCCAGCTCTACGTCGACCTCCAGGGCGCGGGCGCGGGTCCGGCCGACCCGGAGGCGGTGCTCGGCGCGTTCCTGCGGGCCCTGGGCGCCCAGGACGCGGCCATTCCGGATGGCGTGGCCGAACGCGCCGCGCTCTACCGTTCACTTCTCGACGGCAAGCGGGTGCTGACGCTGCTGGACAACGCGCGCGACGCGGCCCAGGTGCGGCATCTGCTGCCGGGGACCCCGGGCTGCGCCACGCTGATCACCAGCCGGGTGCGGATGGTGGACCTGGCCGGGGCGCATCTGGTGGACCTGGACGTGATGAGCCCGGAGGAGGCGCTGACCCTCTTCACCCGGATCGTCGGCACCGAGCGCGTCACCACCGAGCGCAAGGCCGCCATGGACGTGGTCGCCGCCTGCGGCTTCCTGCCGCTGGCCATTCGCATCGCCGCCAGCCGCCTGGCCGCGCGCCGTACCTGGACGGTGTCCGTCCTGGCCCGCAAGCTGTCCGACGAGCGCCGCCGCCTGGACGAGCTCCAGGCCGGCGACCAGGCCGTGAAGGCCACCTTCGAGCTCGGCTACGGCCAGCTGGAGCGCGAGCAGGCCCGCGCCTTCCGCCTGCTGGGACTGGCCGACGGCCCCGACATCTCGCTGGCCGCCGCCGCGGCCGTCCTCGACCGCGACGAGGAGGCCGCCGAGGCCATCCTCGAAGGTCTGGTCGACACCTCGCTGCTGGAGTCGGCGGCGCCCGGCCGCTACCGCTTCCACGACCTGGTGCGCCTCTTCGCGCGGGCGTGCGCCGAGCGCGACGAGCAGCCCCCGGCCGAACGGGACGCCGCCCTCGCCCGGCTGCTCGACTTCTACCTCGCGACCACGGCCAGAGTCCGCGGTCTGGAGCGGCCCGGTGACCGGCTGGTCGCCCACCTCGCGCCCACCAAGTACCCCGGGCTCGCCTTCGGCAGCGAGGAGGACGGGCTGGAGTGGGTCTTCTCCGAGGGCGAATGCCTGCTGACCTGCGTCCGGCAGTCGGCCGCCGCCGGACCGGGCGCGCTGCGCCGGGCCGTCGACATCCTGCTCGCCACCCAGGACCTCGCCGAATCCGGCGCCTTCTCCCGGCAGTACAAGCGGGCCACCCAGGTGGTGCTGGACACGGCCGAGGCCACCGGCGCGACCCTGGTCGAGGGACGGGCCCGGATGCTGCTGTCGCACGTGCACAGCGTCGGCGGCCGGTTCGAGGAGTCGGACGCCGAGGCGGTCCGCGCGATCCTGCTGGCGCGGGCGGCGGAGGACCCCATGCCCTACGGGTACACGGTCAACGACCGGGGCATCCTCGCGCTCTACCAGGAGCGGTACGACGACGCCGAGGCGTACTTCACCCGGGCCCTCGAATCCTTCCGCGAGGACGGCAACCGCTCCTGCGAGGCCACCGCGCTGAGCAACATCTCCCGGGTCCACCTCGCCACCGGACGCATCGAGTCCGCCGTCTCGCTGGCCCAGCAGGCACCCCCCATCTTCGTGGAGCTCGGCGCCACCCTGCGCCTGGCCAACGCCAACTACGCGCTGGGCATGGCCCTCGCCCAGGCCGGCCAGGCCGACGACGCGCTCGCCCGCCTCCGCCAGGCGCTCACCACCTTCCGCGACAAGCGGCAGCGCCTGTGGGAGGGCATGACGCTCTTCCGGCTCGCCGAGGCCCACCTCGCCCTCGCCGACCCGGCACAGGCGGCGCCCTTCGCCGAGCAGGCCCTCGCGACGCTCCGCGACATCGGCGGCGGCTGGCGGCGCGCCCAGGTGCTCACCGTGCTGGGCCGCGCGCTCAGTGGCATCGGCCAGGCCGGACGGGCCCGCGCCTGCTGGGAACAGGCACTCGCGGTCTTCGAGAAGCTCGGCAGCAAGGATTCCGTGGAAGTCCGCAACCTTCTGGCGTCCCTCACCGTCTGATCATCTGACACGCCGCTCGCGAGCATTCATTGAATGTTTATCGCGCACTGACACGCTCATGTCCACAACCGCCGATGGGGGGTGGCGGTTGCCAGGGCAGGGTCGTCCGCGCACCACGGGGGAGTTCCGCGGGCGGCCCTGCACATCGAGTCCACGATCACCGGGGAGTAGACCGTGACCGACATCACGACCAAGCCGGACTTGGCCGAGATCCAGATAGTCGACCACCACCCGACCAGCGAGCCCGCGACGGGCCTCACCAGCCCGCCCGTGCGGCCGGAGGACCGCGTCACCGAGGCGCCGGAGACCGAGGTCGAGACCGAGCCGGAAGGCGCGGAGGTGGCCGAGGGGGACACCGCCGAGGTGGACACCGCCAAGGGCGGCAAGGCCGCGGCCAAGCCCGTACCGATCACCAGGCCCAAGCCGGGGCGCCGGAACGTCGTCACGACGGACCATCACCCGACCGGGGCACCGGCGGCGGGGGCCGCGGTGCCCGTCAGGCCGACCGACACCGACGGCCCGACCGGCGGCGATGCCGCCTGACCGGCACTCACCCGCCGTGCACATGACCGGCCGCTCAGCACTCGGTTGCGGAGCGGCCGGTTCTTCTGTGCGGGCTCGGAGCATGCTTCAGAGGACGGCTCCATCCGCACGTGCCCCGCTCCGCGCCCGTTCCCTCTTCCGTCGCCCACCTGCCGTCTCCCGTCTCCCGTCTCCCGTCTCCCGTCAAGGAGTTCGCATGACCCGCAAGCAGCGAATCATGTCCGTGTGCGCCACCGCCGCGGCGCTGGCCGCCGCCCTCGCCGGTCCGGCGCTCGTCGCACAGCCGGCGGGCACCGCGACCCTCGCGGACCACCACCCGCTCAGAGCCGACACCGTCGCCGGGACCGCGGCGGACACGAGCGTCGAGGAACAGTAGCGACGTCCGGTCGGCGGCGGTGGGCGGGCCCGGAAGGCCCGCCCTCCGGCGTTTATCGCACGTTTATTGCCCCCTGCCATTCTCTTAGCAACCGACCGCACGGGGTGCGCGGTTGGGGGGCTCCCCGGACCTGTTCGGCGGTAACGGGGGAGCCGCCGAACAGGTCCGGTGCTGGAGAGCCGGTTCGGACGGCGCGGAGGGGGCGTCGTCCGGGCCGCGACCGGCCCGGACCGATTCGGCCGGTCGCCGGTGGGGGCCGGCGGCCGGAACCATCACGGCGACCCGCCCCGTTCCCGCGATCCGCGGGCACCCGGGGCGGGTTTCTGTCACGCCTCGTCGCGCGACCCATGCGGATCTCATCCCTCGCCATGATCTTTCTCGTTCTCCGGTCCGATCCCGAGTGGTCGCCGTCCCGTTAGCGTCGTGGCATGAAGATCGGATTTCTCGGCACCGGCAATGTCGCCCGTGCCCTCGCCACCGGCTGGGCCGCCGCCGGACATGACGTGGTCCTCGGCTCGCGCAAGCCCGAGGACAGGGAGGGCAGGCCCGACGGCGGCCATACCGTCACCGGCCTGGCCGAGGCGGCGGCCCACGCCGACGTGCTGGTCAACGCCACTCCCGGCACGGCGTCCCTGGACGTCCTGGAGGTGATCGGCGCCCCGGCCTTGGCCGGCAAGGTGCTGATCGACGTGGCGGTCGGCCTGACCCAGGACATGCGGCTCTCACATCCGGGCGTCTCGCTCGGCGAGGAGATCCAGGCCGCCTACCCCGAGCTGCGCGTGGTGAAGTCGCTGTGCACCATCACCGCCGCCGTGATGGTCGCCCCCGGGCTGCTGGACGGGCCGAGCACCGTATTCCTCTCCGGCGACGACGAGGCGGCCAAGCGCACGGCCGGCGGCCTGCTCACCGATCTCGGCTGGCCCGAGACGTCCCTGCTCGACCTGGGCGACATCGCGACCGCCCGGGGCCAGGAACACTTCGCGCTGCTGTTCCTCGGCGTGGCCGGGGCCCTGGGCACGCACCGGTTCAACGTCCGGGTCGTCCCGGTCTCCCGGGCGGCGGCGAGCTAGCGCCGACGACGGCCTCAGGCCGCGGCGGCCTCAGGCGGCGGTCGAGGATGTGTCGTGGAACGAACGGCCGCCGCCGCGTACCTTCTCCAGGACCTCCTGCCCCCTGCGGTCCACCTGATGGGTGACGGCCTCCTGCGCCGCGCCGAAGATGGCCGCCCAGGCCAGGATCTGGCCCGGGGTGTCGAGGTCGGACAGCCCCGGCACCACGCTGCCGCGCACCAGGAGCAGGCCGATGACGGACGCCACCGCGCCGGCCGGCAGCTTCAGCATCATCAGGGACATCGGGACCATGTAGGGGGTCGTCGTCCCCTGGATCTTCCGCAGCGAGGCGGCCCCGGCCAGCGCCGCCGTCGCGAGACCGACGGCCTCCACCGTGAGCACGTCCCAGCTCGACAGCCTGCCGCCGGTGGGACAGGCGGGCTCGTTCTGCCGGGCGTCGTGGAAGCACAGATCGAAGACGTTCGGCTGCGCCGCTCCCCAGATGGCGAAGGCGACCGCGATGCACGTCATCATCATCGTGGCGCCGAACAGGCAGTTCCGGAACGACCGCACCCGCGCCCGCTCGGACTCCTCCGCGCCGTTCGCCGCCTTCAGCGCCCTGACCGCCAGCTCGCGGAACTCGGGCAGCAGCTTCTGGCCGGCCGACATCAGCCGCTCCTCCAGCGCCCGGCGGCGCGGGTCCTGCGCCCCCAGATGCTGCCGGACCCGGGCGAGCACGTCGGCCGACCACCACATGAGCTCGGCGGCGGGGGCGACCTGGAGCAGCTCGACCTCGACCTGGTGGATGTTGGCCCAGGTGGCGTCGACGTCGGAGCCGTACCAGGCCGCCTTCCACGTGCTCCGGTCGGCGGCGGCCTCCTTGGCCCGCGCGAGCTGCCGTTCCACGCCGTCCAGCTTGATCCGCTTGGCGGACGCGACGAATCTGCGGTTCCTGATGCGTTCCAGCGCGTATTCGAGGCTGGCGACCTCGGCGAGCGCCCGTTCGCGCCACGACGCCCGGTCGCGGCGCTCCCGGCGCTCCCGGCGCCGGGACCTGCCTCTGACCGCGCCCTTGTCCATACGGCCATGGAACGGGAAAGGGCGGTGTCCTGCCCCATGGATTCAGTCGTCTGGGGGAACGGCCGCGACACCTCTCCGGCGTGCCGGGGGCCCGGACTAGGGTGAGGCGCATGGGAGTACTGGACGGTAAGGCGGCGGTTGTGACCGGGGGTTCACGCGGCATCGGGCGCGGGATCGTGGAGCGGCTGGCGCGCGACGGCGCGCACGTGGTGTTCAGTTACGCGGCGCGCGCGGAGCGGGCCGCGGACGTGGAGCGCGCGGTCGCGCGCGCCGGCGGCCGGGCGCACGCGGTAGCGGCCGACTTCACCGATCCCGCCGCCGCCGACTGGCTGATGGAGCGCGCGGAGGAGCTGCTCGGCGGCCTGGACGTGCTGGTCAACAACGCGGCCCTGACGTTCACCCCGACGAGACTCGCCGACACGGACGAGAAGCAGTACGACGAGGTGATGGGGGCCAACGCCAAGGCGGCCTTCCTGACCCTGCGGTACGCGGCCCGCCACATGCGCGACGGCGGACGGATCATCGGGATCTCCTCGCTCAACACCACCCGCCCGGCGCCCGGCGTCGGCACGTATGCGGCGAGCAAGGGCGCGCTCGAACAGCTCTGCGCGGTGGCCGCGTTGGAGCTGGCCGGACGCGGCATCACGGTGAACGTGGTCTCCCCCGGTGCCACCGACACCGACCTGCTGCGCAGCGCGAACACACCCGAGGCCCTGGCCCGGGTCCCCGCCCTCACCCCTCTCGGCCGCCTGGGCGAGCCCGCCGATGTGGCGGACGTGGTGGCCTTCCTGGCCGGCCCCGACGCCCGCTGGCTGACTGGCCAGAACCTCCACGCGACGGGCGGCCTCGCCTGAGCCCCGCCCGGACAGACCGGGAGCCCCGGGCCCACGCCCCGCACCGAACCCGGCGGCCGGCCTCACAACCCGCCGGGCAACGCCGGCGCGCCCACCACCACGCGCAGCGCCATCACGCGCCGCGCCACCAGGCGAGCGGCCCGGCCGAAGCGGCGGCGCACAGCGCCAGGACGGCCGCCGCCACCGTTCCCGTGGTGCCCGAGAGCCGCAGCGATGCGAGTGTGATCAGGGTGGTCACGGCGGTGAGCGGGGGAGCGTCGGCGCGGCAGAGGTCATGGCCGGTGAGGGTGAGCGCCGCAAGCGGGCCGCCGCCGTTCGAGCCGCCGCCCTTCGGGGTGCGGGCTCGGCGGCGGGCGCGTAGCGTCGAAATACGAGCCATCAGGTGACTCCACAACCGAGGGAGGCTCGTCATGTGGCGCAACACGCTCAGCTTCGTGCTCGCCGCCATCGCCGCCGCGGCCGCGCTGGTCAGCGTTTTCTTCGACTGGTACGGCGCACGCGACGGCCGGCACTTCAAGTGGACCGAGCTGTTCACGGCGGACGGCGTCTCGGCCGAGAACGCCAGCCTGTTCGAGGGATTGTTCCTGCCCATGCTGATCGCCGCCGCGCTCGCGGTGGCCGGAATCCTGCTCCGATCGCGGCTGCTGATGCTGCTCGGAGGGATCACCGCGCTGGGCATCACGATCCTGTGGATGGTGCGGCAGTACCAGGTGACCGACAGCCTCACCATCGGCGCCAACGGGCTGAAGTGGCCCGTCGCCGCCGCGCTGGGCTCGGGTCTGCTGATGCTGTTCGGCGCCGCCGGCATGGCGGGACGGCACGTGCGCGAGCACCGCGTACCCGCCGCCGAACCGCAGCCGCGTGCGTATCAGCGTTACGGCCGTGGCCCGGAGGCCGCCCAGCCGTACCCGGACGAGACCGGCCGGGTCCACCAGGGCCCGTGGCCGCGTGACACGGAGGCACCCGAGCCGCAGCCGGGCGAGCCGGAACACGAGACCGGCAGGCGAGGCCGCCGCCGCCACGCGGCCTGAGCGACCGGCCGCCCCGGCCCTTCCTGGGACCGGGGCGCCCGCGACCGTCCCGGCCGGACCGGTCCGGGACAGGACAGGACAGGACAGGACGGACCGCGACCGTCCCGGCCGGACCGGGACAGGACGGGACGGGACGGGACGGGACAGGAAATCCCGGCGCGGGGGCCGTACGCGGCCGGGCACCCGGCGACGCGGGGACATCGGCCCGGCAGCACGACGCAACCGGGCGGTCCGCCCAGCCGAACTGGTAGACCGGTAGCCCGGTAGACCGAAAGCGGGAACCCCGGACTCCGGGACACCGACGCCCGGCGCGTCGCGCCGAACCCCGCCCGGGGCTCCGCCCCGCCCACCCGGGCAGCGCTACCTGTCAGGGCTGGTCAGGGCTACGTGGACTGGCGTGTGCCACGTGCCGCGTCCAGGGCGTAGACGCAGTGGTCCTTGCTGCACGCGAAGATCATGCCGTCGGCGGCGGCCGGGGTGCCGGTGATGGCGCCGCCGGTTTCGAGCTTCCAGCTCAGCCGCCCGCTCACCGCGTCCAGCGTGTACAGGCAGTGGTCCTCCGAGCCGAAGTGCAGCCTGCCGTCACTGACGACCGGCGAGCCGACGATCGAGTCGCCCGCCGCGAACCGCCAGCGCGGGGTGCCACTGACCGCGTCCAGCGTGTACATCGCCGTGCCGCTGCCCAGGTGCACCAGCCCGTCCGCGACCACCACCGGCTCCAGGGACTGCCTGGCCTCGGTCGCGATCCGCCAGCGGTCGTCCCCGGTGGCCGGATCCAGCGCGTAGACCATGCCGAGGTAGTCCGTGAAATACACCCCGGCGGAGCGGGAGGACGGGGACTGGTACGCCGCCGGGCACAGGATCGGGGCCGGGGCGTCGAACCGCCAGCGCTCCGCGCCGGTCGCGGCGTCCAGCGCCAGCACCCGGGAGCCGGCGCACACGAACACCACACCGTCGTCCGTGGGCGTGACCCGGACCGGCACTCCCCCGGTCACCGAGGTGTCCCCGACCGGGTACCGCCACATCTCCGAGCCGGTGCGCGCCTCCAGCACGTACAACTGGCCCTCGCCCCAGGCGTAGACCACCCCGTCGCGCATCACGGGCGCGGTGTCGTGCGTCTCGAAGTCGGACTGCGCGCCGGACAGCTCCCACAGCTGCTCGCCGGTCCCCGGCTCCCACGCCTGAACGCCGCCGCCCCGGGTGGCGGTGACGACCGTGCCGCGCTCGGCGCGCAGGGCGTAGATCCAGGTGTCGGTCTGGATCCGCCAGCGGTCGGAGCCGTCCGTGGCGTCCAGCGCGTACAGACTCGGGCCGTCGGAGGCGAGCACCCGGCCACCGGTGACCGCCATCGACCAGGCGACCTCCCGCGTCTTGAACTGCCGCCGCCCGCTGGCCACGTCGAGCGCGTGCACCTCGAAGGAGGTGACGTACAGCAGGCCGTCGCGGACGACGGGCGAGCCCCACAGGTCGTTGTTCATCCGGAAGCGCCAGGGCCGCCAGCGCGCCGGAGCGGCGGCCTCGGTGGTGGCGCCCGTGGCATGCACCTGGCCGGGGTGGGCCGTGGACGGGCTGGGCATGGAGGCGGCCGGGGCGCCGGTGGGCGGGCGGGCCCAGTCCGGGGAGTGCGGCACGAGATGGGCGCCGGGCGCGGCGGGCTCGCCGCGCTGCGGCCCCGGGCCGATCGGCATCCGCGAGCCCGCCAGCCGCACGGGCTCCTCACCCGACGGCGCCGACGATGGCGGACCGGACGGCACTCCCGACGGCGACGGGGGCACGGCCGGGAGCGGCGGAACGGGCGAGGGCGGGCCCGTCGGCATCGGCGGCCGGGCGGGCGGCGCGGAGGAAGGCGCGGAGGAAGGCGCGGACGGCGGCGCGGACGGCGGCGCCGACACCGACCCGGCGGGCTGGGCCTCGCGGGAAGGCACCGGCACCTGCGTGGTGCGCCCGCGGCGCCGCTCGATCAGCGCGACCGCGCCGGGCTGCAGCCAGGCCGAGGCGCTGCCGGTGTCGTCGCTGGCGGCGAACAGGTGGGGGGCGAGCTGCGCCTGCAACTCGGCCGGGCTGGGGCGCTCCTCGGCCTTGTGGACCATGAGCGACTCGATCAGCGGGCGCAGCTCGTCCGGCAGCCCGGACAGGTCGGGCCGCTCGCGCAGCAGCATGAAGACGGTCTCCACCGGGTTCGCCCCGTGGTAGGGCGGGTGGCCGGTGGCGGCGAAGACGAGGGTGGAGGCGAGCGAGAAGATGTCGCTGGAGCCGCTGACGCTGCGCGAGTCCCTGGCCTGCTCGGGCGACATGTACGCCGGGGTGCCGACGGCCACGTTCGTCATGGTGAGGCGGGTGTTGGACACCCCGGAGGCGATGCCGAAGTCGATGACGCGCGGCCCGTCCTCGACGACCAGCACGTTCGACGGCTTCATGTCCCGGTGCACGAGGCCCGCGCCGTGGATGGACTGGAGCGCCTCGGCGATGCCGGCGGCCAGCCAGCGCACGGCGGCGGGCGGCAGCGGGCCGCACTCGGTGACGATCTCCTCCAGGGAGGGCGCGGGCACATAGGCGGTGGCCAGCCAGGGGACGGCGGCGCGCGGATCGGCGTCCACGACGGCCGCCGTGTAGAAGCCGCTGACGGCGCGGGCGGCCTCGACCTCGCGCGTGAAACGCACCCGGAAGAGATGATCCTCGGCGAGCTCGCTGCGCACCGTCTTGATCGCGACGCGGCGCCCGGAGGCCGAACGGGCCAGGTACACGAGTCCCATGCCCCCGGCGCCGAGTCGGCCGAGCACCTCGAACGGCCCGATCCGCCTCGGATCGTGCTGGGTTAGTTGCTCCACCATGTGCTGACACCTCCCCGTACGGGCGCTGCTTCTCCGCCCCCGAGCAGCATCTCATCACCAGACGGCGCGGCGGACCTTCAGGACGATTCTTCCCCCCGCGACCGACAGTGGCGAACCCGGGTCTGGATTGAGCGAGATGTGCGGTATGCCCCGAGGCGCCTATCACAAGTCCATCCATTTGGATGCGATCAAATCGCGCCTTGATCACCCGTCGATAAGCTGACTGGCATGACAGGACAGGTAACGACCGTCGACGGCCGCGTCGCCGGGCGGCGCGGGCAGGCCACGCGGCAGAAGCTGCTCGACTGCCTCGGAAAGATGCTGGGCACCTCGCCGTACCGCGACGTGAGAGTCATCGACGTGGCCCGTAAAGCAGGCACCTCACCTGCGACGTTTTATCAATACTTCCCGGATGTGGAAGCCGCCGTCCTGGAGATCGCCGAGGGGACCGTCCGGGAGAGCGCCGAGCTCTCCGCGCTGGTCGCCGGGCGCTCCTGGGCGGGGAAGGCGGGGCGGCAGACCGCCGAGGAGCTGGTCGACGGCTTCCTCGCGTTCTGGCGGAAACACGACGCCATCCTGCGCGTGATCGACCTCGGCGCGGCCGAGGGCGACCGGCGGTTCGTGCGGATGCGGACGCGCGTGCAGGGCGCGGTGGTGAAGCCGCTGGCCGAGGCCATCGAGAGCCTCCGGAGCAAGGGCCGGGCGGCCAACGAGGAGGTCACCCCGGCCGCGCTGGCGGGCTCCCTGGTCACCATGCTGGCGGCGGTCTCGGCGCAGCCGAAGAGCCTGCAGGCGCTGGGCGCCAAGCAGGCCGAGCTGAAGCCGACGCTGGCGCTGCTGGTGCATCTGGGCGTCACCGGCCGCAAGCCCGCGAAGTAACAGGACGGGCGCCGCCGCCCGGTTCCTGTCCCTGGCACGGCGCGCGCTCCGTCGCGTTCACGACCCGCCACCCTCTGTGAGGGAGGCGGGTCGTCTGCGTATGCTCATGGACATGCCTACGTCCCCTGTACACGTCATCGGGGCCGGTCCGGCCGGGCTCGCCGTCGCCGCTTCGCTCGCGCGCCGGGGGGTCCGGGCCGTCGTGGTGGAGAAGTCCAGTGATGTGGGGGCGTCCTGGCGCGCGCACTACGACCGGCTGCGGCTGCACACCACCCGCCGCTGGTCCTCGCTGCCCGGACTGCCGATCCCGAGGTCGGCCGGACGCTGGGTGCGTCGGGACGACTTCGTGCGCTACCTGGAGACCTACGCGCGGCACCACCGAATCGATCTGGCCGCCGGGGTCGAGGTGTTCGGCGTCGAGCGGCCTGAACCGGGGACCGGCGACTGGCTGTTGCACGCGACCGGCGGGCGCCGGCTGCGCGCCGCCGCCGTCGTGGTGGCGACCGGCCACACGCCGAAGCTGCCGGACTGGCCCGGCCTGGACGACTACGCGGGCGAGCTGCTGCACGCGAGCGCGTACCGCACCCCCGAGCCGTTCCGGGGCCGGGACGTGCTGGTCGTCGGCAGCGGCAACAGCGGCGCCGAGATAGCCGCGGACCTGGCGTCCGGTGGTGCCGGGCGGGTGCGGCTGGCGGTGCGGACCGCGCCGCACATCCTGCGGCGCGCGACGCTGGGCTGGCCCACGCAGGCCAACGCGATCCTGTGCCGCGGACTGCCGGTCGTCCTGACGGACCGGCTGATCCGGCTCGGTGCGCGGCAGCTGCCCAACCTGGCCCGGTACGGCCTGCCCCGGCCGGAGCAGGGACTGTACTCGCGGGCCCGCGAGGGGTCGATCCCGGTGCTGGATGCGGGACTTGTCCGCGCGGTGCGCCGCGGCCTGGTCCAACCCGTCGCCGCGGTCGAGTCGTTCGACGGCTGCAAGGTGGTGCTGGCGAACGGCGAGACCATCGGTCCCGATGTCGTCATAGCGGCCACCGGCTACCGCAGCGGGCTCGGCCCGCTCGTCGGCTATCTCGGGGTGCTGGACGGCGACGGCCGTCCGCTGGTGCACGGCGCCGAGACCCATCCGGCCGCCGCCGGGCTGTACTTCATCGGCTACACGAATCCGATCAGCGGCAACCTGCGCGAACTGGCGCGCGACGCCCCGAAGATCGCCGCCGCCATCGCCCAACGGCACGCCGTCGGCGGTCGGAGGCCATGATCCGAAACGAGCGATCGTCGTCCGAAGGGACACCCCTCCCCATAAGGGGAGGGGGCCCGGCAGGGTGATCCGCACTCGCCGAGCACGCCCGCCACGGGGGCGGGGCCTCGACGTCCCCTCGCAGCGCATCACCCCATCCCGCCCAACCCGGCCTCCAACGGACTGAGCGGAATCCTCTCTCTAGGTGATCAGATAGGCACGGAACGTCAATAGCCGGCCGGAACTCTTCTGCCCGGCTCCGACGGCTCTGAAGCCTCTTCACCCCTGGGCGAACCGGCCGGCGAGCAATCGAGCTCGCACCAGACCCGCTTGCCCTGCTCCTCGCGCTGCCAGCCCCAGCGGTCGGCGAGCACCTCCACCAACTCCAGTCCGCGCCCGCCGGTGTCCTCGCCCTCGGCATGTCTGGGCCGGGGCGCGCGGCTGCTGTCGTCCACCACCTCCAGCCGGACCGGCACGTCCCGCCCGGCCGCCACCCGTCGGACGGCCAGCCGCAGCACGGCCGGACGGCCCGTGTGCACCACCGCGTTCGTCACCAGCTCGGAGACGAGCAGCACCAACGTGTCCGTCTGCGACTCGTCAGGACGGGCCGGACAGGGCTGCCCCCTCCCGAGCTGCGCCCGAACCCACCGCCGGGCACGGCCCACTTCCGAGGGCTCGGGGGCGACATCCAACTGCTTTTCCAGCTCCTGCACCGTTCACACCATCCGAACCGGGCGGACAAATCCCCTCACACCGAGCACAATCTCGGTGGGGGCCAGCATGATTGACGGGCGAGTCGGACAACAAGTGCTTCAGGAATATTCCGGCGCAAAGGAGTAAGCGCACGCTGACCTGTGCGAACGCCGAGCGGCTCACTCGAACATTACTTAGGCAGGGCTCAGGCGGACAGCGGCGTCCCGGCGCCGCCCGCGGCCGACTCAAGGTCGGGATAGCAGTCGAACAGCCGCCGCACACCGAGCGCGGCCAGCACCCGGTTGACGTGCGAGCCGTCCTCCGCGCCGCGCGCGGGCAGGATCAGCCGGAGCTCTCCGGCGCACGAGCGCATCAACCGGCGCGCGGCCACGAGGACTCCGACCCCGCTGGAGTCGCAGAACATCACCTCGGACAGATCGAGCACGACCTGCCTGCGGCCGTCCGCGACCGCGTCGTGCACCTGATGGCGGACGGCCGGCGAGGTCGCCAGGTCCAGCTCACCGACGACCCGCAGGACGGCCCACTCCCCTCGCTGCTCTCCGTGCACCCTCAACGCCACGTCGCTGGGACCCTTCTGCCGTCGTCGTTGTCGTTGTTGTCGTCGTTGTTGTCGTCGTCGTTGTTGTCATTGTTGTCATTGTTGTCGCTGATCTGTCGACTTCGTGCGCTCTGTTGTCCGCCGGTGCTCACTCTCCGCCGGAAAAACCGCTTCTCTCCGAGCGACCTGCCCACTTTCCTCGTCGCCACGCATCACCTCTCCTCAGGCGCGCCCGGTCGCGTTCCGGGGGCGCAATCACCACACGGGGCGCGCACGAACGGCGCCGCGCACTACATTTGACGCTACGCACGGGGCCGAAGGTTGTCGCAAGGCGGGCGGGGAGCGGGAATTGGGGGCCTGATGGCGCACGAGACACCGCCGTGCTGGGACCGGAGCACGGCTCAGCGGCTTGAGCGCGGAGAGGCCGCCGCGCTCGCCGAGCTGTACGACCGTTTCGCGTCGCTGGTCTACGGCATCGCCCAGCGGGTGCTCAACGACGAGAACGCCACCGCGCGGGTGACCCGCGAGGTGTTCGCCGTCATCTGGGAATCGCCGCGGGACTTCGCCCCGGACACCGGACCGATGCGCTCCTGGATCGCCGGCCTCGCCCACCGGCTCGCCGTCCAGCGGCTGCGCGCCGACCTCGACGGCCGGGCGAGCGCGGCCGAACGGGCGGAGGCGGCCGAGCAGGCGCGTGCGGCGTCCACGGCCGCCAGGGCCGACTACATCGTCACCGCGATGCCCGCGCCGCTGCGCGAGGCGCTCGAACTCACCCGGTTCCAGCGGCGGGACTACCGGCGGATGGCGAAACGGCTCGGCATCACCGAGGCGGAGGCCCGCCGCCGACTGCGCCTGGGTCTGCAACTGCTGTCCACCGCCACCCAGTACGACGCGGAGGACCTGTGACCACGCCGCACGCGCACGACGGATGGGGACCGGATGACCCCGGTCCCCATCACGCTCGCGGTCCCGGTTCCGGCCCCGAGGACCGGACGCCGGACGTTCCCGGTCCGGACGGGACGCGTTCCGGTGGCGATCCACGTGTGCCGCGCCCCCGGAACAGGTTCACGCACTTCGTGGAGTCGTTCGCGCGGGCGGGCCTGCCGCCGCCGGGCGCGGAGGACACCGCGACGGCCCCCACCCGGCAGCCGGAGGCGAGCGAGCCGATGTCCACCCACCACGACCTCATGTCCCTGCTCGGCGCCTGGGCGCTGTCGGCCTGCTCCCCCGAGGAGGCTGAGCGCGTCGAGGCCCATCTCACCGACTGCGGCCGGTGCGCCGAGGAGGCGCTGCGGCTACGCGAGGCCGTCACCTTCCTCGAACCGCAGCGCAGCCTCGATCTCGACCCCCGGCTGCGGGTGCGCGTGCTGGAGGGCTGCCTCACCCGCCGCCCCGCCGCGGTGCCGGTGCCGCCCTGGGCCGCGCCGCTCGACGCGGAGGCCGCCCGCCTGGACGCGCTGCTGAACGACATGGCCGAGGACGAGTGGCGCGCGACCGTCGAGCTGCGCTGGTTCGAGGACGACCGGTGGCACGTCCGGGCGACGACGGTGGCCGGTGTGCTGGACCACCTGCTGGCCGTGGACGGGCTGCTGGCCAGGACGGTCGGCCTGCCGGACCCGCTCGCCGGTGACGGCGATGACGACGGGCCCGTTCCCGGTCCGCTTCCCGTTCCCGTTCCCGGTCACGACCCGGTCGCCCGCACCCTGGCCCGCTGGCGCGCGGCTCCCGAGCCGCGCGCCGAGCCGCGCGCCCCCTGGCTGCCGTGGCGGGAGCAGACCCGCGCGCTGGTACGCGCGGCGGCCGGGCGGCGCGAGACGGCCCTCCCCGACGACTACCTGGGCCGGGCGTTCGCCTGCTGGGTGCACGCCGGGGACATCGCGGCGGCCGTCGAATATCCGTACGGGCCGCCGTACGGCGCCCACCTGCGGCTGCTGGTCGATCTGGCCGCGCGGCGGCTGCCCGGCAGCATCGCCGGACGGCGGCGGGCCGGGCTCGCCACCTCGCCCGGGCGGCTGACGACGGCCGGCGCGACGGGCCGCACGATCCATCTGGAGGTGGAGGGCGCGGGCGGCGGCCACTGGTACATACCGCTCGACTCGCCGACCGCCGCCGTCGCCCGCACCGAGACGCGGAGCGCGGTGGCCCATGTGGCGCTGGACGACGTGGTCTTCTGCCAGCTCGCCGCGGGTCGAATAACCCCGGAGGAGGCGGCCTCGGGCGGCGAGGGCGATCCCGCGGTGATAAGGGATGTGCTCTTCGCGGCGGCGGCCCTCTCCCGGCTGTGATCCCGGGCCCCGTGCCGGGCCCCGTGCCGAGCCCCGTGCCGGGCTCTCGCCGGCCCTGCCGGGCTCAGGCGAAGATGACGGTGCGGCGCCCGTTGAGGAGCACCCGGCGCTCGCTGTGCCACTTCACCGCACGGGCCAACGCCTGGCACTCGACGTCACGGCCGACCGCCACCAGCTGCTGCGGGGTCAGCTCGTGCCCGACCCGCTCCACCTCCTGCTCGATGATCGGGCCCTCGTCCAGCTCGGCCGTCACATAGTGCGCCGTCGCCCCGATGACCTTCACGCCCCGCGCGTGCGCCTGGTGGTAGGGGCGCGCGCCCTTGAAGCTCGGCAGGAAGGAGTGGTGGATGTTGATGATCCGGCCCGGCAGCCGCTTGCACAGATCGTCCGAGATGACCTGCATGTAGCGGGCCAGCACCACGAGCTCGACCTCCTCGTCCTCGACGATCCGCAGCAGCCGCGCCTCGGCCTCCGCCTTGGTGTCGGCGGTGACCGGGATGTGGTGGAACGGGATGCCGTACGACGCGGACAGCTCGGCGAAGTCGGTGTGGTTGGAGACGACGGCCGCGACCTCGACCGGCAGCGCGCCGATCCGGGAGCGGAAGAGGAGGTCGTTGAGGCAGTGGCCGAACTTGCTGACCATCAGCAGAACGCGCGTCTTCCGGTCGGCCGGGTGAAGCTGCCAGTCCATCTGGAAGGTGTCCCCGATGGCCGCGAAGCTGGCCCGCAGCTTCTCCAGGGTGACCGGCTCGACGGCCGAGAAGTGCACCCGCATGAAGAAGAGTCCGGTGTCGCGATCGCCGAACTGCTGGCTGTCCACGATGTTGCAGCCGGTCATGAAGAGGAAGCTGGAGACCGCGTGCACGATTCCGGGCTTGTCCGGGCAGGACAGGGTCAGCACGTAGTCGTCGGTCTGGGCGGACTGCTCGGGGGTCATGGTGCTCTAGGGTGGCACATCCCCGTCAGATCGTGTGCAGCGCCGCAGCCAGCTCGTCCAGGGTGCGCGGGCGGGTGTCAGGGTCGTCACCGTCGTTGAACGCGAGCCGGGTGTGCGCCTCGCGCGCCGCGCGGACGGCCTCCGGCCAGCCGTGGTGCTGGAGGTAGGCGGTGACGGGCGCGTCGGCGCCGACCTGGTGCATGATCCGCAGCACCCGCAGCACGACGACGTCCACCAGGGCCGCCTCCTGGCTGTCCCGGAAGACGGTCCCGACGTACTTCTCGGCCGACCAGTTGTCCAGCCAGGTGTCCTCGACCAGGCGGTAGACGGCGTCGGTCACGTCCCCGTAGCCGGGCGCACCGGCCGCCCAGCAGTTCTGATGGAACGCGGGATCGGAGAGCATGTGCAGGGCCGAGCGCACGTTGGCTCGCCAGCGCCACCAGGGCATGTCGTTGAGCGGCATGCCTGCCATGGTGGAGGACCGGCGGGTCTGACGGGAAGGGGTACCGGGCATCTCCGCCGTCACAGCTCGGTCGCCGCCCGCTCGGGAAGGCCGTGATCCCGGGCGACCGGATTCCACAGCCCGGCCGCCTGCTCCTTGGCCTGCGTGGCCCGGCCGCTGGCGCTGTCGCCCTGCGTGGCCCGGTCGGTGTGCTGGGCCTGGCCGCCGTCGCAGACCTGCCGGTCCTGGCTGGCCTGGTCGGCCCACGCCGCGTAGTGCTCGTCGGCCTCGGCCGAGGCACGCCACGCCTCGGTGAGGGACTGGACGAGGGCGTCGCCCTGCGGCAGGGCGTCGATCGGGAGCCCCTCGAGCCGGGTGACGAGGCCGTTGCGCTGCTGGGCGGCGGCGCGCAGGTCGGTGGCGGCGCGGTTCAGGTGCTTGCACTGGCGGATGTCGGCGACGGCCGCGATGACGCTGTCCCGGCTGTCGTTGCTGTCGTCCAGCAGCGAGGAGAGGTCCTGTGCCTGGGCGGCGGCCTCGGCGTCGTTCTCTGCCTCCCGCGGCGCGGCTTCGGGCTCCGTCTCGTTCTGTCCGTCCTCGGCCTCGCCCTCCGTCTCTTCGGGCGTCACGCCCTGGGAGACCTCGGCGGGCCCGCCACCGTCCCCGCCTCCTCCGCCGCTGAGGGCGGCGCCGGCGCCGAGGCCGACGATGGCGCAGCCGACGACGACGGCCATGACGACGAGCGCGGGGTTACGCCGCCTCGGCTCGCGGTCCTCGTCGTAGTACGGCGGCGGCAGGTCGTCCTGCGGCGTGTGCGTGGCGGCGGAACGGAAGAGGTTGTCGAACCCGGGCGGCGGCGTCGGCGCCGGGGCGGACCGCCGGGGCGGGCCGGGCCGGACCGCGCGCAACCGCGTGGTCGCCTCCGGGTCCCGGCCGGCGTCCGGTACGGGCGGCATGACCCGGGTGGCCGCCTCGTCGTCCACAGGCGGCACGGGTGGGATGAACCGCGTGGCCGCCTCGTCGTCCACAGCCGGCACGGGTGGGATGAACCGCGTGGCCGCCGCGTCGTCCACAGCCGGCACGGGTGGGATGAACCGCGTGGCCGCCTCATCGTCCACAGCCGGCACGGGTGGGATGAACCGCGTGGCCGCCTCATCGTCGCCCGGGCGCACCGGCGGGATGAGCTGCGTGGCGCCCTCACTGTCCACGGGCGGCGTCGAGGGCCGCTCCGGGGTGGGCCGACTGGGCAGCCGCCGGATCTGGGCGGTGGCCTCCACGGCTGGTATGTAGGCGGTGGCGTCCTCGTCCACCGACACCTGCGGCGGCGCCTGGGGCCGAGGCGGCGTGGGCTCCGGCGGCAGCGAGTGCCGCCCCCGGCGAACAACGGGAGGCTCGGCGGGCGGCTGCGCGGGCGGGGGCGACTGCGGTGGCCCCGGTGGCTGAGCAGGCGTCGCCTCCGGCCCCCACGGCTGCCCCCAGGGCTGGCCCGGGGCCGGAACACCGATCGCCGGATCCGCGTTCGGACCGCCCTCACCCGACGGCAGAATCACGCCCTCGCGGGGCTCGTCGTCGCGTCCGCTGTGGCTGGTCACCGAGGCTCCTCGTTACTGCTCGCCATTCGCCGGGCCACGCTACCCGCTCCCCAGGAGGTTCGCCGCGCCGCCTCCCACCCGTCAAGCCCCCCAGGTCAGCGCCAACCCCCAACCCCGCCTCGCGGCCCCAGGCCCGGCCATCCGCCGTTCGCCCGCCTCCGGCCTCCCGCCTCCCGCGTCCGCGCGGCCCGCCGACGTGCCCGGCCTCCTGACGAACGAGGTGGCCGGGTCGGCTTCCCGGGCCCGTGTCATCTCTGTGTCCCCCCTCGGCTCCGCGCGGCGTGCGCGCGGCCACACCGAACGTCAGGTCGGCGGGTGTCAGGGAGCCGACCAGGGCCGGGGCGGGAGGGCCCGGCCCTGGTCGGCTGGTCACCGGTTGGGGACGGTCACACCTCCCGCTGAGGGCCGCCGCTTCCCTGGCTGCCGACCGCGACCGCGTCCGTCGCGTCCACGGCCGGGCGGAGGGCCTTGGCGATCTGGACCGCGTCGCCCACCGCCCAGACGTGGAAGAAGAACAGGCGCGGTTCGTCCATCAGGCCGTGGTTGTGGAGGGTGACGAGGCCGATACCGCCCTTGCGCAGGGCCACCAGGACGTTCTGGACCTCCGATCCGATCATGGCGATGTCGCCGTTCAGGACGGCCTTGCCACCGCCCAGGGGCTGGAAGTTGAGGGCCGTCGTGGCGCCGAGGCCCGGGGGAAGGACACGGCCGTCGTGGTTCATCGTCTCGCGGCGGAGGAAGATGCACTTGTAGACGCCCTCCGAGTCGATCCCGGGGGTGCCCATCGCGTCGTCGATGGCCGCCGTGTCGAGGTCGACCGCCGGCTCATCCGGCTCCGACTCCGGGGGCGGGGGCGGTGTCGTGGTGCAGTCGATGGCCGCCTTGATGCCGCGCGCGAGGGCGACCGGGTCGTGGCCGTGGGCGTGGACGTGGGTCCACCAGATGTCGGGAGTCTGGGAAAGGAGGTGCTTGTGGATCGCCGTCTGGGCGATCCCGTGCGAGTGGAGGGCGTCGCTGACCCGCTGGAGTTCCCTCTCGGTGACCACCAGGTCGCCCATGAGCAGTGTGCTGTCGTCGGAGTAACGGACGAAGGCCACGTGCGTGCCCAGCGCGAAGGCCGGGGTGATGGTGATGCCGTAGGAGACGACGCGCAGGTCTCTTCGGGTGAAGTCCGTGTGGTAGAGCATCTTGCGGCGGATGCCGCCCGGTCGGCCCAGGGCCGTCGCGACATCGCTCCAGTCCGACTCGACGGTGGGCAGCGGCTGGAGCAGCCCGCCCCCGCTGGACATCCCGCCGGAGTCCGCGCGGGCGATGCCCGCGCCCGCTCCGGCCAGCACCGGCGCCAGCGCCGCCGCGGCCATCAGCTGCCGTCGCGGCGTGGTACCCCGTGTGAGCGTGTCCCGCTCTCGGTCTACAGTCATGCCTGGAATCTGAGCATGAAAAATCGGCTTATTCCGGACATTTCGGCCCGACGAACGAATCGTGAGCGTCAGGGCCACTCGTTAGAGCTACATCCGATAGGCGCATCAGCCGATCAACGGGTACTCCGGCCGCCGCTTCGGAGTGGCGAGCGCCGTCCCCGGTTGCTAGAGCGTGGCGATGAACGACGACCAGCTCGCCGCCGGGATCACCAGCGCCGGACCCTCCGGGGCCTTGGAATCACGGACGGGGACGACGCCGGGAACGCCGTCCGCCACCTCGACGCAGTCCCCATTGCTGCCGCCGCTGTAGCTGCTCTTCCGCCAGCCCCCCGCGATGAACGACGACCAGCTCGCCGCCGGGATCACCAGCGCCGGGCCGCCGGGCACCTTGGAGTCACGGACGGGGACGACGCCGGGGATGTTGTCCGCCACCTCGACGCACGATCCGTTGCTGCCGCCGCTGTAGCTGCTCTTCCGCCACCGGGCCGTGCTGAGGTCGTAAGTGGTCATTTCATGAAGTCCTCTGCCGCCGATTCGATCAGGGATAGGGACTCTTCATGCGGCAACGCCGAAGCCCTAAGCAGATCGTAGGACATCTGGTACTGGGCAAACAGCGCCGGATCATCGATCAACTGGCCGATGTGCGGGCCTTCGACGTAGGCCAGCGGCGGGGCCTCCCCGAACGTCATCAGTGTGACGAACCCTTCCATGAGCGCGTGCGCGCCCACCGCGTAGGGAAGGATTTGGACCAGGGCGCGGCGCTCTTTGACGGTCCGCGCGATGTGAGTGAGCTGTTCGCCCATCGCGGCCCGGCCACCGACCGGGCGACGCAGGATGTTCTCGTCCAGGACCGACCAATACAGGGGCGCTGTAGTGCCCTCGGCGGGCTTCAGGATGTCGGCGCGCGCCAGGCGGTTGGCGACGCGGTTCTTGATCTCCTCCTCGGGCATCAGCGGGCTGTGGGCGCCGAAGACCGCGCGGGCATATCCCTCGGTCTGGAGCAGACCGGGGACGAGGAGCGGCGCCCAGTCGCAGATGGTCAGGGCCAGCGGCTCATGCTCCGCCGCGTCGCTGAAGAACTCGGCGAACGGCTGCTGTTTGATCAGCTCTTTCCACATCCGCTCGAAAAAACCATCGGTTTGTAGGGCGGCATCGAACCGCTGCGCGTGGTCCTGCTTGGGCCTGCGGATGCCTTGCTCGAACAGGCCGATGTAACCGGCCGAGCAGAAGACCAGGAGCCCCAAGTCCGCCTGCGTCATCCCGGCGACCTCCCTGCGGCGCTTCAACTCGGCGCCGAAGAACTTCCAACCGCCACGGAACTGCGCGAACTGGCTCCTGCGAATGGCCTTGCCCATTGCCTTGCTCCCTGTAACTCCCCAGCACAACAACGCTGCTTGTATCGCTCTCTGCTCTGGCGACACTACTGCGCGTTCCCTCGGGGTGTAAGTGGGCCGGATGGGCCGGGACAAGGGAGCGGAATTCTGATGACGGTTCCTCAGGACGAGCGAGATCTGACGGCGCGGCATGCCCGTGACCGCATACGGGATGTCCTGGAGCTGGTGGGGGCCGGGCAGGTCGAGGTCCGGCTGGAAAGGGACGACGAGGGGCGAACCGTCGTGCGCGTCACCGCGACATCGGCCGAACTCCCCTCGCTGATCGCGGATCTCATGGTCAAGGGCATCGTGCCGTGGCCCTCGGCGGGAATCGCCGTATGGGACGGCGGTGAACGCCGAGTCGGCGAGGTGATTTCAGCCGTGGGCCCCAACGTCCGGCTGCGTTCGCTGCACACCCCGTACGAGTGGCTCTCCACTCCGCACCGGCTGCGAACGGCTCGCATCGGGGAAATCGAGGACGCCAGAGAGGGAAAGGCAGGCCATGACACGGTGCAGGCACCCTGAACTCGTGGAACGGCACGGCGCCAAGTTCTGCGCGTTCCGCGGGGCGCAGATCTATTTGCCGTCGCGCCGGGTGGCGATTCCGAAGGCCGCCGCCATCGCCCGTTACGAGGAAGGCGAATCGCTCGCCTCGCTCGCCCGGTCCTTCCAGGTGTCGCAGACGACGGTCCGGCGTCGGTTCACGGAATGGGGGATCGATACGCGCGACGCCCCCGAGGCGGCCCAGGTGATCCGGCCGGTGCAGCGGTTCAACCGGTGAGGCGCGAGGCGCTCACGCCGCGCGCTGGGGCCAGCGGGCGGCGAATTCGCGGACCGTCGGTTCGTTGCGGTGGGGGGCCAGGCGGGAGCGGAAGTCCTCGAAGTAGTCGCCGCCCCGGCCCGAGCGCAGGCCGTCCAGCAGGGTGCCCGCCTCAGAAGCCGTGTGGCAGGCGGCGTCCAGCTCGCCTTCCTGCAACTGGCCGGTGGCCAGGATGAGAAGACCTATCGCGCGGCGCCGCGCCCGGGTCTCCGGGTGGCCCGACAGGGCTTCGATCGCGCGCTGTTGTGCCGCCCGGCCCTGGCCCAGGTCGCGGTGGCAGTGGGCCAGCTCGTCCGCGAGGTAGGCCGCGTCGAAGTGGGCGATCCACGCGGGCTCGTCGCCCGAGTCGGCGTCCGAGCGCTCCAGCGCGGCCAGGGCCTCGGACGCCGTCCGGCGGCAGCCTTCCTGGTCGCCGAGCTGAGCGTAGCCACGTGCCTCGGCGGCCAGGAAGAGCGCCTGCGCGCGCGGCGTGACGCGGCCCCGGGAGCCCTCCTGGGCGGCGCGGGCGAGCTGGATCACCTCGCGCGGGTTCCCCAGCTCGGCGGCGAGGTGGCTCATGCCCGCCGCCAGCACATAGCCGCCGAAGCCCCGGTCGCCGGCCGCCTGGGCGAGGCGCAGGGCCTGGATGTAGTACCGCTGGGCCAGGCCGGGCAGGCCGCTGTCCACCGCCATGTACCCGGCCAGCTCGGTGAGCCGGGCGGCGGCGGCGAACAGCTCGCGGCCGATCGTTTCCCGGTACGAGCCGTCCAGGAGGCCGGCGACGACGCTGTTGAGGTAGTGGACGACGACCGGGCGCACGTGGCCGGAGCCCCAGCGGCGGTCGAGAGCGACCAGCGCGGCCGTGGTCGCGACGACGGCCCCCACGTCCGCCGTGCCGACGCGCGCCCCCGTCGCGCGGGCCACCTCGGTGTCGGCCGGGGTGATCAGCCAGTCGCGGCTGGGCTCGACCAGCGCGGCCGGGGCCACGCTGGAGCCGCCGGGGGCGTACGGGTTCTGGCCGTCACCGCTCTCCCTGCGGGCCACGTCGGAGCGCCACAGCTCGGTCGCCTGCTCCAGGCTCTCCGCGAGCCCGGCCGCGAAGTGCAGGCCCACCGAAGAGGTGAGCTGGCGGGTGGTGCCCATGCCGATCTCGTCCACGGTCACCGGGCGGCCCAGCTTGCGGCCGAGCGCCTCGGCGATGACCTCGGGCGCCCGGCCGCGCGGCTGCTGGCCACGGATCCAGCGGGCGACGGACGTTTTGTCGTACCGGAAGTCGAAGCCGTGCTCGGCGGCACACAAGTTGACGCGCCGGGCCAGACCCGCGTTGGAGCAGCCGGCCTCGCGGATGAGGGACAGCAGGCGCTCGTTGGGCTGGCGGGCGATCAGTGGTCTGGCAGTCATCAAGCGGCTCCCTTGCTGACGGGCCCGGGAAGATCCCCGCAGATCAATGCCCGGCCGCTGACGGGTCCATCCCGTGTGCACCGGCCGATGCTCCGATGCGCCCCGCGTGCGGGCGTCCTTCCGCACACCGGGGCGCACCGGCCCGTAACCCGTTTGGTGGAATCGAGTTGTCATGGATGTGGATGAGACCATCGCCGTCACCTCAGCCGTGACCACCCAGACGAACCCTCGGCAGCACGACGATCCGCTGCTCGAACACGCCGTCCGATACGCCGAGGAGCGGCACTGGGACGTGCTGCCCGGCACGTGGCTGGCATACGACAAGGGCGTGGCCCGCTGCTCGTGCGCGGTCGAGACGTGCTACGCGCCCGGCGCGCATCCGACCCGCATGGACTGGCCGGCGCACGCGACGGGCAGTGCCGTCGAGGCACGGCGGCTGTGGGAGCGGGAGCCGCGCGCGGCGATCCTGCTGCCGACCGGGCGGACGTTCGACGTGCTGGACGTGCCGGAGACGGCCGGCTGTCTGGCCCTGGCGCGGATGGAGCGGACCGGCACGGAGCTGGGGCCGGTCGCGGGGACGCCGACCGGGCGGCTGCAGTTCTTCGTGCTGCCGGGCGGCGCGACCAAGGTGCCGGGGACGCTGCGGCGGCTCGGCTGGGAGCCGGCCACCATGGACCTGGTCCCGCGCGGCGAGGGCGACTTCGTGGCCGCGCCGCCGACGCGGATCGGGACGCGCGGCTCGGTGCAGTGGGCGCGGCGGCCGACCACGACGAACCGCTGGCTGCCCGACGCCGAACAGCTCCTGCCCACACTCGCCTACGCCTGCGCCCAGGAGCGTTGAAGGGCGCCGGGCGCACCGCGCTCTCCCCGCCGTGACACTTCCGCTCGTAGGGCCCTGCCCCTGGCCGCGCCGCTGACCGCCCGCCGACTCCCGGAGATCCTGGCGGCGGTCAGCCGGGCCTGAGCCATGGGGGCGGGCCGGGGCGACAGAGGGGCAGGGGTCAGGGATGTGTCACCACAGGCCCTCGTCTCTCAGGAAGCCCTCGACTATCTCCCGCCACTCCGCCGGGCGTTCGAGATGGACCAGGTGGCCGGCGTCGGGGATGTCGGCATAGCGGCCCCGCGGCAGCACGCGGACCATCTCGTGCGCCTCGGCACGGCCCAGCTCGCCGTCGAGGCCGCGCACGACCAGGGTCGGGCTCTGGACGAGGGCCAGCTCGTCCCAGTGCGCCTCACGGACCCAGCCCTCTCGGGCGGCCAGCATCTGCGGGCGCGAGAAGCCCGGCCGCCAGCCGTCGGCCCGCTCGGCCATCACCTCCGCGAAGAAGTCCCCCCGGGCGGGGCGCGGGCGGTCCAGCGCCGGATCCTCCTCGCCGAACCAGCGCCGCACGTCCGCCAGCGTGGCGAACGGCACCGGCCACGAGGCCAGCCACGCGCTCCACTCCTGCCGCGAGCGGACGCCGAGCGCCGCCGCCCGCATGTCGCAGATCACCACCGCGCGCACCAGATCCGGGCGGCGGGCGGCGAGCTGCCATGCCGTCAGCGCGCCCATGGCGTGCCCGATCAGCACGGCCGGGCCCAGGCCGAGCTGCTCGACGGCGGCCTCCGCGTCCGCCACGAAGGCGTCCCGGTCGAACGGACCCGCGGCCGGCTTGTCGCTGCGGCCGTGGCCGCGCTGGTCCAGGGCGACCGCGCGCCAGCGGGCCGACAGCCAGCGGGCGGTGTCCGCCCAGTGCGAGGCGCGGCCCAGCAATCCGTGCAGCAGCAGGACACCCGGCCGCTCCGCCCGGCCGTCCGCCCGCTTCTCCCTCGGCGGCTCGCCGAACTCCCAGGCGGCCAGCCGCACTCCGCCCTGCCCAACAACGTGGACGCGACGCGCCATGCGCTCCGTCCCCCTTTCTCCGGCCCCAGTCACGGCCCCCGCCCCTACCAGAGACCACGATATCGAATAGATATTCGAACACCGCGCGATTACTGCCCAAGAACGCTCGTTTGAGTGATGTTGTGTCAGAGAGTCACCCGCTCCACCCCCGGGAAAACCCGTGACAGGACAGGGAGACCGACCCGGGGAGCTCGGGGCTCCACGTCAGCCTCCCGGGGTGGGTGTGGGCCGGCCGCCACGGGTGGCCGGCCCTCCCGTCTCAGCCCGGACCCCTCCCGTTTCAGCCCTTCGCCACGAAGACGTGCATCGCGATGTGATGGGCGAGCTCCGCCGCCTCCCCACCGCTGCCGACCTGCACCCCGCCACCCGCGCCCGCGGTCACGCTGACCGAGGCCCCCGGCTGCACGCCCGCGCGGCGCAGCGTGTGCATCACCTGCGAGTCGGTCTGGATGGGCTCGCCGATGCGGCGGACGATGACCGTCTTGCCGCCGTCGGTGTCCAGATCCGTGAGCGCGACCATGCCCTCACCGATGAACGGGTCCGCCTCGCCCGTCTCCCCCAGCTCGGCCAGGCCGGGGATCGGATTCCCGTAGGGGGACTCCGTCGGATGGTTCAGCAGCTCCAGCACGCGGCGCTCGACCGCGTCGCTCATGACGTGCTCCCACCGGCACGCCTCCGCGTGGACCTGCTCCCACTCCAGGCCGATCACATCCACCAGCAGACACTCCGCGAGACGGTGCTTGCGCATCACCCGCTGCGCCAGCCTGCGCCCCTCGTCCGTCAGCTCCAGGTGCCGGTCGCCCGCGATGCTCAGCAGGCCGTCCCGCTCCATCCTCGCCACGGTCTGGCTCACCGTCGGGCCGCTCTGCTCCAGCCGCTCGGCGATCCGGGCACGCATCGGGACCACGCCTTCCTCCTCCAGCTCCAGAATGGTGCGGAGGTACATCTCGGTGGTGTCGATGAGTCCGGACATAAGTGCCCCTCGATGTCTCGTGCGGTGGCCCGGATCCAATTCTGACGCACGCCAGTGACAACCGATCCCGTTCCGTGTAACCAAGCACTCGCGTATTGACACCACATTGGTCCAGACCACTACGGTGGGCCGGGCGCAACCGCCACCGGCCCGCCGCGGCCAGCAAGGGGATCCAGAAGCACA
This sequence comes from Streptomyces sp. NBC_01803, assembly GCF_035917415.1. Classification (NCBI taxonomy): domain Bacteria; kingdom Bacillati; phylum Actinomycetota; class Actinomycetes; order Kitasatosporales; family Streptomycetaceae; genus Streptomyces; species Streptomyces sp. NBC_01803. The sequence goes on from NZ_CP109073.1 coordinate 2,606,473, forward strand.
TGAGCGAGATCACGCTGGCCGACCGCTTCTTCGACGCGGCCATCGGCCTGCTGCGGACGGCCCGGGAGCGGCAGGCGCCGCGCATCGCGGAGGCCGCCGCCCTGATCGCGGACACCGTGGCGGCGGGCGGCAAGCTCTTCGCCCACGGCGCCGGCCACTCCGCGCTCCCCGCCCAGGACCTGGTCTACCGGGCGGGCGGCCTGGCTCTGGTCAACCTGCTCTCCGTGCCCGGCACCACCGGCGTCGACATCTCTCCCGCCACCCTCGGCAGCGCCCTCGAACACGTCGCCGGCCTCGCCCCCGCCACCCTCGACGCCAGCCCGGCCGACGCGGGCGACCTGCTGATCGTCGTCTCCCTCTCCGGCCGCAACGCCCTGCCCGTCGAGATGGCCCGGCACGCCGGGGAGCGCGGGCTCGCGGTGATCGGCGTGACCTCCGTCGCCTACGCCACGCGGACCGTGTCCCGGCACCCCTCCGGCACGTTCCTCAAGGACCACTGCGACCTGGTCCTGGACAGCGGCATCCCGGTCGGGGACGCGACGCTCACCAGCGAGCGCGTCGGCGCCCCGTTCGCCCCGGCCTCCACCGTCGTGGCCTGCGCGCTGCTCCAGGCCACCGTCGCCGAGGCGACCGGGCTCATGGCGGCGCGCGGCACCGAGCCCCCGCTGCTGCGCTCGGCCAACGTGGACGGCGGCGCCGACTGGAACGAGAAGGTCTTCGCGGAGCACGCCGACCGGATCCTCTGGCGCCGGTAGCGACCGGCGCGGTCACCCTCCCGGGACGACATTCCCCAGGTCGATCGCGGCGCCCACACGCAGCGCGACATCCTCGCCATACGCCACGTCGGCGCGGTCGAACGGGCGGCGGCCCAGGCCGCGCAGCAACGTCAGCACGCCGAGGCTCCGGCCCCGGCTGCGCAGCACCACGCACAGCGCGTGCCCCGCCTCCTCCGGCCACCGGTGCTCCGCCGCCCACCCCGGCCGCGCCATGCCGCCGGTCGCGCGCACCGCGACGGAGCGCTCCAGCGCCTGGAGCGCGGGGTGGCCCGGCCGGTACCGCACCGTCACGCCATGGGTGGCCGAGGTGCCGCAGAACGCGCCGGGGCTCTCGGCTATGCGCACCAGCCCCGAATTCCCCACGACGTCGAGCAGCGCGTACTCCGCGAAGCCCGCCAGCGCGTAGTGCAGGTGCAGGACCGCCGCCTCCAGCGGGTCCTCGCACTCGGCCGCCGCCCGCGTCGCGCGGGCGAGCTGGCTGTCGCGGAACGACCGTCTGGCCTTGTCGCGTGCCACCCGCCGGCACTCGGTGATGTCCTGGAAGAGCCAGGCCACGCCGAGCGGCGCGGGCGCCGCCTCCGAGTCGGCGGCCAGCGGCGAGCCGAGCCGCAGGAAGCCGCTGAGCAGGCAGCGGCGCGGGCCGCCCGGCAGCCCGCCGCGCTGGTCGCCGAGCGGGTCCTCGCGCGATCCGTCGTCGTGCAGCGTGATCCACAGCTCGACGGGACTGCTCGGCCCCTGCGACACCTGGGTCTGCTCCAGGGCGCCCTCCAGCTCTTCGAGCCCCGCGCCGAAGAACTCCGCGAGCGGCTCCCCGAGCATGTCCACCGGGGTGACGGCCAGCGCCCGTGCGGCCCGGTCGTTCACCGCGACCGTGCGCATATCCGCGTCGACGATCACCATCGCCCAGGACGAGTCCGCCAGCAGCGCGTGGCTCAGCGCGAGATTCCGCTCCAGGTCCAGCCGCGCGTGGACCTCGCCGAACGCGCAGGTCACCCCCGCCGGGCGGCCGGCCGCGTCCCGGATCACCGTGGTCTGCGCCCGCACGAGCACCCGGCCGCCGTCGCGCCGCAGCAAGGCGAACTCCTCCACCTGGCGCGGATCGTCCTCCGTGGCCGGGGCCAGCACGGCGAGCAGACGCTTCCGCACGTCGGCCGCGTCGGCGTCGCGCACGGCCCAGCCGCCGAGCCCGGCACGGCCGACGGCCTCCTCGGCCGACCAGCCCAGCAGCCGCTCGGCCTGCCGGTTCCAGTGGGTGACGCGCCCGCCGGTGTCCACGGCGAAGAGGGCGGAGTCCATGCCGTCGAGCAGAGTGGACAGTAAACGGCTGTCGGAGGCGCGATGGTCGGACTGAGTCTCGGAATGTGAGGTCACCTAGTACCCCCTGCACAGGAGAGTGAGCGCCGGTCGCTTGCGCCGGTCCATTCAACTCCATGGTGACGTCGGTCACATAGGGTTTCGGTAAATCTCGTTGCCGCACCGAAATGTAGTTGTGGTGCCGCCGGGGGCGCGCCTAACGTTCGGGGTACACGAGAAGGGAGGTGGTTCGGCAGATGTATGACAACCGGACGCGTGAGGTGACTGCGGCCTAGCGGCCGTCGTCCCACGAGTTGTGGAGCCGGCGTCGCCGGCCAATCCCAAGCAGTCACCCGATCCGCGGGCCGCCGGTGTCGTCCGGCCGGCTCCCCGGCGGGCGCTTAGCGCCTTCCGGGGACCAAAGGCCCGCGGATCGTTTTTTGTGTCCCGGTGTCCCGGTGTCCCGGTGTCCCGGTGTCCCGGTGCCCCCGTGCCCCCGTGCCCCGGTGCCCCCGTGTCCCGCATCACATCCCTACGGGCAGAGGCGCTCCACGATCCAGCCCTTCCCCTGGCGGACGTAGCGCAGCCGGTCGTGCAGGCGGTTCTCCCGGCCCTGCCAGAACTCGACGGTCTCCGGCACCACCCGGTACCCGCCCCACCGCGGCGGCGCGGGCACGTCCTCGCTCTCCGGGTAGCGCTCCGCGAGCTCGGCGTAGAGCTGGTCGAGCTGGGCACGCGAGGCGACCTTCGAGGACTGTTCGCTCGCCCACGCGCCGAGCTGCGAGCCGTGCGGCCGGGTCCTGAAGTACGCGGCGGTCTCGTCGCGCCCGGTCCGCTCGGCGGTCCCGGCGACGATCACCTGGCGGGCGACGCCGTGCCAGGGGAAGAGGAGCGAGACGTGCGGGTTCGCGTCGATCTCGCGGCCCTTGCGCGAGCCGTAGTTCGTGAAGAAGACGAAGCCCCGCCGGTCGAACTGCTTCAGCAGGACCGTGCGGGAGCTGGGCCGGGCGGTGGGGTCGGCGGTCGAGAGCACCATCGCGTTCGGCTCGTGGAGGCCGCTCTCGGCGGCGTGTGCGAACCACTGCTCGAACTGCTCGAAGGGATCGGCGGCGAGGAACTTCTCGTCGAGCCCGGCCGCGCGGTACCTGGCGCGCATCGCGGCGGGGTCGAGCGGGGAGCTGGGGAGGTTGTCGGAGTTCTCGGCGTGGGACACGGCCCATATCTTGCAACATACGGCTGACAGTGGCGGACGCACCGGAGATTCGACCCGCGCTCTGCGGGCCGCGGACACCCACAGTTAAGGTGACGGCCAGACTTACCGCGCTTACCGTGCATAAGGCATAAGGAGCAGCCAGATGTCCGAGTTCTCTCCCGGACTCGAAGGAGTCGTGGCGTTCGAGACGGAGATCGCCGAACCCGACCGTGCAGGCGGCGCCCTCAGATACCGGGGCGTGGACATCGAGGACCTGGTCGGGCACGTGCCGTTCGGCAAGGTGTGGGGGCTGCTCGTGGACGGGGCGTTCACGCCCGGACTGCCGCCCGCCGAGCCGTTCCCGATCCCGATCCGTTCCGGGGACGTGCGGGTCGACGTGCAGGCGGCGCTCGCCATGCTCGCGCCCGTCTGGGGACTCAAGCCGCTGCTCGACATCGACGCGGCCCAGGCCCGGGACGACCTGGCCCGCGCCGCCGTGCTGGCGCTCAGCTTCGTCGCCCAGTCGGCGCGCGGCTCCGGGCTGCCGATGGTGCCGCAGCGCGAGATCGACAAGGCGACCACCGTTACCGAGCGGTTCCTGCGCCGCTGGCGCGGCGAGCCCGACCCCTCGCACGTCGCGGCGCTCGACGCCTACTGGACGTCGGCCGCCGAGCACGGCATGAACGCCTCGACGTTCACCGCCCGCGTCATCGCCTCCACCGGCGCCGACGTGGCGGCGGCGCTGTCGGGCGCGGTCGGCGCGATGTCCGGTCCGCTGCACGGCGGGGCGCCCTCCCGCGTGCTGCACATGATCGAGGAGATCGAGCGGACCGGCGACGCCGAGGACTATGTGCGGCGCAAGCTGGACGCGGGCGAGCGGCTGATGGGCTTCGGCCACCGCGTCTACCGCGCCGAGGACCCCCGGGCGCGGGTGCTGCGGCGCACCGCGAAGGAGCTGGGCGCGCCGCGCTTCGAGGTCGCGGAGGCGCTGGAGCGGGCGGCACTGGAGGAGCTGGGCGCGCGCCGCCCGGACCGGGTGCTGGCGACGAACGTGGAGTTCTGGGCGGCGATCATGCTCGACTTCGCGGAGGTACCGGCGCACATGTTCACGGCGATGTTCACCTGCGCCCGCACGGCGGGCTGGTCGGCGCACATCCTGGAGCAGAAGCGCACCGGCCGCCTGATCCGCCCCTCCGCCCGCTACGTCGGCCCGCCGCCGCGCGACCCGCGCGAGGTGGAGGGCTACGCGGACTGAGCCGCATGTAAGGCGTGGTCAATGGACTACACCTTTGCCTCGCGGACGTTTTCACGGACCGGCCTCGGTGGGAACCAGCTCGCCGTCGTGCCCGAGGCCCGGGGTCGGTCGGCGGCCCGGGCGCGGGCGCTGGTCAAGGAGTTCGACTGCTCCGAGAGCGCCTTCGTCCTCCCGCCCCAGGACCCCGGGCAACGCGCGGCGGGTGCGGATCGTCACGCCGACGGCCGAGCTGCCGTTCGCCGGCCGTCGGGCGTCGGGCGTCGGGCGTCGGGCGTCGGGCGTCGGGCGTTGGGTGAACCGCCGGGGGCCGCCGCGGAGTTCGCGGCCAGGTCGAAGCAGCTGCGGCCGTCGCCGTCGCCGGGCGGGGAGGTGGATGCCGTGACAGAGGCGTGACCGTCAGAGCGCGTTCGCCAGGGCTTCGGCCAGGTGGTGGGCCTGGTGGCCGGTGAGCTGGGCCAGTTGGACACGGCAGGAGTAGCCGTCGGCCAGCAGCACGGTGCCGACGGGTGCGGCACGGACGGCGGGCAGGAGCTGGTCCTCCGCGCAGGCCACGGATACCTCGTAATGTCCCTCCTCGAAGCCGAAGTTGCCCGCCAGGCCGCAGCAGCCGGTGGACAACGAGCCGGTCAGGCCCGCTCGTTCGCGCAGCTCCCGGTCGGCGGCGTCGCCGAGGACCGCGTGCTGGTGGCAGTGCGTCTGTCCGGCGACCGGGCGGTCCAGGCGCGGCGGGGTCCAGCCGGGGGCGTGCTCCCGGAGCGTCTCGGCGAACGTACGGACGCGCCCGGCGAGTTCGCGGGCGCGCGGGTCGTCGGGAAGCAGCTCGGGGAGGTCCGTGCGCAGAGCCGCCGCGCACGGCGGTTCGAGGACGGTGACGGGCAGCCCCGGCGGCAGCCGGTCCAGGGTGCGGCGCATCACCGCGCGCGCCTGGTCGAGTTGGCCGGTGGTGACGTAGGTCAGCCCGCAGCACACCGCTTCCCCGGGCACCTCGGGGCGCAGCCCGGCGGCGGTCAGCACGGTGACGGCTGCGCGGCCGGCCTCCGGGGACAGGTAGTTGGTGAACGTGTCGGGGAAGAGCACCACCGGGCGGCCGACCCCGCCGCCCTCCCGGCCACGCCACCAGCGGGTGAACGGCTGCCGCGCGATCGGCGGGACGGTCCGTTCGGGCGCGACACCGCCGAGGCGCTTGGCGAGCGCGGCCAGCGGCGGCACGTGCGTCGCCGCGTTGGCCAGGGGCGCCAGGCGCAGCGCGGCGGTCAGGGCGAGCCAGCGCGGCAGCCGGCCCAGCGCGTAGTGGGCGACGGGCCGGCGTCGCCCGGCGTAGTGGTGGTGGAGGAACTCGGCCTTGTAGGTGGCCATGTCGACGCCGACCGGACAGTCCGACCGGCACCCCTTGCACGACAGACACAGGTCGAGCGCGTCGCGCACCTCCGCCGAGCGCCAGCCGTCGGTGACGATCTCACCGGTCAGCATCTCGTGCAGCAGCCGGGCGCGCCCCCGGGTGGAGTGGCGCTCCTCGCCGGTGGCCCGGAAGGAGGGACACATGACGTGCGGACCGGCCGTCGTCTCACGGCACTTGGCGACGCCGACGCAGCGGCGGACGGCCGCCCCGAAGTCGCCGCCGTCGTCCGGGTAGGCGAACGCGACGGGCACCGGCGCGGTGGGCAGCCCGACGAAGCGCAGGTGCTCGTCCAGGCGGGCCGGGCGGACCAGCACCCCCGGGTTGAGGCCGCCATCGGGATCCCAGGCGTCCTTGAATCGGCCGAAGGCGGCGACGAGTTCGTCCCCGTACATGCGCGGCAGCAGCTCGGCGCGGGCCATCCCGTCGCCGTGCTCGCCGGACAGCGAGCCGCCGTGGGCGATCACCAGCGTGGCCAGCTCCTGACCGAACTCCCGGAAGCGCGCGATGCCCTGAGACGACAGCAGGTCGAAGTCGATGCGGACGTGGACGCAGCCCTCCCCGAAGTGCCCGTACGGCGTGCCGCGCAGGCCGTGATCGCGCAACAGCCCCCGGAACTCCCGGAGATAGCTGCCGAGCCGGGTCGGCGGCACCGCGCAGTCCTCCCATCCCGGCCATGCCTCGGCGCCGTCCGGCCGCCGCGTCGCCACGCCTGCGGCGTCCTCCCGCACGCGCCACAGCGCCCGTTGGGCCACCGGATCGGTGACCACGGCGTGGCCGGTGGTGTCGCCGACCGCCGCGCGGCACAGCGCGGCGGCGCGCGCCCCGGCCTCGCCGTCGCTCTCGCCGCCGACCTCGGCGAACAGCCAGGCGCCGCCCGGCGGCAGCGCGGCGGCGGCCTTGCCGACCAGGTCGGCGGCCATGCCCTCGACGGTCAGCGGCCCGTGCGGCAGCAGCCCGGCCGCCGCGTCGGCCGCCGCGCTCTCGTCCGGATAGCCGAGCACGGCCAGCGCCCGCGCGGCCGGGGGCCGGATCAGCCGGACGGTGGCCCCGGTCAGAACGCCGAGCGTGCCCTCGCTCCCGGTGAACGCGCGGGCCCAGTCCCGGCCCCGCTCCGGCAGCAGCTCGTCCAGCGCGTAGCCGGAGATGCGGCGCGGCAGATCGGGGAAGCCGGTGCGGAGCAGGGCGAGCCGGTCCGCGACCAGGCTCTCGACGGCCGCGCGCAGCGGCCCGGGAACGCCGCCGCCCCCGTCGGTGCCGCGCGCGAGGCGGGCGCGCTCGCCCCGGTAGGTGAGGACATCGAGGGCGTGCACGTTGTCGGCGGTGGTGCCCCAGGCGACGGAGTGGGAGCCGCAGGAATTGTTCCCGATCATCCCGCCGAGCGTGCAACGGCCGTGCGTCGACGGATCAGGACCGAACGTCAGCCCGTGCGGCGCGGCGGCGGCGCGCAGCGCGTCGCAGACGACGCCGGGCTGGACGACGGCGGTGCGGGCGGCGGGGTCGAGCGCGAGCACGCGGTTCATGTGGCGGGTGAAGTCCAGCACGACGCCGGTCCCGGTGGCCTGCCCGGCGATGCTGGTACCGCCGCCGCGCGCGGTCACGGGCACGCCGTGCGCCCGGCAGACGGCGAGCGCCGCCGCCACGTCGTCCGCGTCGCGCGGGGCGACCACGCCGACCGGGATCCGCCGGTAGTTGGAGGCGTCCATGGTGACCAGCGCCCGGCTCCCCGCGTCGAACGCGACCTCGCCGCGCACCTCCGCGCGCAGCTCGGCGGCCAGCTCCCGCGCCCGTTCCCCGTCCACAGCCATCCCCCCAGCGTGCCACCCCGCCCAGCCGGTTCCCCCGGACCACCCGTCACAACGATCACTTGTGCATGAAGACGCACAGAAGGAACGCTCATCCCTATAACAGGCTTTGCCTGCGCGTTCGGCAACTCACCTATAGTGTGGCGGGATTGGCAGCGCTCCCTTCCCGTCCGCGAGGTCCTCGACGATGACAGCGCACACTCCGCCGACACGCCGACGGACGGAGCGTCCTCCCGTGCGACAGTCCCTGCTGGCACTCCTCATCTCGCTGGCCGCCACGGGAATGGCCTGGCTGGCGGCGGTGTACACGGCACCCGAGTCGTACGAGATCCCCCTCGCCTGGGGCGCGGGCGCGGGCGCGGCCGTGGTGTGCGCGGCCGTGACGACCGCGGCGTGGGGCCTGACCCGGTACCGGCGGCTGCGGCGCGGTCTGGACGCGCGCGAGGCGACCATCCGACAGTTCGTCGACGAGACCGTGCCCGACGTGGTCCGGCGGCTGCGCGCCGGAGCCTCGGCCGACGCGGTGCTGGCGGCGGTCCCGGCGCCGGACGACGAGGCCGCGGCCCGGGTCATGCGCACCCTGGCGACCGAGGTCGGCCACGGCGAGGCGAGCAAGGCCGCCGCCATGGCCGCCTGCGCCAACGCGGCCGGCCGGATGCAGGCGCTGACCACCAGCATGCTGGCCGACCTGCGCGAGATGGAGCACCGGCACGGCGACGAGAACGTGCTCGGCGACCTGCTGCACATCGACCACCGCACGGCCCAGGCGGGCCGACTGGCCGACAGCATCGCCGTGCTGACGGGCGCCCGTTCGGGACGACGCTGGACCAAGCCGATCGTGATGGAGAGCATCCTGCGCGGCGCCATGGGTCGTATCGGGGGCTACCAGCGGGTCAGGCTGCACTCCACGGTCAGCGTCGCCATCACCGGCCACGCCGCCGAGGGCGTGATGCACGCACTGGCCGAACTCCTCGATAACGCGGCGAACTTCTCGCCGCCCACCGCTGAAATCCACGTCTACGCCGAGGAGGTACCGGTCGGCGTCGTCCTCACCGTTGAGGACAGCGGCCTGGTGATGAGCGATGTGGCCCTGCGCCGCGCCGAACGCGCCGTCTCCGCCGAGCCGTTGGACCTGACCACCCTGTCCGGGACCCGGCTCGGCCTGGCCGTCGTCGGCTGCCTCGCCCGCAAGCACGGGCTGAAGGTGTCCTTCCGGCCCTCCGCCCGCGGCGGCACCGGCGCGCTGATGATGATCCCGCAGGAGCTGATCAGCCGTCCGAAGCCCGCGCCGACTCCGGCGCCCGTCCCCGCGCAGGCGCCTGTCCCCGCGCAGACGCCCGTTCCCGCGCATGCGCCCGTCCCCGCCATCGCGGCGGCCACCGCCGGGCCCGCCGCCGGACACGTCCCCTCGCCCGCGACGCCCGTCGAGGCCGCGCCCGAGCAGATCGCGCTGCCGCGCGCGACCGACGAGCACTCCCCCGCCACCGACGACGACATCGCCGAGCTCAGCCGGACCGGGCTGCCCAAGCGGCGCCGAGGCCGGGCCCGCGCGGAGGCCCCCGGCCAGGACCTGCCCTCCCGCCCGCGCCCGTCGACCCCCGCCGCCCACTCCGCGGCCGAATCCGCCGCCCGCTTCGGCGCGTTCCGCCGCGCCGTGCAGGGCCGCGAGCAGGGCCAGAACGGCGGCGCCAACGGCACCGATGGCCTCGGCTTCCCGTCCCCGGCGTCCCCGACGTCCCCGGCATCCCCGTCGTCACCGACCCCCTCGTCCTCCCCCACTCCCTCACCGCATCCGGAGGACGACACCCCATGACAGCACCGTCGGCCACCGGCACCACCGGGGACAGACTCGACTGGCTGCTGGAGAGCCTGCTCTCCCGAACGCCCGGCGCGCGGCACGCGCTGCTGCTCTCGCGGGACGGGCTGAAGCTGTGCCGGACCCCGAGTCTGACGGCCGACCAGGCCGATCAGCTCGCCGCGATCGCGGCCGGCATGCAGAGCCTGTCGCACGGCGCCTCCATGGAATTCGGCGACGGGACCGGCGGCGTGCGGCAGTCGATGACGGAGTTCTACGGCGGCCTGCTGTTCATCGTGGAGGCCGGACACGGCGCCCATCTGGCGATCGTCGCGGCGGAGACCGCCGACGCCGGGCTGGTCGGGCACAACATGAGCGAGCTGGTGGAACAGCTCGCCGACCATCTCGTCGCACCCCCCAGGGCGTTCGTCAAGGGCGGCGGACCGGCATGATCCGCCCCGGCCGGGACGACGACCCCGACCGGCTGTACACCCTCACCGGGGGCCGCAGCCGGGCCGGCACGGACGCTTTCGACCTGGTCACGCTGGTGGTGAGCGAGTCGGAGCCGACCGCGGGCATGCAGTCGGAGCACGTCAGGATTCTGCGCATGTGCCGCAGCCCGACCGCCGTCGTGGAAATCGCCGCCGAGCTGCGGCTGCCGGTGACGATCGTCAAGATCCTGCTCAGCGATCTCCTCGCCACCGACCGCGTCACCGTCCGCCACCCCTCCACCCTCGCCGCGCGCGACGTGGCTCCGCCCGACCCCCGACTCCTTGAGCAGGTTCTCGTTGGACTCCGCAAGCTCTGACCGCTGGACCGAACGCACCCCCCTGGGCAGAAGCGCGGACAACGGCCTGAAGATCGTCATCACCGGTGGCTTCGGCGTCGGCAAGACCACCCTGGTCCGCGCGGTCAGCGACATCCGCCCGCTGAACACCGAAGAGATCATGACCCGGGCCGGCGAGGGCGTGGACGACATCTCCGCCGTGCGCGACAAGACGTCGACCACCGTCGCGTTCGACTTCGGCCGGATCAGCCTCAACGAGCGCACCGTGCTCTATCTCTTCGGCGCCCCCGGCCAGGAGCGGTTCTGGTTCCTGTGGGAGCGGCTGTTCATCGGCACCCTCGGCGCCGTCGTGCTGGTGGACACCCGCCGGCTGGCCGACTCCTGGTACGCCATCGACCGGCTGGAGCAGCACGGCACGCCGTTCATCGTGGCCCGCAACCACTTCGGCGGCCCGGCCCACAGCCTGGAACAGGTCCGCGAGGCGCTGGACCTGCCCGACCACGTGCCGCTGGTCGACTGCGACGCCCGCTCGCGCCGCTCGTGCAAGGCGGTCCTGCTCACCCTCGTCAGATACCTCTACACGCTCGCCGCCGACCGGGAGACCACGCCGTGAGCACCACCCCCAAACCGCCGATACCGGGACTGGCGCCGGATGCCGTGCCGCTCGCCGGGCCCCGGTTCCACACCGATCCCGGGCCGCTGCACCGGGAGCTGCGGCAGCGGCACGGCCCGGTGGTCCCGGTCGCGCTGCCCGGCGACATCCCCGCCTGGCTGGTGATCGGCTACCGCGAGCTGCACCACGTCATCGGCGACTCCGCGCTCTTCCCCCGCGACCCGGGCCTGTGGAACCAGTGGCCGCGCGTGCCGCGCGACTGGCCGCTGCTGGCCATGATCAACCGGCGGCAGCCGTCGATCCACTACACGGTCGGCCATGAGCACAAGCGGCACGTGGACATGGTGGTGCCCGCGCTGGAGGCCGTCGACACCTTCCAGCTCCGCCGGCACGCCGAGGAGGTCGCGGACGCGCTCGTCGACACCTTCTGCGGCCAGGGCGAGGCCGAGCTGATCGACGGCTACGCCGGGCTGCTGCCGATCCACGTGCTCGGCCGGATGATCGGCGTGCCGGACGCGGAGTGCCCGGCACTGGCGGGGGCGCTCAACGCGCTGGCCGCCGGCGGCGATGACGCGGTCGCCGGCCACCAGGACCTCGGCGCCGCCATGCGGCGGCTGGTCGCCGCCAAACGCGCGGTGCCGGGCGCCGACGTGACGTCCCGGATGCTGACCCACCCCGGGGGCTTCAGCGACGAGGAGTACGTGCTCGACCTGGCCGCCGTCATCGCGGCCGGCCACCAGCCCACGGCCGACTGGATCGGGAACACCCTGGTCGCGATGCTCACCGACGACCGGTTCGCCGCCTCGCTGACCGGTGGCCGGCGCAGCGTCGGCGACGCGATGAACCTGGTGCTGTGGGAGGACACCCCCACCCAGATCCTCGCCGGGCGCTGGGCCGCCCGCGACACCCACCTGGGCGGCCAGCGCCTGCTGGCCGGGGACATGCTGCTGCTCGGCCTCCAGGGCGCCCACGGCGACCCGCACGTGCGGTACGCCGGGCACCCGCACACCGGCGGGCACCAGGCCCACTTCTCCTTCAGCCACGGCGAGTTCCGCTGCCCGTTCCCGGCCCAGGAGATCGCCGAGATCATCGCCCGCACCGGTATCGAGGTGCTGCTCGACCGGCTGCCCGACATGGACCTCGCGGTGCCGCCCGAAGAGCTGGTCCGGCGGCGGTCGCCGTTCCTGCGCGGCCTGTCCGCGCTGCCCGTCCGGTTCACCCCGTCGACCCCCATCCGGCCATGACCTCCGGCGTGACCGGAGTTACCCACCGGTCGATGTGCGGCGGGGCCGTGGGAGGGGCTACGCTCCGCCTCGTGGCCGATATCCAGATTCCCGCTGACATCAAACCCGCCGACGGCCGGTTCGGATCGGGCCCTTCCAAGGTCCGTACCGAGGCGCTCAGCGCCCTGGCCGCGACCGGCACCTCCCTGCTCGGCACCTCCCACCGCCAAGCCCCCGTCAAGGACTTGGTCGGCCGGGTCCGCGACGGCGTGCGGGAGCTGTTCTCGCTGCCGGAGGAGTACGAGGTGGTGCTCGGCAACGGTGGCTCCACCGCCTTCTGGGACGTGGCGACGCACGGGCTGATCGAGGCCAAGTCACAGCACCTGTCGTTCGGCGAGTTCTCCTCCAAGTTCGCCACGGCCGCCAGCAAGGCGCCGTGGCTGGACGAGCCGACCGTGATCACCGCGGACGCCGGCACGCACCCGGCCCCGCGCGCCGAGCGCGGCGCCGACTCGTACTGCCTGACCCACAACGAGACCTCCACCGGCGTGGCCGCCCCGATCGAGCGGGTGCCGGGCGCCGACAAGGGCTCGCTGGTGCTGGTGGACGCCACCTCGGGCGCGGGCGGCCTGCCGGTCGACATCACCGAGACCGACGTCTACTACTTCGCGCCGCAGAAGTCCTTCGCGGCGGACGGCGGGCTGTGGGTCGCGGTCTTCTCCCCGGCGGCCGTGGAGCGCACGGAGCGGATCGCCGCCTCCGGCCGTCACATCCCGGAGTTCTTCTCGCTGCCCACCGCGATCGACAACTCGCGGAAGAACCAGACCTACAACACCCCGGCGCTGTCCACGCTGTTCCTGCTGGAGAGCCAGCTCGCCTGGATCAACGGGCAGGGCGGCCTGGACTGGGCGGTGGAGCGCACGGCGGACTCGTCGTCGCGGCTGTACACGTGGGCGGACAAGTCGGAGTACGCCACCCCGTTCGTCACCGCCCCGGCCGAGCGGTCCCAGGTGGTGGGCACCATCGACTTCGCGGACGGGATCGACGCGGCGGCGGTCGCCAAGGTGCTGCGCGCGAATGGGATCGTGGACACCGAGCCGTACCGCAAGCTGGGCCGCAACCAGCTCCGGGTCGCGATGTTCCCCGCCGTGGACCCGGCGGATGTCGAGGCCCTGACGCGCTGTGTGGACTACGTGATCGAGCGCCTCTAGCCGTATCGCTCCGCGCCGGCCGACGCGGAGCACGGAACACGGCGGAACGCCGACGCGGGATCGCGTCGCCGTTTCCGCCGTTTCCGGCGCTTCCCGAGTTTCGGCGGGTGTGGTCCGCCGGCCGAGATTGTGGCCCTCGTCCGCACCTGGCTGACCGCGCGCCGCGGCTCAGCCGTCCTTCCCCCCGCCACCGCCGGACATCACGCGGCGGACGCCGAAGACGACCACTGCTCCGACGGCCAGGGCCATCAACACCGGGGAGGAGAGCCCACCGCCGTCCCCGTCGTCGTCCGTGTTCCCCTCGTCCCCGCCCTCGCCCGGTGCCGGCTCCCCGGACGCCTCCTCTTCCGCCTCTTCCTCGGCCGCCTCCGCCTCGGCGGCGCTCTCCGGCAGCAGCTCGCCGCGCAGTTCCACCGGCTCGACCTCGCTGCCCTGGCCCTCCGAGCCGAACATCAGCGTCCGGCCGTCCCGCGTGAACGTGACCGACTCGCCCTGTAGCTGGCTCGGCGGGATCACCCGTCGCGCCAGCTCGGCCGGCTCGTCGGCACGCCACTCGTACATCTGGGCGGTGAAGTAGCCGCGCAGCAGCAGCCGGGTGCCGTCGGGCGAGAACGCGCCGTCCGTCACCCACAGGTCCGTGTCCGCGACGCGCGCGAAGACGTTCGGCGCGGTCCCGGACAGCTCCTCCGGGCCCGCGTACAGGGCGCCGCTGCCGTCCTGTTTCTTGCTGGCGATGTAGACCCGGCCGGTGACCGGGTGGACCATCAGCGCCTCGGCGTCCCGGGGCCCGTCCTCGTACTGGACGGTGTGGACCGTGGGCGTCACGGCGGTGTCGGCCAGCCGCTCCGGCTCGGGTATCCGGTAGATCCAGACCTCGGACCAGCCGCCGTCGAAGTTGTCCCCGATGTCGCCGATGTACAGGTCGCCGTCGGGGCCCAGCGAGATGGCCTCGATGTCGCGGGCGGTGATACCGCTCAGGGTGACGGTGGCCACCGTTTCGCCCGTGGCGCTGTCCACGGCGTAGATCGCGGCGGCGTCCTCGCTGTCGTTGTGCGTCCAGTAGACGCCGGGGTGGCGTTCGCTGGCCTGGAGCCCACTCGACTCGATGACGCGCGGATCGTCGATCGTGAAGGCGGCGGGTGCCTCGTCCGCGGCGGCGGCCGGCGGGCCGCCCGCGAGCAGTGCGACGATCGCCGCGGTCGCGGCCGTCGCAGCGGCGGCGCGGCGCGGCGTGATCCAAGTGGACATGCGCCCAAGCCTGCCATCGCCCGTCGGGCGGGCCGACGGCGGTGCGTATTTCCTTGCCTAGAGCGCACTCCACGGCGTTGGCTGGGGTCCATGAGGTACACACAGCTCGGACGCACGGGTCTCAAGGTCAGCCGACTAGTCCTGGGGACCATGAACTTCGGTGAATTCACCGACGAGGCGGACAGTCACGCGATCATGGACGCCGCACTGGAGAAGGGGGTCAACTTCTTCGACACGGCGAACGTCTACGGGGGGCCCGAGACCAAGGGCCGCACCGAGGAGATCATCGGCAGCTGGTTCGCGAAGGGTGGCGGGCGGCGCGACAAGGTCGTGCTGGCCACCAAGGTGTACGCGAACATAGCAGCGGATGGGCGGCCCTGGCCGAACTTCGACCTCCTGTCCGCCGTGAACATCCGGCGCGCCGTCGACGCCAGCCTCAAGCGGTTGGGGACGGACTACATCGACCTGTACCAGTTCCACCACGTGGACCGCCACACGCCGTGGGAGGAGATCTGGCAGGCCATCGACGTCCTGGTGACGCAGGGCAAGATCCTCTACGCCGGATCGAGCAACTTCGCGGGCTGGCACATCGCCGGCGCCAACGAGGCGGCGGCCCGGCGGAGCTCGCTGGGGCTGGTCAGCGAGCAGTGCCTGTACAACCTGGCCGAGCGCCGCGCCGAGATGGAGGTCATCCCGGCCGCCGAGGGCTACGGGCTGGGCGTCATCCCGTGGTCGCCGCTGCACGGCGGGCTGCTGGGCGGCGCGATCCGCAAGGAGCGCGAGGGCGGCGGCGGCCGGACGGCCAACGCCCTGTCGAACAGCGCGCTGCGTGAGCAGGTGCAGGCGTACGAGGACCTGCTCGACAAGAACGGCCTGGCCCCCGGTGAGGTCGCCCTGGCGTGGCTGCTCACCCGCCCCGGCGTCACCGGCCCGATCGTCGGCCCGCGCGTGCGCGAGCAGCTCGACTCGGCGCTCCGCGCGGTGGAGCTGGAGCTCGGCGAGGACGTGCTGAAGGCGCTCGACGAGATCTTCCCCGGCCCCGGCCGGTCCCCGGAGGCGTTCGCCTGGTGACACCGTGACACCGCGCCCTGGCGGCGGCTCAGCCGAAGACCGCCGCCAGGGCCACCACGGCCAGCAGGAGAACGAGAGCGGCCGTCACGATCCGGGTCCGAGTCTTCGCGTCCACGCCGCCTACGGTACGCCCCGCGCCGGAAGGCGCCGCGCGGTGGGCGGGCGCTCAGGGCGTCAGCGGCCAGGTGCCCCGAGCGGTGTAGCGGTGCTCCTCGTCACTGCTCAGCAGCACGATCCGGTCGGCCGGCCAGGGCGAGCCGGTGAACGGCGTCAGGGCCGTGACGAAGGGGACCATGGACGTGCCCGGGCCGCCGCCGGCCAGGGTCAGATGCGGGCGGTAGGCGTCGTGGTGCCGGCCGCCGGGGGTGCCGGTGGCGCGGCCCGCCTCGTCCGTCGCCGCCGCGAGCGCGGTCAGCGCGGCCAGCGCCCCGGTGTCGCCCGCGACCCCGGCCCACAGCGCCCGGTCACCGAACGAGCCGCCGCCCGCCAGCCGCAGCGTGAACGGCGCGTGGGCGCGCGCCACCGCGGCGAGCCGTTCGCCCAGGGCGGGCAGCAGCGCGGCGTCGGTCTCACCGTAGAACGCCAACGTCACGTGCCAGCCGGCCGGTTCGTTCCAGCGCAGCGCGTCCGCGCCGGGCAGGGCCCGCGCCTCCCGCGCGGCGAGGGCCACTTCGGCGGCGGCGGCGTCCGGCGGCAGCAAGGCGACGAACAGTCTCATCGGGGCTCCTCCCTCATCTGGCCTAGCATCGCCCATATGAAGATCAGACAGGGCGGCGGGGACGACATCCCCCTCATCCTGGGCATGCTCGACGGCGCCGTGGAGTGGCTGGTGTCCCGGGGCCGCGCCGGGCAGTGGGGCACCGAGCCGTGGTCGACGCGGCCGAAGGCGGTGGAGCGGGTCCGGGAGATCGTGGCGTCCGGCACCCCGTGGCTGGCCGAGATCGCCGGCGAGCCGGCTGGCACGCTCACCCTCACCCCGGGCCCCGGCACGTACCTCGCGCCCGCCGGTGAACCCGAGGTATACGTGCACCTGCTGGTCACCGACCGCCGTTTCGCGGGGCGCGGCGTGGGGGCCGCGCTGCTCGCGCACGCCGTCGAGGAGACCCGGCGGCAGGGGATCGGCCTGCTGCGGGTCGACTGCTACGCGGGCGACGACGGCCGCCTCGTGGCGTACTACCGCGCCCAGGGCTTCTCCCCCACCGAGCGCTTCACCGTGGGCGACTGGCCGGGCCAGATCCTGGCGCGGCGGGTCACGCCGTAGCGGTCAGCTCCTCCGGGTCGCGCGGCACCAGCGCCACGCCGCGCCGGCCCGCGCGGAGGCTGACGCGCAGCCGCAGGCCGCCGATCCGGGCCAGCACCAGCCCGACCCCGACCGCCGAGACCGCGCACACCGCGCCGCCCGCCAGCAGCCCGACCCGGGCGCCGAGCTCGTCGGTCAGCCAGCCCATCAGCGGCGCCCCGATCGGGGTGCCGCCGACGAAGACCATCATCATCAGGCTGATCACCCGGCCCCGCATGGCCGGGTCGCTGGCGAGCTGGATGCTGGCGTTCGCGGTCACCTGGAACGTCATGGCGGCCAGCCCGACGAGCGGCATCAGCGCGGCGAAGACGACGAACGCGGGGGCCGCGGCGGCGACCATCAGCAGCACGCCGAAGACCGCGGCGGCGGCCACGATGAACCGCGTCCGGCGGCTGCCGCGCCGGGCCGCCAGCAGGGCACCGGCCACGGAGCCGGCGGCGATCAGCGAGTTCAGCAGGCCGTAGGTGCCCGCCTCGGCGTGGAAGACGCGGTCGGTGAAGGCGACGAGCCAGATCGGGAAGTTGTAGCCGAAGGTGCCGACGAAGCCGAGCAGCACGATGGGCCACAGCAGCTCGGGCCGGCTGCCGACGTACCGCAGGCCCTCGCGCAGCTGCCCCTTGCCGCGCGGCGTACGCCGGGTCCGGGACAGCTCGGCCGGGCGCATCAGCAGCAGGCCGACGAGAGGGGCGAGGAACGACAGCCCGTTGTAGAGGAACGCCCAGCCGGCGCCGACCGTGGTGATGACCACACCGGCGACGGCGGGGCCGATCAGCCGGGCGGACTGGAAGTTGGCGGAGCCGAGCGAGACGGCGTTGCGCAACAGATGCGGGCCGACCATCTCGGAGACGAACGCCTGGCGGGCCGGGTTGTCCACGACGGTCGCGAGGCCGACGGCGAACGCCAGCACGTACACGTGCCAGACCTCCACCGCGCCGCTGAGCGTCAGGGCGGCCAGGATCAGGCCGGTCAGCCCGAGGGCGGACTGGGTGCCGAGCAGCAGCTTGCGCTTGTCGAAGCGATCGGCGAGGACGCCGCCGTAGAGGCCGAACAGCAGCATCGGGAGGAACTGGAGCGCGGTCGTGACGCCGACCGCGGCGGCCGAGCCGGTGAGGGTGTGGACCAGCCAGTCCTGGGCGATGCGCTGCATCCAGGTCCCGATGTTGGATATCGACGAGCCCAGGAGGTGGATCCGGAAGTTGCGGACCCGGAGGGAGCTGAAGGTGGATATCTTCTCGGTGCTGGTCAGGGATGCGGGTGCGGAGTCTGCTCCGGGTCCCGGACTCAAGGGAACACTCCTTTGTGCGGGTGCGGTCGGTGTGCCGTGGATCGATGTGCCGTGCGGAGGCGCGCCGTGCGGAGGGGCGCGGTGCGGCGCTAGATGTGCGCGAGCTTGTGCAGAACGGGCGCCGCCGCGCGCAGGGCGGCCCACTCCTCATCGTCCAGCTCGGCGGCCAGCCGGGCCAGCCAGGCGTTCCGCTCGGCGCGGCTCGTCTCGATCATGGCCTCGGCCTGATCGGTGGCGACGACGAGCTTCTGCCTGCGGTCCTCGGTGTGCGGCTCCATGCGGACCAGGCCGCGGCTCTGGAGCAACGCGATGATGCGGGTCATGGACGGCGGCTGCACGTGCTCCTTGCGGGCCAGCTCCCCGGGGGTCATGGCCCCGCAGCGGGCGATCGTGCCGAGCGCGGACAGCTCGGCGAGGCTGAGCGCGCGGTCGGCGTTCAGGTGGCGCATACGGCGGGAGAGCCGCTGCACGCCGATGCGCAGCGTGTTCACCGCCTCGACGTCCTCGCGGCCGTCCAGCTTCGCGTTGGGCATGAGCACCACCATCGCTCGTTAGCTTTCCTAACAAAATATATGACGATGATACGCGCCTGTACATTCCCGGTACCCGGGTAGTCTGAGCGCATGCGCTGGGGCGAGTGGACCAACGGCAAAAGAGAGGCGCCCGAGCCCCTGGAGGGCGACGTGGGCGCCACGGTCCTCGTCGGCACCGTCGTGTGGGCCGCCCTCTTCGTGGCCCAGGTCCCGTTCTACGGCTGGTATGCCGACCACGGGCACGACTGGTTCATCTGGACCTGCCTCGTCGGCACGGGACTCGGGCTCTTCGGGCTCTGGTACGCGCGCCGCCGCGAAGCCGCCCTCCGGGCTCAGGCCGCGCGGCAACGCGATCAGGACGACTGACCGGGCCCGCGATTCACTGGACCCGCTCCGTCGCGCGCCGTCAGCAGGGGTCGCGCCAGGCGTCCAGATCGAGGTTCTTGGCCATCGAGCTGAGGCCGAGGGCCGTGGTCTCCGGGCAGAACTCGGCGGCGGACAGGGCGTACTCGACGTGGAAGACCGCCTTGCCGGCCTCGATGAACGGAGTGAGCGCGGCACACTCGCCGAACTCGGCGCACTCCTCGTTGACCGCGAAGTCGAACTCATCGACCAGCTCCGGGATCTGCGGCAGGTCGTTCTTCAGGCCGACGGACAGGCCGCGGTCGTGGGCGAGGTCGGCGATCATCCGGTTGTAGGCGAGCTGGTCGGCGGCGGTCAGGGGGAAGCCGGTGGCGTTGAGATAGCCGTCGAGGAGGTCCGGCTCGACCGCGTCGAAGCCCTTGTTCCGGCACATGTCGAACCGCTCGGCCATCAGCGGGCGCAGGGCGTCCAGGTCGCGGATGTCCAGCCAGCGTTCGCCCTCCCAGCCGTTGCCCTCGCCGAGCAGCGCCAGGGGGAAGTCGCCGGCGTCCGGGCGGAAGTCCTCCCAGGCGCCCGCGTTGACGTAGCAGATGACCCGCACGTCCCGGTCGTGCAGCGCGGCGACGTCCGAGGCGCCGGACTCGAAACCGTCGATGTCATAGACCGGGACGTCCACGGTCAGGTCGAGGGCGCCGGAGAGCTGCCAATGCCACGCCGTCCCGGGCTCCGGCCGCCACCGTCCGTCCCCGTCCGGGGAGTCGGCGGAACAGGCGGCCGTCGCCATCAGCAGCAGCGCGGCCGGCACGGCCGCGCGGGGCCGTATCGGGGTCAGTCGAACCACCGGGCCGTCCGCAGCTCCTCCGCCCGGGAGGGGTCCTCCAGCAGGGCGGCGAGCTCAAAGCGCCGGGGCCACTGGCCGGTCGCCCAGGCCAGGCCGGCGGCCAGGCCCTCGAAGGTCGCGGCGTGCAGCGTGCCGCCGGGCGTCAGGCGCCAGGCCAGCTCCGTGCCGTCGATCACCAGCTCGTCGTACTCCACATACATGGCCGGGGTGGCCGGGCCGAGAATGGCGCGGGCCTCCTCGGGCACCTCGCGCGGCGTCCCGCCCTCGCCCGGCGGCTCGGCCGGGAGGGCGGCGCTCAGCGGGCGCACGTCCAGCACGGCGGCCAGGTCGGCGGCGCGGGCGGGCGGCACCGGCAGCAGCGGCCGGCCGGCGGCCAGCGGGAGCAGGTCGGGGGCGTCCGCGACCAGGGCCTCGGCGGCGTCCACGACCCGCGACGAGCCGTCCACGACGGCGCGCAGCTCGTCGGGGAGCGTCACCTCGTCCGGGTCCAGCTCGGCCAGCAGGGCGTACAGACCGTGCAGCCGGGCCGCTGTCACGGTCACGGCCGGGTCGGCGAGGCGGGCCAGCAGATCGGCCGCGCCGCCCGGCTCGGCCAGCAGCGCGCGGGCCGTGGTGCGCACCCCGAGAGCGTGCAGCACCTCCGCGTCGGCGTCCGCCGTGTCCGCGTCCTCGTACAGACCGGCCAGCAGTGGATCGCCGCCCGCCGAACGCAGCCCGGCCGGGCGGCGGCCGTCCAGCACGGGCGCGCCGCGCAGCCACCAGGCGGTGTACGACCGGGCCCGCTCCACGCCGCCGTCCGGCATCCGCACCCGCACCGGCGTGGTCAGCGCCTCGCGGAACGGCGGCCGGGACAGCAGGGAGAGCACCGCCGGCCACTGGCCGTCGTCCACCAGCTCCAGGTCCCGCACGGCCATCACCTCGGCGGCGACCGGCGGCAGCGGGCTGTCGCCGAGCGCGTCGAGGGTGTCCTCGCACCACACGTCCACCGCGTCCAGCAGCCCCACGTCGTCGGGCTCGGCGTACCCCCCGTCGCGCGGCTCCAGCTCGTCCGGGTCCAGCACGACGTCGGCGGCCCGTATCAGCGCGAAGTCCGCCTGCACGCCGACGGCCGTCAGCGGCTGCTCGCCCCAGCGGGCGGCCAGCTCGGCGTCGCACGCGGCGAGCTCGCCGTCGCGGATGACCCGCTGGAACGGGCTGCCGGGGTAGACCAGCTCACCGGCCGGGGTCAGCTCGCCGTCCTCGTCCGGCAGCGCCAGCGCGGCCAGCCAGGGCAGGTCGCCGGGTGCCAGGCCGGCGTCCCGCACCAGGCCGAGGACCGTCTCGGCCAGCTCGGCGGCGGGCACGGCGTCCTCGTCCCACACGTCCATGTCCGCCGAGGCGGCGACGGCGGCGCGCACCTGCGGGGTGTCCAGCACCGCGCGCGGAGTGGCCGGGTTCGCGCCCAGCTTCTCCAGCAGCGGGTGGGCGGCCTCGGGGTGGGCCACCTTCAGGCCGAGGCGGCCCAGCCCGGCCGGCTCGGTGCCGGGGACGGGCAGCAGGGCGCGGCGCGGCCCGACCGTGGTGCGGCCGTCCGCCAGTGGCACCGGCAGCCCGTGCAGCAGCTCGGGATCGACGCCGGCCAGCGACTCGTACAGGCGCCACCACCAGGTGGGCGGGCGTTCGACGCCCGCCAGCCGGTCGATGATCTCGCCCAGGGAGACCCGGGCGACCTCCAGCACCCGCAGCTCGGCCCGCCGTTCCAGCCCGGCGGGCAGCAGCACGGGGAACAGCTCGGCCAGCACGGCGACGGTCTCGGCGCCGGCCCGCTCGACCAACTCGGCCTCGACCGGGCGCAGCGCGACGGGGATCTCGCTCTCCGGGTCGTCGGCGACCACCGGCTCGGTGGCACCGGCCGCCGCCGCGCTGGGCAGGAAGGCGGTGGACGGCAGCCGTTCCAGCAGCGCCTGCCGCAGCGCGCCGTCGAGCTCGCCCCGGCCCAGCGGGCCCGGCACCAGGCTCAGCGTCTCACTGGTGACCGGCCGCCAGTCCGCCAGCAGCGCCGCGTAGGCGTCCGCCGCGCGGCCGGTCAGGAAGTCCGTCAGCGGCCCCGGCGCGACGTGGCGCCGGGTCGGCTCCAACGGGAAACTCGCGATCAGCAGCGCGGGAAGGCCGAGCGGGTCGTCGGTCGGGGTCGGCGCGTGCACGACGGGCGGGCTGACCGGCGCGGCCGGGGCGCCCTCGGCGTCCACGGGCACGGCCCAGGTGACCGACCAGTGGCGGCGCTCGCGCTCCTCCAGCGGCCGGTCCGCGAAGAGCGCCGGGTCGGCCTCGCCGCGGTCGGTCACCACCCGCCAGCGGGTGGAGCGGACCGCGCTGCCGGCCGGGCCCGGCTCCTCGGTGATCTGCGTGTACGGGCCGAACTGCCGCCGCGCCAGCGTCCGCGCGCCGCGCGCCGTCTCGACGGTGACCTCGTCCAGGCCCGGCAGGGTCAGCAGCAGGGTGTCGTCCACCGCGTCGAGCAGCCGGGTCGCCAGGTCCTCGGCCGCCGCGTCGCGCAGCGGCAGCGTGACGACCGTGTCGAAGCCCTCGGGCACCTCGGGCACCTCGGAGGCCGCGGCGGGGAACGGTAGCCGCAGCAGCGGAACGGCGTGCCGGTGGCCCGCCCTGCGGTCCAGCTCGGCCACCAGCTTCGCGTTCTCCCCGGCCGCCTCGCGCGCCAGCCCGGTCGCCTCCGCCAGGGACCAGCGCACGCCGCCCGCCGCGCTCGCGATCGCCGGGGCGTCGCTGACGGCGAGCACGGCCGCGAAGCCGACACCGAACCGGCCCACGCCCACCGCCATGTCGCGCTTGGCGGAGGCGCGCAGCGTGGACAGCGACTCGACACCCGCCGCGTCCAGCGGCGAGCCGGTGTTGGCGACGACGAGGACCCCGTCGTGCAGCGCGAGCCGCAGCCGTCCCGGCTGCCCGGCCCGGGCGGCGGCGTCGGCGGCGTTCTGGGCCAGCTCGATGACCAGCCGGTCGCGGTAACCGCCCCGGGCCAGGTCCTCCTCCGCGTTGGCGTCCTCCCGGAACCGCGCCGGGGAATCGGTCCACGCGCTCAGGACGGTGCGCCGCAGCCGCCCGGTGCCGAACGGGTCGAACAGGTCGTCGGTGGTCACGGGTGCGACAGTACCGGTTGGTACCGGACCGGTCGGAACGAGCCGCTCGCCGGGAGCCCCGGACCGGAGCCCTACAGGGGATCGGCCGCCAGGTGGTCGATCACGGGCGGGGCCGGCTGCGCGGGCCTCGGGGTGACGGCCGCCTCCGAGTGCGCGCCGCAGCCGTAGGCGAGCGAGACCACGTGCCCGTCCGCCGGGGAGAACTCGTTGGCGCACACTCCGAACGCCTGCCGCAGCGCGCCCGCCATCGGCATCAGGAACCCGCAGCTCAGACAGCTCGCCGGGGCCGCCTGCGCCATCGGGGACTCGGGGCCGAAGCCCTCCTCCCAGCGGTCGGCGGCGTCCTGGAGGCCGTACCAGGACAGCACCCGGCGCCGGCCGAGGCCCAGTTCCCCGGCGATGTCGGCGACGCCGCCGCGCCGGATCAGCTCGCCCTCCTCGGCGGCCCGCTCCTCGATGATCTCCTCGCCGGGACCGGCGAACCCCGGGTCCAGGCGCGGGTCGTCGCTCTCGGCCGGCAGCAGGTCGCCGGGGCCGAGGTCGCCGGGGCGCAGCCGTTCGCTCCACGGCACCCACTCGGGGGCCAGCAGCGCCTCCGAGCCGGGCATCAGCGTGACCTCGTCCACCGTGACATAACGGGCCCGCGCGGCGCGGGCGACCGTGACGCCCCAGTGCCAGCCCGGATAGCCGGGCTCCTCGCTCGCGAAGAGATGGGTGACGAGCCGGTCACCCTCGGCGACGGCCCCCAGATACTCCCCGAGCGGGTGCGGATACGCGGCCTGCGCCGCGGCGTCCCGCGCGAGCTCCACCGCGTCGGCGCACAGCCGGTCAGGGCTCTGGCTTCGCGTCCCGGTCCCGGTCCCAGCACCACTCACAAGAAACTCTCCTACGCCGCCATTGTCGCGAGCGGGCGCCTTGGACTACCCCCGAGCGAAGCCTGGGGGAGAACGGGCCGACGGAGCGGACGCTGGGACCGCTGCGACGTCGGGCTGAACGAGACAAGGCGCACCGTCCACCCACGCTACCGCACGGGCCAGGGAGCCTGTGCATGGACCGCGAAACAGCGACTCTTCTCGTAAACCCCTGTAAAGGGGCCGCGAGAAGGAGGAAGCGGGCTCCGTTCTGCCCTTAGGCTTGGGAGCCGTGGCTGCTGCTGGCGGATCGTCCGAGCTGAAGACCGGGTCCGGCTCCGGGCTTTTCCGGGCGGTACGGGCGACCGGTCGCGCCATCCCGGGGGTGCCGATCGCGCTGGGCCGCCGCATCCGCCGCGCGACGCACGCGCACGGGGCCGGGGAGTCCGGGCTGGCCAAGCTGATCGAGCTGCACGCCGTTCACTCCATGGGCGACATGCTCGTCACGATGGCGCTGGCCTCCACCATCTTCTTCTCGGTGCCCACCGACGAGGCGCGCGGCCGGGTCGCGCTGTATCTCGCCGTCACCATGGCCCCGTTCATCCTCCTCGCCCCCGTGATCGGCCCGCTGCTGGACCGTCTCCCGCACGGTCGCCGCGCCGCCATGGCGGGCGCGCTGCTGGCACGCGGGCTGCTGGCGCTGGTGATCGCGAGCGCGGTGGCGGGCGGCGGCCTGGAGCTGTATCCGGCGGCGCTCGGCGTGATGGTGTGTTCCAAGGCGTACAACATCGTCCGCTCGGTGGCCGTCCCCCGCCTGCTGCCCGCCCGGATCTCGCTGGTCAAGGCGAACGCCCGGATCACCCTCACCGGCCTCATCGCGGCGGGCGTCGCCGCGCCCATCGGCCTGGGGCTGAACGCCATAGGGCAGGAGTGGCCGCTGTACGG
Organism: Streptomyces sp. NBC_01803; assembly: GCF_035917415.1. NCBI lineage: Bacteria > Bacillati > Actinomycetota > Actinomycetes > Kitasatosporales > Streptomycetaceae > Streptomyces > Streptomyces sp. NBC_01803. The sequence goes on from NZ_CP109073.1 coordinate 2,631,393, forward strand.
CGCCTGCGCGATCACCGTGCTGGGCGCGATCCTCTCCTTCCGGCTGCCGCACCAGGTGGATCTGGCGCGCGACGAGCGCAAGGTGCACCTGGCCGAGCTGGCCCAGGCCAGGGCCGGGATGTCGCGCGACGCGGAAGAGGGGCGGCCCGGCGGGCTGCGCGGCATCGACTCGCCGGTGTTCAAGGCGCTGGTGGCCAACGCCGGGCTGCGGTCGCTCTCCGGCTTCCTGCTCTTCTATCTGGCGTTCCTGCTGCGCGACGAGCCGCTGCCCGGGCTCACCGCCGCCTTCTCCCTCGGCGTGGTCGGTGTCGCGGCCGGCACGGGCAACGCGCTGGGCAACCTGCTGGGGAACTGGCTGCGCGACCGCGCCCCCGAGCTGATCCTGCTGATGGTCCTGATCCTCGCGCTCTCCTGCACGGTCGCGGCGGCCACGAGCTACACGTCGGTGACGGTCGTGGCGGTCTGCGCGGCGGCCGGGATCTGCCAGGCGCTGGGCAAGCTGTCGCTGGACGCGATGATCCAGCGGGACGTGCCGGAGGTGGTGCGGACCTCGGCGTTCGCCCGCTCCGAGACGTCGTTGCAGATGGCGTGGGTCGGGGGTGGCGCGATCGGGATCTCGCTGCCGCTGGACGGCACACTGGGCATGACGGTCGCGGCCTGCCTGGTGCTGGTGGGCACGGCCACGACCATCAGAAGTCTCGTGTCCGCGGCGCGGCGCGGCTCGCCGCACCCCCGCGTCAAGTGAGCCACGCCGCCGGGTTAACCTGCCCGCATGACTGCGTACGCCACGAAGTGCATCCGACGGCTGGGGGGCCGCCGGGCCGCCCGTACCACCTTCGCCATCGGCGCTGTTTCGCTGGGACTCGTCGCCCTCTCCGCGTGCGACAAGCCGGGGCCGCACGCCAGCTTCACGGTCGGGACGAGCACCGAGTCGCACGAGGCCGCCGACGACTGCTGGGACGACGGCGAGCCGCTGGGCGCCGAGCGGGCGCAGTCCTGCGTCGAGAGCGAGGACGGCGTGCCGGTCATCTCCGTGGAGACCGGCGACACCTTCCGCGTCGGCGTGGACCCGGAGATCGCCGACACCGGCTGGCTGATCTTCTATCAGGGTCAGCCGTACGAGGCGGAGCCGTACACCACGACCTACGAGACGTTCGCCGTGGACGACCTGTACCAGGTGATGCGGCAGCAGTCGCCCGGCCAGGTGCCGGAGCGCGACACCCTGCGGATCGTCGTGGCACAGGTGAGCGAGGACTACGACATGGAGGAGATCTGGTCGTCCTCGTCCCAGGAGGAGTACCAGGAGAAGCTGTTCGGCTCGTTCGAGGGCGTGTGGAACCTCGAACTCGAACCCCAGGACTGACGGCGGCGCCGCCTCGTATGACCGGCCTGACGCGCGTTCTGGTCGTCACCGCCGTCTCCTCGGAGCGTGACGCGGTGACGCGGTCCGTCGCCCGGGGCGCCGTGCCCCTGCCGGGCGTCCGGCCCGAGGTGCTGCGGGTATGTCCGCTGCACACCCGGGTCGTGGTGGACGCGGTCGCCGCCGGGGTCGGCCCGGCCGCCGCCGCCGCGGGGGCCGCGACATCGCTGGCGCTGGCGCCCGGCCGGGGCGAGCCCTACGACCTGGTGATCTCGGCCGGTATCGCGGGCGGATTCGCCTCGCCGACGACCGTCGAGGGCACGGTCGTCGCCTCCTCGATCATGGCCGCCGATCTCGGCGCGCAGACGCCCGAGGGCTTCTCGGACGTGGCCGAGCTCGGCTTCGGCATCGTCGCCCACCAACCGCCGCCCACCCTCGCGAAGTCGGCCGCCGCCGCGCTCGGCGCCACGTACGGGCCGGTGCTGACCGTCTCGACCGTCACCGGCACCGCCGACCGCGCCACCGAGCTGGCCGCGCGGCACCAGGGCGCGGCGGCCGAGGCGATGGAGGGGTTCGGCGTGGCGACGGCCGCCGCCCTGCACGGCGTTCCGGTGCTGGAGATCCGCACCGTTTCCAACTCCGTCGGCCCACGCGACCGCGCCACCTGGCGTATCCCGGAGGCGCTGCGCGCGCTGACGGACGCGTTCGCCGCGCTATGGCCGGTAGTCGACACCTGGAAGGACCGTGAGGGACCGTGGCCGATGAGGAACTCCCCGCACAACGGCGGCCGTTGAACATCTCGTACTCGCCCTGCCCCAACGACACGTTCGTCTTCCACGCCTGGGCCCACGGTCTGGTGCCCGCGGCACCCGCCGTCGAGGTCGGCTTCGCGGACATCGACATCACCAACGGGCTGGCCGAGCGCGGCGAGGGCGACATCCTCAAGGTCTCCTACGCGGTGCTGCCATGGGTCCTGGACGAGTACGCGCTGCTGCCCTGCGGCGGCGCCCTGGGACGCGGCTGCGGGCCGCTGGTGCTGGCGCCCGGGCCGCTGGAGCCAGCCGCCCTGGCGGGGAAGAGCGTGGCGGTCCCGGGCGAACGGTCCACCGCCTACCTGCTGTTCCGGCTCTGGGCGGCGGCCCGGGTGCCGGGCGGGGTCGGTGAGGTGCGGGTGATGCCGTTCCACGAGATCATGCCCGCGGTGCGCGACGGCCGGGTGGACGCGGGGCTCGTGATCCACGAGGCGCGGTTCACCTATCCGCGCTTCGGGCTCCACCAGCTCGCGGATCTCGGCGAGTTCTGGGAGGGGACCACCGGACACCCCATCCCCCTGGGCGCGATCATCGCCAAGCGCTCCCTGGGCGAGGAGCGGCTGCGCGCCGTCATCGAGTCCATCAGGGCGTCGGTGCGCCGGGCGTGGGCCGATCCGGCGGCCAGTCAGGACTACGTTCTGGAGCACGCCCAGGAGATGGACCCGGCGGTGGCGGACGCTCATATCGGCCTGTATGTCAACGAGTTCACCGCGGATCTGGGCGAGGCGGGCTACGCGGCGGTGCGGGAGCTGCTGACGCGCGCGGCCGACGAGGGCCTGGTGCCGCGGGTGCCGGAGGCCCGGCTGGCGTCGCTGTCCCCCCGGTAGGTCAGACGTCCAGCTGGTCGGCCACGGCGCGCAGCATCCCGGCGATCTTCCGGCCGTTCTGCCGGTCCGGGTAACGGCCGCGTTCGAGCTGCTGGGAGACGCCGTCGAGGAGCGTGGTCAGGTCCTGCACGATCGAGGCCAGCTCGTCCGGCTTGCGCCGCTGCGCGACGGCGACCGAGGGCATGGGGTCGAGCAGCACCACCGACAGGGCCTGGTCGCCCCGCTGACCCGCGACGACGCCGAACTCGACGCGCTGTCCGGGCCGCAGCACGTCCACCCCGCCGGGCAACGCGGAGGAGTGCACGAAGACATCGCCGCCGTCGTCACGGGAGAGGAAGCCGAAGCCCTTCTCACTGTTGAACCACTTGACCTTGCCGGTAGGCACGTGTCCTCGTCCTCGCACTCGTTCCACAACGATGGGGCGGGCCGCTGGACCCGCCACCTCCCAGGCTAATCGCCCCCGGCCCGGTGACAAGATGCCGCCGGGCCGTTTCGGAGGATCACTGCCCCCGGGTCGTGGCGAGTATGCGCGCCTGCGACCCTGGACGGGTGAGTGGATACGCGAGCAAACCCGGAGACCTGCTGGTGCGCGTGGGCGGCGTCGTCTTCGCCGTCGGCGCGGTGGCGACGCTGGTCACCGTGATTCCGCTGTTCATCGGCGCGGACCCGCTGCCCACGGCCGCGTATGTGGTGTCGATGCTGATGGGTGTCGGGTTCCTGATCGCGGGCGCCGGGCTGGTGCGTTCGATCGCGCATCAGCGGCGGCGGGACCGGGCGGCTCAGGGGCGCTCGGCGAGGTAGCCCGCCAGCCAGGCCGGGAAAGCGGCGAGGTCGGGCAGCACCACGTCGGCGCCCGCCGCCCGCAGCTCCGCCTCGGGGCACGGCCCGGTCGGCACGGCGACCGACAGCGCGCCGGCGGCCTTGGCGCCGCGCACGTCCCCGGTGTGGTCCCCGACGTACACGGTCGCGTCGTGGTCGCGCAGCGCCTGCGCCTTGGCCTCGGCCCAGAGCGAGCCGATGACGGCGTCCGGTTCGAGGCCGAGGTGCTCGATGTGCAGCTTGGCGTTCGGCTGGTACTTGGCGGTGACGACGACGGCCCGGCCGCCGTGGCCGCGCACGGCGGCGATGGCCTCCCGGGCGCCGGACATCGCCGGGACGGCGCGGATGGCGTGCGTCACGTACAGCGTGCGGTACAGGTCACCGACGGCGGGGATGTCGGCGGCGGGAAACCAGTGCGCCAACTCCTCCTCCAGCGGCGGCCCGAGGCGGGTGATGGCCAGCTCGGCGTCGACGTACACGCCGGTCTCCGCGGTCAGCGCCTCGTAGGCGGCCTTGATGCCGGGCCGGGAGTCGATGAGCGTCATGTCGAGGTCGAACCCGACGGTCGGGGCGGGTGTGCGCGAGAGGGACTGCGGAGAAGACGGCATGCCGCTATTGTGCCCCCAGCACATCCCTTTGGTTAGGATCGCCTAACCTAACTAGACGCTCCACCCCCTCGCTCCGTCACACCGCCGCACTCGACCTCGGGGACCCGCAGGATGCAAGCCGTTGAGAATCCGCCGCGCTCGCGCGCCCGTTCGCGGATGGGTCTGGTGACCGCCGCGGCGGTGGGCGTGGGGCTGGCGGTGGTGCTGAGCCTCGCGGTCGGCAGCCGTTCGATCGCGCCCGACGAGGTGTGGCGGGCGTTGTTCCTCGACGGCACCGGCCCGGACGCGGAGGTGGTGACCGAGCTGCGGCTGCCGCGCACGCTCATCGGCCTGATGGTCGGGGCGGCCCTCGGCATGGCGGGCGCGGTGATGCAGGGCCTGACCCGCAACCCCATCGCGGAGCCGGGCATCCTCGGCGTCAGCCAGGGCGCGTCGGTCGCCGTCGTCCTCGCCATCGCCTACGCCGGAGTGCACACCCTGGCCGGTTACGTCTGGTACGCCTTCGCCGGGGCCGGGCTCGCGGCCGTCGCCGTGTACGCGGTCGCGGCGCGCGGCCGGGACGGCGCCTCGCCGGTGAAGCTGGCCCTGGCCGGCGCGGCGATCAACGCGCTGCTCGCGTCCGTGATCGCCGCCGTGCTGACGACGCAGGCGGCCACGCTGGACGAGTTCCGGTTCTGGCAGATCGGCTCGCTCTCCGGGCGGGACGCGGAGATAGCCGGGCAGATCTGGCCGTTCCTGCTGGCCGGGACGGTGCTGGTGATCGCGGCGGCCCGGGGCCTGGACGCGCTGGCCCTCGGCGACGACGTGGCGCGCGGGCTGGGCCAGAACGTGGCCCTGGTCCGCGTCACCGGCGGCCTGGGCGCCGCGGTGCTCACCGGCGCGGGGGTCGCGGCGGCCGGCCCGATCGCCTTCGTCGGCCTGGCCGTTCCGCACATCGCCCGGGCCCTGGTCGGCTCCTCGCACCGCTGGCTGCTCCCGATGGCGGCGCTGCTCGGTCCGGTCGTGCTGCTGGTCGCGGACGTGGCCGGCCGGATCGTCTTCCCGCCCTCCGAGATCCCGGCGGGCGTGACGACCGCGCTGATCGGCGTCCCCTTCCTGGTCTACCTGGTCCGCCGGACGGGAGCCGCCACATGACCGCCACCGTGCCCGCCGGGTACGTCGTCGCGCGGCGGCGCCGTGCCTCGTTCCTCGTCCACCGACGGGCGACCGCCGTCGCGGCCGGACTCGCCGTCGCGCTCGCCGCCGCCTGTCTCGCCGCGCTCTGTCTCGGCGAGTCGGCCGTCGCGCCCGACCAGGCGCTGCGCGTGGTGTTCGGGCTGTCGTCCTCCGACGAGTTCGTCATCGGCACGCTGCGGCTGCCGCGCCTCACGGTCGGGCTGCTCGTCGGCGCCGCGCTCGGGGTCGCCGGGGCGCTGATCCAGACCGTCGCCCGCAACCCGCTCGCCAGCCCCGACGTCATCGGCGTCACCCACGGCGCCGCCGCCGTGACGGTCGGGGCGATGACCTACGGCGTGGGGTCCGCCACCGTGCTGCCGTACTGGTCGGTCGCTGGCGGGCTGCTGGCCGCCGGGCTCGTCTATCTCTTCGCGTGGCGCGGGGGGTTGCACGCGGGCCGATTCGTCCTGATCGGCATCGGCTTCGCCGTCGCCCTGCGCTCGATCACCCAACTCTTCCTCACCAAGGGCGACTACACAGTCGCCCAGCAGGCCACCGTATGGATGACCGGATCGCTCAACGGCCGCGGCTACGAGGAGGCGGTGCCGCTCGGCTGGGCGCTGCTGCTCCTGCTGCCGGCCGTGCTGTGGGCCGCCCGCGCGCAGCGGACCGTCGTGCTGGACGACGACACGGCCACCGCGCTCGGCGTCCGGCTCGGGCCGGTCAGGCTCGGCCTGGCCACCCTCGGCGTACTGCTGGCCGCGCTGGCCACCGGCGCCGCCGGGCCGGTGGACTTCGTGGCGCTGCTCGCGCCGCAGATCGCCCGGCGCCTGACCCGGACCGCCCAGATCCCGCTGCTGTGTTCGGCGCTCGCGGGCGCGTTCATCACCGTCCTGGCCGATGTGCTGGCCCGACTGGTCTTCTCCCCCACCGAGCTGGCCGTGGGCGTCGTCACGGCGGCGGTCGGCGCGCCCTATCTGCTCTGGCTCATCGTCAACAACCGCACGGGAGGCCGTTCGTGACCGACCACCGGCTCAGCGCCCGCGAACTGACCCTTGGCTACGACGAGTCCCGCGCCGCCGTGGTCGAGGGACTCAACCTGGACATCCCGGACGGCGAGGTGACCGTCATCGTCGGCCCCAACGCCTGCGGGAAGTCGACCACGCTGCGCGCCCTGGGCCGATTGCTCAAGCCGCGCGGCGGCGCGGTGCTGCTCGACGGGCAGGAGCTGTCGCGCGTGCCGACCCGGCGGATCGCGCGGACGCTCGGGCTGCTGCCGCAGTCACCGGTCGCGCCGGAGGCGATCACCGTCGCCGACCTGGTCTCCCGTGGCCGCCAGCCGCATCAGCGATGGTGGCAGCAGTGGTCCGAGGCGGACGAGCGGGCGGTGACCGAGGCGATGGCGCTGACCGACGTCACCGCGCTCGCGGAGCGCCCGGTCGACGCGCTGTCCGGCGGGCAGCGGCAGCGGGTGTGGATCGCCATGGCGCTGGCCCAGGAGACGGACCTGCTGCTGCTGGACGAGCCCACCACCTTCCTCGACATCGCCCACCAGGTCGAAGTCCTCAATCTAGTCCGCCAGTTGGAGAGGACTGTCGTCACCGTGCTGCACGACCTCAACCAGGCGGCCCGGTACGCCGACTATCTGGTGGCCATGAAGGACGGCCGGATCGCCGCCGCCGGACGGCCCGGCGAGGTCGTCACCGCCGAGTTGGTCCGCCACGTCTTCGGCCTCGAAGCCGTCATCATCCCCGACCCGGTGACCGGTTCACCGCTCGTCGTCCCCGGCGCACCTGTCCCCCGCCCGCGCGCCACGGGCACCCCGCACATGAGAAAGGCACCCATCAGATGAACCGCCGTATCACCGCCACCACCCTCGTGCTCGCCGCCACGCTCGGCCTCAGCGCGTGCGCCGGCGACGACGACTCCGCCGACGACGCCAACGAGACGTCCGGCGAGAGCGGTACCCGAACCGTCGAGACGGCGATGGGCCCGGTCGAGGTGCCGGAGGACCCGCAGCGCGTCGTCGTCCTGGACACGGCGGAGCTGGACAGCCTGATCACGCTCGGCGTCACCCCGGTCGGCGCCGTGCAGGCCGATGTCAACGCCGAGTTCCTCGACTACCTGCCCGAGGACCAGCTGGCCGGCATCGAGAACGTCGGCGCGATCGCCGCGCCGAACCTGGAGGCCATCCACGAGCTGGAGCCCGACCTGATCATCGGCAGCAAGGTGCGCGACGAGCAGCGCTACGACGAGCTGTCCGCGATCGCCCCGACCGTCTTCACCGAGACCGTGGGCGCGCCCTGGAAGGAGAACTTCCTCGTGCACGCCGACGCGCTGAACAGGACGGAGGAGGCCGAGGCCGTCGTCGCCGAGTACGAGACGCACGTCGCGGAGGTGACCGAGGCGATCGGCGGCCCGGAGGTGGCGGCCGACACCGAGGTCAGCATGCTGCGCTTCATCGAGGGCGGCAACACCCGGCTCTACGGCCGGGAGAACTACATCGGCACCATCCTGGAGGACCTCGGCCTCGGCCGCCCCGCGATCGCGGACGAGGCGGAGGACGGCTTCGCGGTGGAGGTGAGCCCGGAGCAGGTCGACCAGGCCGACGGTGACGTCATCTTCTACACCTCCTACGGCGCCCCCGACGCCTCCGGCGAGGAGGCCGCGGTCGGCGGCCCCCTGTGGGACGACCTGACGGCGGTCCAAAACGACCGGGCGTTCCACGTGAACGACCAGCTCTGGTTCCTGGGCATCGGCTACACGGCGGCCGACCAGATCCTGGACGAGCTCCAAGGGCACCTGGCCCCGTGACCCCCGCGGCCCCCGCGGCCCCCGCCCCGAACGCCCCCCATCGGGAGGGGACCCGGCCGGCTGGGAGATAGTGTCCACCGGGTGTGGGCGGCCGGATTCCGGCCGATGCCCGGGGTGCTGGAACCGTACTGGCGGGGTCACCGTCCGTTTATCCGTGGGTAGTAGCAGTCCGGGACTCTCAAGGGGGCCGATGTGACCGTTCCCGGTTTCGGCAGTCCGATACCGCCGCCGCCCGTGGCCCCGCCGACGGTTGGCCTGCCGCGCGACCCGTGGATCGCGGTGATCGCCGCATTGCTCAACCTCAGTGGACTGGGCGCGGGTTACGTCTATCTGCGGCGCTGGCGGCGGGCCATACCGAGCTGGGCCGTCACCGCGGCCCTGCTCTTCCTCGCGCTGCCCGTCGAGGCCGAGGGCATCGCCGGCCTGTGGGCCGCGCTCTACGCGGGGTGGCTGGTGCTGAGCGCGCTGGACGGCTGGCGGCTGGCCCGGCGGGCGCCGGGGCCGGGGCGGTGGCTGCCCCTCACCGCCGGGGTGCTGCTGTTGGCGCTTCCGGCCGGGGGCTTCGTGTTCTTCGACCGCGCCCAGGAGCAGGCGCTGGAGGACGACCTCCAGGAACGGCTCGCCGCCGCCGACGTGTTGGTGGACCGGGCGGCCGGGGAGCCGTTCGAGTCGGCCGAGGAGTCGTACCGCTCCGCGCTCACCGAGTATCTGGCCGTGCGGGCCGAGTACCCCTCGACGGACGCGGCCGGTGACGTGCCGGACCGGGTGGACGACCTGTACGGGCGGGCCACCGGCGGCGGTTCGGCGGACGACCCGTGTGCCGTGCTCGACCCGCTACGGTTCTTCCGGGGGTTGCCGGACGAGTTCGAGGACGCCGAGGCGGAGCGGCTGGCGGAGCGGGCGCGGGGGGAGCTGCCCGAGCCGCTGCACGGCTGCGGGCTGCTGCGCGCCGAACGGTCCGACGTGTCGGCGGCCAGGGCACCGCTGACCGAACTGCTCCAGGACCACGCCGAGTCGGAGTACGCCGCGGCGCTCCCCGACGAGCTGGGCGAGCGGCAGCGCGACGTGATCGAGGCCCTCGGCGGGGACGCGCCCTGCGAGGCGCTGGAGCGACTGCGGTCCCTCAACCAGCTGTTCGGCGACCTCCCGGGCGCCGCGTTCGGCGAGATGGCCGCCGACGGCGCGGAGCCCGTGCCCGAGGGCCTGTACCAGTGCGGCACCACCAGCTTCCTCGCCGGCGACTTCGGCGGCGCCGGGGACGTGCTCACCGAGCTGGTGGACGACTACCCCGACCACGAACGGGTCGACCGGGCCGGGGACATCCTGATCGCGGCCGAGATCGCGGAAGAACTGCCCTCGGCGGGCGAGGAGTTGCCACCGACTTCCGGCTCGACGGGCGGTGCCGTGATCACCCTGGAGGTCTTCAACGACTCCCCGTACGAGCTGGAGCTGCTCTTCACCGGCCCGCGCACCGGCTCCGAGCGGGTGGCGGCGTGCGGCGACTGCTCCCTCTACCCCGGCGACCCCGGGGACAGCGCCTGCTCGGAGAGCGGCGTCGACTACCCGAGCACGACCCTGGAACTCCCGGCCGGGGACTACTACTTCCTGCACCGTTCACCCGGCGAGGAGACCCGGCACCTGGCCGAGGCCGACTCGTTCGACCCCGACTACATCTACACCTACTGCTCCTACATCACCGAGGACGACCTGCTGCCGGGCGGCGGCACCGACGTCTAGGGCCCGTCTTCGAAGGGGGGCGTCCGACCGCCCACGGCGTCCGGCGCGTGCGATCGCAAGCCGCCGGACCGTCCTCGGGCGCATGGGGGTCCCCCGGACGGGGTCGGGGCCCAGGCCCAGAAGTCGCGCAGGACGTCGGCCGTGTCGTTGCCGTGGCCGCACTCATAGGCGAGGACCCAGTTGGCGCCCGTGATCGGGGAGCCGTCGCCGCCGATGTCATCGATGGAGAACGGGAAGTCGTCCGGGATCTCCGCCTCTTCACAGGCGGCGGCGGTGGCGGCCAGGGTCGGTTCGATCGGGGTGCCGTCCTCGTTGACCACCCGGGCCGTCGCCAGGCCGTCGCGCGGCGCGTAGGACGGGTTGACGTACCAGAGGCCGTCGGGGCCGGCCCCGAGCGCACACCCGGGAAGAGACCGTGAGAGGGCCGGGCCGGACGCCGCCCGGCCCGGTGGTCGTCCACCGGGCCGGGTGGCTCTGATCAGCTACTGGGCGGTACGAGACGGTAACCGACACCCCGCACGGTCTGGATGATCTCGGGGTGATGCGGGTCGTCACCGAGGCGCTCGCGAAGGCGGCGAATGTGAACGGTGATGGTGTTCGACCGCCGGGCGCCCTCACCCCACAGCTCGGCGCGGATGCGGTCGCGGGTGATGACCTTCTCCGCGTGCAGCATCAGGAGATGCAGGAGCTGAAACTCGCGCAGCGGCAGCCGGGCCGTGGACATCCCGTGCATCCGCACCTCGTACGTGCTGGGGTCCAGCGTCAGCGGGCCGCAGACCAGCGGCTGGTCCCAGCCGCGCGCGCCCCGGTCGGCCAGGCTGAGCAACTGCGCGACCTCGCGCGGGCGGTAGGGGCGGGCGACGCAGGCGCTGGCGCCGGCGGCGAGCGCGGGCGCGACCTGGGCCGTGTCGTCGGGGCCCACGCCGAGCACCACCGGGATGGACAGCCGCCGCCGCACCAGCCGCAGCACGGTCGCGCCGTCGATCACCGGCAGGTCGGCGGAGACGAGCAGCACGTCGGGCTTGCGCAGCCCCGCCTCCAGCAGCGCGGTCGCCCCGTCCGCGCAGTGCACCACCGACACCTGATACTTGGCGAGCTGGGCGGACAGCCCCTGCCGGATCCGTTCGTCGGCGTCCGCGAGGAGCACGACGGGGTCGGAGCCGAGCGGTATCCGGGTCCGCGCCGGAACGACATGCTCGCCCGCCGGGTCATCCACCAGCTCGTCCGCGGCGGACGCACTTCTCGGTCGCGTGGTGCTCAACCAGGCGCCCATGGCGCTCTCCCTCGCTGTCGGTCGCGGCAGTAAGGCCAGTTGCCAAGGTGCGGCTCCCGGGGCGTGGTGTCGGGGTCCGTCAAGGACGTTCACCATGTAACGAGCCTCGGGTAGCGGGTTGTACGGCCTTCGGTGAACCCGCGATGAACAACGGCGTTCCCCCCGGTGCCAGGGCCCGATCGGCCTTGCCCGCCCCCCTGCGCGCGGGGGGTGGGCGGGTGAAGGAAGCCTGACCGGGCGGGTGTTCGGGCGGCGGCGGGGCGGGCGGACGGCACGGTCCGGGTGACGCCGTGGTCAGCGGGGGCGGGAGGGCCGTAGCATCGTGCATCGGGTTCCGGACCGGTGGACGCAGGGGCAGTTGGTGTGGGCATCGAAGGTGAAAAGCTCGTATTCGACTATCTGAGCCGTGTCGGCGATCTCGCCCACGGCACGAGCATGTCGGCGGCTCAGCGGGCGACGCTCGTGAACCGGCTGCGCGACGAGATCGGCAAGCAGCGGGCCGCCGCCGGCGGTGCCGAGAGTCAGGCCGCCGTGCGGCGCATCCTCGGGCGGATGGGACGGCCGGAGGACCTGGTGGCCGAGGCCGTCTCCGACCCCCCCGCCCCCGGTCGGTCCGCCCCCGGTCCGTCCGCGCCCGTGCCGGGGCCGCGCGCGCCCGTGGGGTCGCCCGGCCCGGGCCGGGCCGGGGCGTCGGCCGCGCCCGGCACGCCGTTGGAGACGCCGTTCGAGACGCCGGCCGGCGGACCGTTCGGAGGGGACTCCGGCTGGCTCGGGCGACCGGACGGATTCTGGCCGGATGGACCGATCGGCGCCTTCCGGGGCGGCATCGAGAACCCCGACGTGCTCCGCCCGAGGCCCGAGCCCGAGCCGGAGAAGGAGCGGGAGCGGGAGGAAGGGGGGCCGGAGCAGGAGGCCGGGGAGGCGTCCGGTGCCGGACCCGGGCCGATCGTCGGGAAGGGGCCGTCCCCCGCGCGGCGGCTGGCCGGCGCGGCGCTGCGCGGCAGGCGCGTCGGCGGGCCGGTCGAGCTGCTCGGCGTCGCGCTGCTGCTGGCGGGCACGGTGGTGGGCTCGGTCGTGGTGCTCGGCCTCGGCTGGGCGGCGGCGTACTGGTCGCCACGGCTCAGCCGCCGCGAGGCGCGATGGGCGACGCTGGGCATGCCCGCGCTGATCGCCGGCGGCTACGCGGCCTGGCTCGCCGGCCGGACGGGCGGGTACTGGGGCGCCACGCTGGCGGACGGACAGGCCCAAGAGCTGTTCGCCGACCACTTCCCCTGGCTGCTGCGCGGCGCGGCCGTCGCCAGCGCGTCGTTCCTCTTCTACCGCGCCCGGCGTCACCGCCCGCCGGCCGACGCTTCCTGACGTGCGCTCAGGCCGTCGAACCGTCCGCCCTTCACCCCGCCGAGCAGCGCGGCCAGCCGGGCCGCGCTGGTCATGACGACGGACCGGGGCGCGTCGCTCTCCCTCAACAGCAGCCCGGCGTCATGCTGGGCCAGCTCCACACAGGTGCCCTCCGCGCCGCTGGAGAAGGAGGAGCGCTGCCACCGGGTCGGAACAGAGGTCATCATCGCCCCTCAGCATTCGCGTGGATCGCGTGGATCTCACGGGTCTCACCGGCTCCATGGGACTCACCGCTCTCCCGTGCTCACAGTTCGCGCGCGATGTGGTGGATGAGCTGCCGGGACTCCTCCGGGTTCAGTGTCACCTTGCCGGCGCGGTCGAAGAACATCCGGTATCCCGCCAGTTCGGCGTCCGTGTCGAGGAAGCCGCCGCCCCGGGGCGTGTCGACCTGCACGGTGTCGAGCTGCGGCACCGGCCCGGCCGCGTAGGTGACGGGCTGGGTGGCCTCGAAGAAGTCCTCATTGGTGAACGGGATGACCCGCACGGTCACATGGGGTCGCTCACTGAGCGCCATCAGGTGTTCGAGCTGCGCCCGGACGACCTTCCGGCCGCCGAAGCGCATGCGCAGCGCGGCCTCGTGGATGAAGGCGTCGAGCGGCGGCGGTGCCTCCCGCTCCAGGACGATCTTCCGCCGCATCCGCAGCTCGGTGCGGGCCTCGGCCTCCTCCGACGGCAGCTCCGGGAAGACGCCCCGGAACAGCGCCCGCGCGTAGTCCTCGGTCTGGAACAGGCCGGGAACGGACACGGTATGCACGAACTGCATCGATACCGCGTGGTACTCCATTTCCGCGACATCGAGAAATCCGGGAGCAAGGATGCCACGGTATTCATCCCACCAGAACTGCCCCCGGTGCTCCCGGGCCATGGCGCAGAGGGTGTTCAGGAGGGCCTGGTCGGAGCAGGAATAGAAGGTGGCCAGCTTCCGGATGCGCTCCTCACTGACGCCGATCCGCCCCGACTCTATGTGGCTGATCTTCCCCTGGTCGGTGCCGAGCATGCCCGCGGCCTCCCTGGCCGTTCTGCCCGCCCGCTCGCGCAGTTTGCGCAACTCCGCGCCCAGCCGCGCCTGGCGGGCGGTCGGATTCTCCCTCGGCGGCATCGTCTGTTCTGTCCTTCCGTCGGCTGGTCCCCGAGTCTGCCGCCCCCTCACCCCCCGAGTCCACTCGCCTACGCTTCCCCCTTTGCACAGTTGCCCCGGTGCAATAATGCCCCCCATGTCACGGGGGCGTAGAGCGCTGTTCAGCGGCATGTTCTGTTCATCCGGTGCGTACGGGACCTGGGTACCGCTACCGTTGGTCGGATGACCAGCACCGGCCCCCGCACCCTCGCCGACGAGCTGCGCTCGCGCTCCGACGCCGAGCTGGCCGGACTGCTGCGCGCCAGGGCGGACCTGCTCTCGCCGCTGCCCGGCGACCTGTCCCAGCTCGCGACCCGCGCCGGGACCCGGGCGTCGGTGACACGCGCGCTGGAACGGCTCGACACGTTCACCCTCCAGACCGCCGAGGCGCTGGCCGTCGCGCCGCACCCGTGCCCGTATCCCGCGCTCGCCGCCCTGCTGCCCGGCGGCGCCGAGCGGCTGCCGCACGCGCTGGCCACGCTGCGCGCCCGCGCCCTGCTGTGGGGCAGGCCGGAGGCGCTGCGGCTGGTGCGCACCGCGCAGGAGCTGCTCGCGCCCACCGCCGCCAGACCCAGCGGGACCGGCCTCGGCCCCACCCTCGCGGAGGCGGCGGCGGGCATCTCGCCCAGCCGGATGCAGGAGCTGCTGGTCAACGCCGGACTGCCGCCGAGCCACGACCCGGTCAGCGCGCTGTCGGCGCTCGCCGGGCTGTTCACCGACCGGACCCGGCTGGGCGCGCTGCTGGAGGACGCCGGACCCCAGGCCCGCGCCGTCCTGGACCGCCTGGCCTGGGGCCCGCCCTACGGCGAGGTCTCCCACCGCCCCGGACCGCACGTGCGCCTGCTCCTCGACCGCGGCCTGCTGATGCCCGCCGCCCCCGGCACCGTCGTCCTGCCCCGCGAGGTCGCGCTGCACCTGCGCGGCGGCCACGCCCACCGCGAGCTGCGGCCCCACCCGCCGTGGCCGGCCCTGCGCGCCCAGCTCCCGCCGCCGGCCGTCGACGCCGCGGCGGGCGGCGCGGCCTACTCGGCGCTGACGGTCGTCGAGGAGCTGCTGACCTCGTGGGAAACGGAGGCGCCGTCCGTCATGCGCACCGGCGGGCTGGCCGTGCGCGACCTCAAGCGCCTGGCCGTGACCCTGGACATGCCCGAGCCGGAGGCCGCGTTCTGGGTGGAGCTCACCTACGCGGCCGGGCTGCTGGCCGCCGACGGCGAGGTGGACGAGCGGTACGCGCCGACCCCCGCGTACGACGCCTGGCTGGAGCTGTCGCCCGCGGCGCGGTGGACGCGGCTGGCGACCGCCTGGCTGACCGCGACCCGCGTCCCGGGCCTGGTCGGCACCCGTGACAGCAAGGGCCGGCTGCTGGCGGCGCTCGGCCCCGGGCTCGACCGCGGACCGACCGTCGAGGTGCGCCGCCATGTGCTCGACCTGCTCGCCTCCCTGCCCGAGGGCGGCGCCCCACGCCCCGGGGACGTGCAGGAGCGCGTCCGCTGGGAGCTGCCGCGCCGGCTGCCGGAGGACTCGCGGA
Organism: Streptomyces sp. NBC_01803; assembly: GCF_035917415.1. Taxonomy (NCBI): domain Bacteria; kingdom Bacillati; phylum Actinomycetota; class Actinomycetes; order Kitasatosporales; family Streptomycetaceae; genus Streptomyces; species Streptomyces sp. NBC_01803. The sequence goes on from NZ_CP109073.1 coordinate 2,646,841, forward strand.
CGCTGCTGTGCGGGGCCGTGGTGGCCGAGGCCGAGTACCTGGGCGTCACCGGACGCGGCGCGCTGGCGTCGTTCGTCCGCCCGCTGCTGGACACCGCGCCCGGGGAGGAGGACGCGGCCGAGCGGCTCGCCCCGCTCCTGCCGGAGGCCGTGGACCACATCCTGGTCCAGGCCGATCTGACCGCGATCGCCCCCGGGCCGCTGTGCCGGGAGCTGCGCCAGGCGATGGCGGTGGCCGCCGACGTGGAGTCCCGGGGCGGCGCGACGGTCTACCGGTTCACGCCCGGCTCGGTGCGCCGCGCGCTGGACGCCGGATGGACGTCCGACGACCTGCACACGTTCCTCGCCGACCACTCCCGCACCCCCGTGCCGCAACCCCTGACGTATCTCGTGGACGACATGGCGCGACGGCACGGGCGGCTGCGCGTCGGGGCCGCGTCGAGCTATGTGCGCTGCGACGACGAGGCGCTGCTGACCCAGCTCCTCGCGGACCGCCGCGCCGAGCCGCTGCGGCTGCGCCGCCTCGCGCCGACCGTCGCGATCTCCGCCTCCCGGCCCGACATCCTGCTGGAACGGCTGCGCGAGATCGGCTTCGCCCCGGCCGCCGAGTCGGTCGAGGGCACCGTGCTGTCACTGCGCCCGCGGACCCGCCGCACGCCGCCGCGCACCGCCCCCGAGCCGGCCCCGGACAGCCCACCGCCGGCCGACGACACGCTGCTGACCGCCGCCGTGCGGGCGATCCGGGCCGGCGACCACGCGCGGGGCGAGGCCCCCCGCCCGTCGGGAGGACGGGTGCCGGAGCCCACCGGCCCACCGCCCCGCACGCCCCCGGAGGAGACCCTGACCACCCTCCGCGCGGCGGCGGGCGACGGCGCGCTGGTGTGGATCGGCTACGTCGGCGCGGACGGGGTGGCCACGCAGCGCGTGCTGTCCCCCGTTCGGGTGGAAGCCGGCTTCGTCACGGCGTTCGACCACACGGCGGACGAGATCCGCACGTACCCCCTGCACCGGATCACGGGCGGCATCACGCTCCGGGAGTAGGGGCCGCCGGGTCCCGGGCATGTGTCATGAGCACTCCGGGTAGATCCGTCTCGCCCCTTGGATCTACGCGGGAGGACCCCCATGCGCTCGATACGAGTCGCCCTGCTCGCACTCGGAGCCCTGTTCGCCACCGTGCTGACCGCGCCGCCCGCCCAGGCCGCGCCCACCTTCAAGGCGCCGTTCGCCTGCGGGCAGCAGTGGACCTACAGCCACCACTCGGCCGAGGTGCGCCGCGCGCTGGACTTCGTCCGCGGCGACGGCGGCACCACCAACAACGCCCCCGTTCTCGCCTCCGCCGCCGGCACCGCCACCCGCTACAACCAGCCCGGCGGGGCGGGGCAGTACATCGTCATCGACCACGGCGGCGGCTGGAAGACCTACTACTTCCACCTCAACGCCTACTCCGTCGCCACCGGCCAGTTCGTCAACCAGGGCCAGCAGATCGGCACCACCGGATCGACCGGCAACTCCAGCGGCCCGCACATCCATTACGAACAGCTCTACAACGGCGTCGGCCAGAACATCGTGATCAACGGCCAGTCGCTGCCGTATCCGTCCTCGTACTACGTCAACTACCTGACCAGCGACAACGGTTGCGGCGGCAGCACCGCCAAGTACTGGGTGGACACCTTCGCCCGGACCGACGGTTACGCCACCGCCTCCACCACCTCGCCGCAGGGCGCCCTCTACGCGGGCACCAACTACGTGTACTGCAAGGTCTGGGGAGAGAACTACAGCGGCGCCTACGGATACAACCACTGGTGGCTGCGCACCGATCTGGACGAGACCTATCCCGGCGGGAACGGACGCGGGGCCTACGTTCCCGCCTATTTCCTCAGCCGGTGGGGTAACGACGAGGCCAGGGACAACAACGGCACGGTCATCCCCGACTGCTGAGCCGCGAACGAACAGCCGAACGAGTGCCAGCGCCATCTTGAGTCCGATCACCGTTCCGGCCGAACTGGCCGCGTACCACGCCCACTTCGACGGCGAAGCCGACCGCGCCTGGATCTCCGGGCTGCCCCGGGCTGGCCGAGTGGACGATGACGCGCTGGAAGCTCACCGCGACCGGTGCGTGCCGGCCCGGGATGGCCGCCCGCGTGGTCCCGGTGGTCCGCGCCGACGGCTTCCCGGCGGCGCTCGAGCTCCAGCCGCCGGGCGACGACGAGACGGCCGGCGAGCCCGACCCGGTCCTCCTCGCGGCACGGCTGCTCGCCCGCCGCTGCCTCACTCCCCGGCGGCCCGCTCCGCCCCCCGCTCCGATCCCGACCCGGACCCCGACCCGGACCCCGACCCCGGAGCCCGCCCCGGCCGCCGGGTCCACGCGTGCCACCAGTGGTGACGGCGCGGATGCAGCGCCCGGCCCAGCCGCCGGCCGAGCAGGAGATAGCCGATCAGCGCGCCCGTCGTGTTGAGGATCACGTCGTCGATGTCGAAGGTGCGGCCCTCGACGATCAGGCCCTGCGAGATCTCCACCATCACCATGACCAGCGCTGTGACCACGACCACCCGCAGCAGCCCCCGGGTGCGCGGGAAGAGCATCGGCAGCAGGACGCCGAACGGCAGGCCGAGCAGCACGTTGCCGCCGATCTGCCGGACGGTGTCGAACCGGGAGGGCTGGTCGAGATAGGTGCGGATCGAATGGCCGGGCCGCAGGTTGGAGTGGACCAGCTCCGCCGAGCCGGGCGAGGGCACGAGCGTGACCTGGGCGAGCGCCACGGCGAACGCGACCATGCACACGAAGGCCACCGCCAGCACCGCGGCCCGCGCGAGGACGGCCCCCCACGATCCCCGTTGCAGCACGGGCCCGGCGGCACGGGTCCCGGGCTCCTCGCTCCGCGCCGACCGGAACAGCGTCAGACGCGACATCGTTACCCCCTTCGGCCGACAGCCCATCTCCGACCGCCTACCCGCCGCCCGATGCGGGACACTGGTGGTTTGGCCCCGCCGCACGGCACCGCACCGCGAAGGAAGGCATCACGTGAACGGTCCGCTCATCGTGCAGAGCGACAAAACGCTGCTGCTTGAGGTCGACCACGAGCAGGCCGAGGACTGCCGCCGGGTCATCGCGCCGTTCGCCGAGCTGGAGCGGGCGCCCGAGCATGTCCACACCTACCGGGTGACCCCGCTCGGCCTGTGGAACGCCCGCGCCGCCGGGCACGACGCCGAGCAGGTCGTGGACGCGCTCGTCACGTACTCCCGCTATCCCGTGCCACAGGCCCTTCTGGTGGACGTGGCGGAGACCATGGCCCGCTACGGGCGGCTCAGCCTCTTCAAGCACCCGGCGCACGGTCTGGTCCTCCAGTCCACCGACCGGCCGGTGCTGGAGGAGATCCTGCGCTCCAAGCGCGTCAAACCGCTGGTCGGCGCCCGCCTGGACCCGGACACGGTCGCCGTTCACCCGTCCGAGCGCGGCCAGATCAAGCAGGCGCTGCTCAAGCTGGGCTGGCCGGCCGAGGACCTCGCCGGGTATGTGGACGGCGAGGCGCACCCGATCGACCTGCGGGAGGACGGCTGGAAGCTGCGGCCGTACCAGGAACAGGCTGTCACCGGCTTCTGGCACGGCGGCTCGGGCGTCGTCGTGCTGCCGTGCGGCGCGGGCAAGACGCTGGTCGGCGCCGGGGCGATGGCGCGGGCGCGTTCGACCACACTGATCCTCGTCACCAACACCGTCTCGGCCCGGCAGTGGAAGGCCGAGCTGGTGCGCCGCACGTCGCTGACGGAGGACGAGGTCGGCGAGTACAGCGGCGCCCGCAAGGAAGTCCGGCCGGTCACCATCGCGACGTACCAGGTGCTGACCACCAAACGGAAGGGCGTCTTCCCTCACCTGGAGCTGTTCGACTCCCGTGACTGGGGCCTGATCATCTACGACGAGGTGCATCTGCTGCCCGCGCCGGTCTTCAAGTTCACCGCCGACCTCCAGGCCCGCCGCCGGCTCGGGCTGACCGCCACGCTGGTACGGGAGGACGGCCGCGAGTCGGACGTCTTCTCGCTGATCGGGCCCAAGCGGTTCGACGCGCCGTGGAAGGAGATCGAGGCCCAGGGGTACATCGCGCCCGCCGACTGCGTGGAGGTCAGGGTCGACCTGACCGAGTCGGAGCGGCTGGCGTACGCCATGGCCGAGCCCGAGGAGCGGTACCGCTTCTGCGCGACGACCGACTCCAAGCGGCGCATCACCCAGTCGCTGGTCCGCCGCCACCTGGGCGAGCAGACGCTGGTGATCGGCCAGTACATCGACCAGCTGGACGAGCTGGGCGAGCTGCTGGGCGCCCCGGTGATCAAGGGCGAGACGAGCAACGCGCAGCGCGAGAAGCTGTTCGAGGCGTTCCGCGCGGGCGAGCTCCAGGTGCTGGTCGTCTCCAAGGTGGCGAACTTCTCGATCGACCTCCCGGAGGCCACGGTCGCCATCCAGGTCTCCGGCACGTTCGGCTCCCGCCAGGAGGAGGCCCAGCGCCTCGGCCGCGTCCTGCGCCCCAAGGCGGACGGTCACGAGGCGCGCTTCTACTCGGTGGTGGCCCGCGACACGGTCGACCAGGAGTTCGCGGCCCACCGCCAGCGCTTCCTGGCCGAACAGGGCTACGCCTACCGGATCATGGACGCGGGCGAACTGACGTCCCCGGGCGAGGAGATGGACGAGGTCTGACACGGACACGACGTCGTGATCCCCGGGCGATCCGCCGGACCTGGCGGCGACGGCACCTGCTGTACGGCCGGCGGGAAGGCGGCGATGCGGGACCTGACGTGGCAGAAGTCCAGCTTCAAACGGTGGTTCGGGGAGCGGCGCATGCGTGGAGTTCCCGGCCGGGGGCGATGCGTTGCTCTCCTCCGCGAAGGCCAGGGGCCCCAAGCGGCCCTCCCCACTGACTCCGCTCGCCTCGCGGCCCTTCTCGCCGCGTTGAAGGCCGGCCGCGTCGGTCTGAGCTAGCGCGGCTCGCGGGGGTCGACGCGGCCGAGGATCACGACCTCGAACGTGACGCCCGCGACCACGCGGACGGTGCGCAGGGCGTTGCCCAGCGCGTGCCGGGCGTGGTGCGCGGAGGGGGCGGCGGATGGGTGCACGGATACGGTGGTCATGGCATCAAGGCTGCTCCTGGCCACCCCCGCACGGCATCGGCCCACGGACTGATCGGCCCGCCCCCGCGCCTCAGCCCTCCGGATCACCGATCCCCTAGGGGACGACGGCGGGCGACCCGGAGGTCAGGCGCCTGCGGCGGCGGATCGCGGCGGAAGCTCAGCCTTGCCGGACGGGGCCTGTGGCAGCCATTCGACCTTGCTCACGGCCCCGTGCCCTCCCCGCGCGGTTCGGCGAGGAAGTCCTCATGCGAGGTGCTTCGGGCTGTCCCGTCGAGGCGCCCCATCGGGCACGGAACCGTCACATCGGGAGCCGCTGGGCTCCGGATGAGGGGATCGCCTCGAAGACGCGCGGTGGGTGATGGCCGACTCCCGTGAAGGCGTCCAGGACAGCCTTGCCGGTCGCCTCGGTGGCGTCGGCGTCCACCAGCACGATGGCTGATCCTCCGAAGCCGCCGCCGGTCATGCGGGCGCCGAGCGCGCCGGCGGAGGTGGCGGTGGTGACGACGAGGTCGAGTTCGGGGCAGGAGACCTCGAAGTCGTCGCGCAGCGAGGCGTGTCCGGCGGTGAGCAGCGGCCCGATCTCGCGGGCGCGGCCCGCGTCGAGGAGCGCGGAGACCCGTTCCACCCGGTGGTTCTCCGTCACGACGTGCCGGACGCGGCGGCGGAGGGTCTCGTCGGGCAGCCGGGTCAGGGCCTCGTCCAGTCCCTCGTACGGAACGTCGCGCAGCGCCGGGACGCCGAGAGCCGCCGCGCCCGTTTCGCACTCGGCGCGGCGGCCGGCGTAGGCGCCCTCGGCGTGCGCGTGGCGCACGCCGGTGTCGACCACCAGCAGCCGCAGGCCCTCCCGAGCCATGGCGAAGGGGACCTGGCGCATGCCCAAGTCCCTTGTGTCCAGACGCAGGACGTGTCCGGCGGTGCAGCAGGCGGAGGCCATCTGGTCGAGGATGCCGCTGGGGACGCCGGCGAAGTCGTTCTCCGCGCGCTGGGCGACGCGGGCCAGGGCATCGGGTGCCAGGCCGAGACCGAAGAGGTCGCTCAGCGCCAGGGCGGTGACGACCTCCAGCGCGGCGGAGGAGGACAGGCCCGCGCCGACGGGGACGTCGGAGTCGAAGAGGATGTCCAGGCCCCCGAGGTCGTGGCCGTCCTCGCGCAGCGCCCAGGCCACTCCCGCGGGGTAGGCCGCCCAGCCGGTCACCGCGCCGACGGTCAGCGCGTCGAGGTCGAGGTCGACCGGGCCGGCGGCCGGCATCTGCGCGGAGTACAGGCGCAGTCGGCGGTGGGCGCGGCGGGAGACGGCGGCTCTGGTGGTGTGCGGCAGGGCCAGGGGCAGGACCAGACCGTCGTTGTAGTCGGTGTGCTCGCCGATCAGGTTGACCCGGCCCGGGGCCGCCCACAGGCCGTCGGGCTCGGCACCGTACAGCTCCTCGTGCCTCACCATCGCCCCTGGTCCTCGGGCAGGGCGGCGGCCGGAACTCCGGACTCCGCCGGCACGATCTTCCCGGGATTCCCCGCGCCACGGGTCACCGCGTACCCGCTCACCGGGTCGCCACCTCTCGAAGCCGGTCGGCGGCGGCCTCCGGCAGTACGTCGCTCACGAACGCGCCCATACCGGACTCCGAGCCGGCGAGATACTTCAGCTTGTCGGAGCTGCGGCGGACGGTGAACAGCTCCAGGCGCAGCGCGAAGTCCCCGCGCGCCTCGGCGCCGATCCCGACCGGGGCCTGGTGCCAGCCGGCGATGTACGGCGTCGGCGGCGCATCGGGGCCGAAGAGGCGGTCGAAACGCCGCAGCAGCTCCAGATAGACGCCGGGGAACCCGGCCCGCTCGGCGTCGTCCAGCGCGGGCAGGTCCGGGACCCGGCGCCGGGGATAGAGGTGCACCTCGTAGGGCCAGCGCGCGGCACGCGGCACGAACGCCGTCCAACGCTCCGTCTCCAGCACCACGCGCCGGCCGTCGGCGCGCTCGGCGGCCAGCAGGTCGTCGTAGAGGTTGGCCCCGCCGGTCGCCCGCTTGTGGGCGGCGACCGAGCGCAGGGCCCGGGCCGTCACCGGCGTGATGTACGGGTAGCCGTAGATCTGGCCGTGCGGGTGGGCCAGGGTGACACCGATCTCGGCGCCGCGGTTCTCGAAGCAGTACACCTGCTGAACACCGGGATGCCCGGCCAGGTCACGAGTGCGGTCGGTCCAGGCGTCCAGCACCAGCGCGACCCGCTCCCCGGACAGCCCCGCGAACGACGCGTGGTGGTCGGAGGTGAAGCACACCACCTCGCAACGGCCCGCGGCGCCGCCGAAGGACGGGAAGCGGTTCTCGAAGACCGCCACCTCGTAATCCCCCGCCGGTATCTCACCGAGCCGGTCACCCCGCGACGGACACAGCGGACACTGATCGGCCGGCGGAAGATACGTACGGGACTGCCGGTGCGCCGCATAACCCACCAGCTCGTCACGCAACGGATCACGCCGCACCTCGGACATGGCGGCGACGGGGGCGAGCGGCCGACGATCGGGCACGTCACGGTCCGGCGCGTCGTCCGCGGAATCGTAGTAGATCAGCTCACGGCCGTCGGCCAGCCGAGTCGTGGTCCTCTTCATTTCCCAGAGCCTCAGCATCAAGCCGACAGAGATCAGCAGTATCGAACAGAGTCAAACATAATGAAGCACGCCGGGAGATGACTGTCAACGTCGGCGGCAGCAGGGCCCGCCGCCCACGGCCGAGCCGGCCGTGCCGGATGTCCCGTAGCCGGGTCGGATGGCACGCCGACCGACCGACGTGGTCGGTCAGTCAGGCACGGCACCCGCACCCGCACCCGCACCCGCACGACGGACCTGTCCGCACCCGTCGCACGAGGGGGGCGACGCCGGAGACAACCGGTGCGGTCACCGGCGCCCGGGCGGCGGAGCGGTGCTGTCACGGATCACGATCCGGGCGGGCACGAGCGTCATCTCACGTTCGGTGGACCGCCCCCGGATCTTCCGGAGCACACCTGCCACCAGGAGACGGCCCACCTGGGCGAAGTCCTGGTTGATGGTGGTGAGTGGGGGAATGAACGACCCGGCCTCCGGGATGTCGTCGAACCCGACGACGCTGATGTCGCGCGGCACGACCCTGCCCTTTTCGTGCAGGGCGCGGAGGAGGCCCAGCGCCATCTGGTCATTGGCCGTGAACACCGCCGTGCAGTCCGGCTCGTCGGCCAGTCGGAGACCCGCGCGGTAGCCGGACTCGGCCGACCAGTCGCCCCGTACCAGCGCGGGCACGACCCGTCCCGCCTCGCGCAGCGCGGTCCGCCACGCCTCGGCGCGCCGCTGGGCGGCGAGCGACTCCTCGGGGCCGGCGACGTGCCAGACCGTACGGTGCCCGAGATCGAGCAGGTGCCGCACGGCCTCCGTGGCGCCGCCGACCTGGTCGATGTCGACGACGCTGTAGCGGTCACCGGCGTCGGAGTCGGCGACCACGACGTGCACCCTCGGCGGCAGGGAGACCGTCGCGGCGTCCAGCAGGTGCCTCTCCATGATCACGATGCACGCGTCGACGGCCATCTCGCTGAGTCGCGTGAAGGCGCCGCGCATCTCGTCCTGGGTCGGGACGGCGACCGGCAGCAGGGTGATCGCGTAGCCCTCCCGCACGGCGGAGTCCGCGATGGCCTCCAGCGTGCGCACATTCCCCGTGGACGAGAGATTGAACAGGATCACGCCGATGGTGCGGAACTCACCCCGTTTCAGGGCGCGGGCCGCGCTGTTGGGCCGGTAGCCGAGCTCCGCCATCGCGGCGAGAACCCGTTGCCGCGTCGCCTCCACCACCGCGGAGTGACCGTTCGAGACGCGGGAGACGGTCTGCGAGGAGACCCCCGCCAGGCGGGCGACATCCGCCATCGACACGCGCTTCCGCTGTGCCGTGCCATCCGCGTCGGCACCCTGCCCCATGTGACCCGCCCCCGCCCTCTCACCCATCCGACGACATCCTCTTCACCTCTTGACGCTCACGCCAGAGCAATGCAAACATCACGCCACATCGATGTTTACGTAAACATACCGGCTTCACATGCCCGGAGTTTCCGTACCCATCCTGTCGGAGCCGACCGATGAGCGAGGGACGCGCATGACAACGTTGTCGATATCCCCGAGGCACCGGGCCCCATCCCGGGCATATCACCGCAGGCGTCGCTGGGCGGGGCCGGCGTTCATCGGGCCGTTCATGGCGGTCTTCGCCCTCGTCTTCCTGGCCCCGATCGGCTACTCGATCTACCTGAGCCTCTACCGGGACCAGCTCATCGGCGGCACGTCGTTCGTCGGCCTCGACAACTACCAACGAGCCCTGGAGGACGCGGCGTTCTGGTCCTCCGTGAGCCGGGTGGGCCTGTTCCTCGCCATCCAGGTACCGATCATGCTGTTCATCGCGCTCCTGGTCGCCCTGGCCCTGGACAGCGGACGTCTCTACGGCAAGGACTTCTGCCGCATCGCCATCTTCCTGCCCTATGCCGTCCCCGCGGTGGTCGCCGCCCTGATGTGGGGCTTCATGTACGGCCCCCGGTTCGGACTCGTCGGGAGCATCAACGACACGCTCGGCACCTCCCTGCCCAATCCGCTCTCCCCCGACTGGGTCCTGGCCGCCATCGGCAACATCGTGACCTGGGAGTTCGTCGGCTACAACATGCTGATCTTCTACTCGGCCCTGCGCGTCATCCCGCACTCGCTCTACGAGGCCGCCGAACTCGACGGCGCCGGGGAGTGGCGCGTGATCACGGCGATCAAACTGCCGGCGATCCGCGGCGCGCTGGTGATCGCGACGATGTTCTCGATCATCGGGTCGTTCCAGCTCTTCAACGAACCGAGCATTCTGCGCAGCCTGGCCCCCAACGCCATCAACAGCGACTTCACTCCCAACCTCCTCACCTACTCGCTGTCGTTCGCCGGACAACAGCACAACTACGCGGCGACGGTCGCGATCGTCATGGGCGTCCTCACCATGATCGTCGCGTATGTCGTTCAGCTCCGCGGCATGCGAAAGGAACGGTGAGCGCGATGAGCACATCAGCCACCACCACCCGGCCCGTCGGCACTCACCGTTCTCCCGCCGGCCGGCTCCGGCAGCCCCGCCGTGCCGCGGACACCGCCCGCCAACCCCGGCGCAGCGTGCCGCTCACGCTGCTCACCGGACTGGTCCTCCTCTACGCCCTTGTCCCGCTGGTGTGGCTGGTCATCAACGCGACCAAGACGCAGGAGAGCCTCCTGAACTCCTTCGGACTGTGGTTCAGCGGCGACTTCGCGTTCTTCGACAACATCGGGGACACACTCACCTACGACGATGGCATCTTCACGCGCTGGCTACTCAACACCGTGCTCTACGTGGTGCTCGGCGCGGGCGGCGCCACGTTCCTCGCGGTGATGGGCGGCTACGCGCTGGCCAAGTTCGACTTCCCCGGCAGACGGGCGGTCTTCGCCGTCGTGATCGGCGCGGTGGCCGTCCCCGGCACCGCGCTGGCCGTGCCCACCTTCCTGATGTTCAGCAAGATGGGCCTGACCAACACCCCGTGGGCGGTGATCATCCCGTCCCTGATCTCCCCCTTCGGCCTGTATCTCATGTGGGTCTTCACCACCGAGGCCGTCCCCACCGAACTCCTCGAAGCCGCCCGCATCGACGGCGCCGGCGAGCTGCGGACGTTCTTCCGCGTCGTCCTGCCCCTGCTGGCCCCGGGAATCGTCACCGTCTCGCTGTTCACCATGGTCGCCACGTGGAACAACTACTTCCTGCCGCTGATCATGATCAAGGACCCCGACTGGTATCCGCTGACCCTCGGGCTCAACTCCTGGAACGCCCAAGCCTCGACGGTCGGCGGCGAGGCGGTCTTCAACCTCGTCATCGCCGGTTCGCTACTGACCATCGTGCCGCTGGTCGCCGCGTTCCTGCTGCTCCAGCGCTACTGGCAGTCGGGGCTGGCCGCCGGGAGCGTCAAGGAATGAGAACCCCTCCCCTGTCCCCGTCCCGCTCTGACAACGAAGTGAGAGAACCATCATGATGACGACAGCACGCCCCTTCATACGCGGCGCCGGCCTGGCATGCGTTCTGCTGCTCGGTCTGACGGCGTGCGGCTCCTCCGGCGGCGGCGCGTCGGACGGCGGCGCGTCGCCGGACGACGTACGGGCGGCCCTGGCGGAGGGCGGCGAGATCACGGTGTGGGCTTGGGAGCCGACCCTCGAACAGGTCGTGGAGGACTTCGAGGCCGAGTACCCGAACGTGAAGGTGAACCTGGTCAACGCCGGAGTCAACACCACCGAGTACACCGCGCTGCAGAACGCGATATCGGCCGGATCCGGTGTGCCCGATGTGGTGCACATCGAGTACTACGCGCTGAGCCAGTTCGCCATCTCCGACTCGCTCACCGACCTGACGTCCATGGGAGCCGCCGATCTGGAGGGCGCCTACGCCCCGCGTCCCTGGGCCGCCGTCCACCAGGGCGAGGGCATCCACGGACTGCCCATGGACTTCGGGCCGATCGCCCTCTATTACAACCAGGACGTCTTCGACGAGCACGGCATCGAGGTCCCGACCACCTGGCAGGAGTACGTCGAGGCGGGCCGCGCGCTGCATGAGGCGGACCCCGACGTGTACATCGGGGCCGACACCGGGGACGCCCCCCTCAGCACCAGCATGATCTGGCAGGCGGGCGGTCGGCCCTACACCGTCGAGGGCACCGAGGTGACGGTCGACTTCACGGACGCGGGCTCCACCGCGTTCGCCGAGACCTGGCAGCAGCTCGTCGACGACGACCTGCTCGCGCCCATCACCGCGTGGAGCGACGAGTGGTACCAGGGCCTGAACGACGGCAGCATCGCCACGCTCGTCATGGGCGCCTGGATGCCGCCCAACCTGGAGTCGGGCGTGCCGGACGGCGCCGGCTCGTGGCGGGTCGCCCCCGCACCGCAGTGGGAGGAAGGCGCGAACGCGAGCGCCGAAATGGGCGGCAGCTCGCTCGCCATCCCCTCGGCCAGCGACAACAAGGAGCTTGCCTACGCCTTCCTCGACTACGCCCTGGCGGGCGACGGAGTGCAGACCCGCGTCGACGCCGGTGCCTTCCCGGCCGCCACCGCGATCCTGGACTCCGAGGAGTTCCTCGCCACCGAGTTCGCGTACTTCGGCGGCCAGCGGGCCAACGAGATCTTCGCCGAATCCGCCGCGAACATCCGTGAGGACTGGTCGTGGCTGCCCTATCAGGCATATGCCAACTCGATCTTCAACGACACCGTCGGCCAGGCGTATGTCTCCCACACGACCTTCGCCGAAGGGCTCGCCGCCTGGCAGGCGGAAAGCATCGAGTACGGCGGCCAACAGGGCTTCGACGTCCGCGACTAGCCGGCCTCAAGGCACGTCGCCCAAGCCGGGCCAGATCGGCCCCACGGCTCCCCGGGACCCGAGCGGTCCCGGGGGACCGCGCCCCACGGCCCTCCCCGGCGCCGCCCTGAGCCCCTCGTCGGCCGGCGCATCCGTCACCCACCACCCAAGGAGAATCTGATGTCCCGCGTCTCGACGCCACGCTGGCTGCGCCGGCACGCCGACGACACCGCACCGCGGCTGGCCTACGGCGCCGACTACAACCCGGACCAATGGCCACGCGAGGTCTGGGACGAGGACATCCGCCTGATGCGCGAGGCCGGCGTCACCATCGTCTCCCTCGCGATCTTCTCCTGGGCGCGTATCCAGCCCGAGCGCGATATCTGGGACTTCGCCTGGCTCGACGAGGTGATGGATCTGCTGCACGCCGGCGGCATCGGCGTCGACCTGGCGACCGCCACCGCCTCACCTCCGCCGTGGCTGACCACCGAACACCCCGAGATCCTGCCCGTCACCTCGGACGGCAGCGTCCTGTGGCCCGGGGCCCGCCAGCACTGGCGGCCCACCTCCCCGGTGTTCCGCGAACACGCGCTGCGGCTGGTCACGGTCATGGCCGAGCGCTACGCGAACCACCCCGCCCTGGTCGCCTGGCACATCTCCAACGAGCTCGGCTGCCACAACGTCTACGACTACTCCGATGACGCCGCCCGCGCCTTCCGGCAGTGGCTGCGCACCCGATACGGCGATCTCAACGCGCTCAACCACGCCTGGGGCACCGCCTTCTGGTCCCAGCGCTACACCGACTGGGACCAGATACTCCCGCCACGGCTCGCGGCCACCCACCCCAACCCCACCCAGCAGCTCGACTTCAAGCGTTTCTCCTCCGACGCCCTGAAGGACTACCTGCGGGCCGAACGCGACATCCTGCGCGCCATCACCCCGGACGTACCGGCCACCACCAACTTCATGGTGGTCGCGGCCAAGGGTATGAACTACGCCGACTGGGCCGCCGAGGTCGACTTCGTCTCCAACGACCACTACGTCGTCCCCCGGGCGCAGGCCCTGGACGAGCTGTCCTTCTCCGCCAACCTCACCGGCAACCTCGCCGGGGGACGGCCCTGGTTCCTCATGGAGCACTCCACCAGCGCCGTCAACTGGCAGCCCGTCAACCGGGCCAAGGAACCGGGCGAGCTGGCCCGCGACTCCCTGCTGCACGTGGCCCACGGCGCCGACGCCGTCTGCTTCTTCCAGTGGCGCCAGTCGGCCGCCGGCGCCGAGAAGTACCACTCCGCCATGGTCCCGCACGCCGGTCCCGACAGCGAGGTGTTCCGCTCGGTCACCGAACTCGGCCGCACCCTGCGTGACCTCGCCCCGGTCGCGGAGTCGGCGCGCCGGCCGGCCCGAGCGGCGATCCTCTTCGACTGGGAGTCGTGGTGGGCCAGCGAGCAGGACTCCCACCCCACCTCCCTGCTGTGCTACCACCAGGAGGCGCTGGACTGGTACTCCGCCTTCCTCGCGCTGGGCGTGCGCGCCGACGTCATCCCGCGCGGCACCTCCCTGGACGGCTACGACCTCCTCGTCGCACCCGTGCTGCACGTGCTACCCGAGCCGTTCGCCAAGGAGCTGACCCGCTATGTGGAAGGCGGCGGGCACCTGGTCACCACCTACTTCTCCGGCATCGTCGACGAGAACGACCACGTCTGGCTCGGCGGCTACCCCGGCCCCCTGCGGCACCTGCTCGGCATCCGCATCGAGGAGTTCGCCCCGCTGCTGGAGAAGGAGACCGTCCAGCTCGATGACGGCGCCACCGGCACGCTGTGGACCGACGACATCACCGTCACGGACCCGACCGTCGACGTGCTCGCCCGCTACGCCACTGGCGCCCGCGCCGGGCGGCCCGCGATCACCCGCCGCCCGGCGGGCGGCGGCTCGGCCTCCTATATCTCGACCCGGCTCGGCCCGCAGCAGCTTCCCGCCCTCCTCACCCGGCTGTGCGAGAAGGCGGGAGTGAACAGCGAGCTGCCCCCGAACGCCCGCGGCCGGGTCGAACTCGCCGTCCGCGCCGGCCGCGACGCGGACTACTGGTTCCTGGTGAACCGCACCGACGAGCCGGTCACGCTCCCGGACGTCACCGGCGACGTGCTGGCCGGAGGCACGCGGTCCCCCGGAGGTCCACTCGCCCTCACGCCACGCGGCGTGACCGTGCTGCGACGGCCGACCGGATAGAAGAGTCCTCACAGACCCGGACCGACCAGGATCTACCCAGCACCAACGCTCGGGCCGAACGCGCTCGGCCGAGACGCCCGGTGTGCCGGGACGGTCTGGAGGGGCGAGACAGGAGCAGACCCCGGCATGGCCGCTACCACCAACCCCGACCAGGACCGGCGCCGCGCCCGAAACGGCGGACTTCCCCGGCGGAGTACAAGCTGAGGATCGTCGCCACGTGCGACATGGCCCCTCACGGGGAGAAAGGCGCGATCCCGCGCCGCGAGCGGCTGTACCACTCGCACATCATGGCGTGGCGGGTCGCATCTGTTCGGCTCCGCGGAGGGGACCCACGGTCTTGATATCAAGAGCTCCGCCAGTCGATATCGCCCGGACGAAGCCACCGCGGAACCCGCTCGGCGTCGGCGGGATGGGTCTCCCGCCACGCCGCCGGCGGCACCGGCCATGAGGAACGAGGCCGGTGCCGCCGGGGACCCTTATCCGTCAGACGGTCAGCTCCTGCCCGATCTTCCGGAGCTGGTGCCGGGCCATCGCGAGGTTGGACCGGCCCTTGTCCAACGCCAGGTAGAAGAACAGGCCCGCGCCCGCGCGCCCGGGGAGCGGTCTGATCAGGTGGTACTGGCTCCCCAGGGTGATCAGTATGTCCTCGATCTCGTCCTTGAGGCCGAGGAGTTCCATGGCGCGCACCTTGGCGCGGACGACGTCGGTGTTGGCCGCGGCGGCGACCGTCAGGTCCAGCTCCTTGCCACCACCGACCGTACCCAGGGCCATCCCGCTGGTGTAGTCGACGACGGCGGCCCCGATGCTGCCCTCAATGGCTGTCAGCGCTTCCTTCAATGAGGCTTCGAGGTTGGCCATGATCGGTGGTTCCTTTCGATTGGGTGTGCTTCCCGGTGCCCGGGACACGGTGTCCCGGGGGGGAGTGGTGACCGCGGGTCAAGGCGCTTCCGGACGGTCGCGCGCGGCATCGATCAGATCTCCGATGCGCGCGCTCGACCGGCGGACCTCCAAGTGCAGCCGACCAACGTTGGTGCGTGGCTCAGCCAGGACGGTGACGACCGCTGCGGTGCCGGCCGCGTAGGTGGCGACGTAGCCCTGCTCGCCCCGCACGAGCAGTTCGCGGAAGTCTCCCTGTCCGGTGACGTCCGTCAGCCGCATCGCCACCCCCAGAGCGGCCGCGGTGAGCGCGGCGATGCCTTCCGCCTCGGCTGTGTCGCTGTCATGGGCGAGGACGAGCCCATCGACGCTGGCTGCCAGGGCACCGGTCACGTACGAGAGCCGCGCCCGCAGTTGCTTCAGTTCTTCGAGTACCTCAGCCTCCACGGCCATGAGTCTGATCCTTTCGGCGCGCTGTCTCAGAACGCGCCTCATGACGGCGCGGGCGCCGTGCGGACGGGCTCGGGGATCACAGTGTTGCCTCCAAGGCGTCACGAAGTCGGCGAAGCAAAGCCGGAGTGGGGTCGGCGAAGACATCCGGGACATGGGCGGGACGCGGAGGAAGGGCTTGAGGGGCCGGTGCGCGTGGCGTCTCGATGTGCCCGGCCGCGGCGAGGCGCCGCACGTCGACCAGGGTGTGGAACGCCGGACGGCCCAGCACCCAGGCGATCCCGTTGGGGGTACGGACCCCGTCGGTGAGGGCCAGCACGGCCCGCTGACGCTGGCTGAGGACGGCGGCGCCCGCGACCGGACGCCGTACCACGGGCGCCATGTCGATCTGCGGATACGGCCACAGCCTGGCGAGGAGTTCTCGGCGGCGGCGGTTCTCCCGCTCGACGGACTCGGCCCGTACGGGTCGCACGGGGCCGAGCCAGTGCCTGACACCGCGGCGGAAGCGGGCCGGTCCGCCACCGGGCGCCAGAGCGAAGTACGCCGCGTCGAACAGGGTGTTCAGGTGGCAGATCTCCAGTTCGCCGCTGCCCAGGTGACCATTGTCGACGAGGAATCTGCCGACCTGGCAGCGCGCTCCGGCCTCGTCGATGGCCATGCGCCAGCGCTCGGCCGGGAGCCGCCCGTTCTTGAGCAGGAGAACATCGATCCCCGGCGTGGCGGGACTCTCGGCGTGGACCACCTGACCGTCGGCGAAATAGAGCGTCCCGGTGTCGCGCAGGAGCGCGCCGGTGGCCTGTTCCGCGGCCAGCCGGTCGAGCGTCGGGGCGGCCTCACCCGTCATGCCAGCACCAGGTTCTCGGCCAGGGCCCGCAGGCGGATGCGGGCGAGGGCCAGGTTCCCCTCGTGCCGGTCGAGCCACAGGTGGATGAAGACACTGCTGTCGAAGGGCGTCTCGACAAAACGCAGTATGTGATAGCCGGTTCGGGTGGTGACAATGATGTCCTCGACGGGGATCGCCGCGTCCGGGCTGTCGGCGTCGGCGGGTTCGGGGATGAACGTGGTCTGTTCGGCGGCCATACGGGCGAGTTCCGCTGTCTCGGCGGCAGCCGTGTCGTGGTCGCTGTTGGGCGAGCCGCCGACCGTGCCCAGGGTGAGTCCGCTGGTCCAGTCGACCACCGCGGCGCCCCGCGCCCCGGGCAGAGCCATCGCGTCGACCAGACACTGTTCTATCCCGGGCATGAGGCTCCCCCCTGTGTGTGACTGCCGTTCATATGCGGCGGGGAGCACAGGCTATGCAACTTGCGACCCACAAGGAACACAAAGTTGGCATATTCCTTATAAATATCTCGCGACATCTCCCCAGTTGGCCCCGGACAGCCGCCGGGGCGCCGGGGCGCCGGGAAAACCGTTTGCGGGCCGTTCCGGGGGCGCCTAGGCTCCCGTGCCTTGCCTCCGGCCGTTTCGGACCGGAGCCGGCCGGACGGCAACCGGGCGGCGTTTCCTCACCCGTTTCGCAGCAACGGAGGCTTCGTCGTGCCCGCCCACTCCCCCCTGGACGCCGAGCGCGCTCATCTGGCCGCTTCCCGCGCCGCCTTGCGCGCGATGCGCGCCGATGCCGAGGCACTCGACATCAAGGACGTCACCGCCAACTGGGTCAACGCCCAGGTGCTGCGCTCCGAGATCGACCTGCGGATCAAGTCCCTGGCCGATCTCGACGGAACGCCGCTGTTCTTCGGCAGGCTGGACTACCTGCGCGACCTCGACGCGGAGGGCGAGAGCGGCCACCGTTTCTACATCGGCCGCCGCCATGTCCACGACGCCGACGGCGACCCGATGGTCATCGACTGGCGCGCGCCCGTCTCGCAGCCGTTCTACCGGGCCTCCAAGCGGGACCCGCGGGACGTGCGGCTGCGTCGCCGCTTCGGCTACGACGGCGGTGAGCTGACCGCGTACGAGGACGAGCACCTCTCCGATCCGGCCGAGGAGGCCAGGACCAGCGCCCTCCTCCAGCGCGAGATCGAACGCCCGCGCGTCGGCCCGATGCGGGACATCGTCGCGACGATCCAGCCCGAGCAGGACGAGATCGTCCGCGCCGCGCTCGGCGGCACGGTCTGCGTGCAGGGGGCGCCCGGCACCGGGAAGACGGCGGTCGGCCTGCACCGGGTGGCGTACCTGCTCTACAGCCACCGGGAGCGGCTGGCGCGCAGCGGCACCCTGGTGATCGGGCCGAACCGTTCGTTCCTGCGCTACATCGAGCAGGTGCTGCCCGCGCTGGGCGAGCTGGAGGTCAAGCAGGCGACCGTGGACGACCTGGTGGGGCACGTCCCGGTCCGGGGCGCGGACAGCGCGACGGCGGCGCGGATCAAGGGTGACGCGCGGATGGCCGAGGTGCTGCGGCGGGCGGTGCGGTCGGGGGTGCGGATGCCGCGCGAGCCGGTCGTGGTGGTGCGCGGCTCGCGGCACTGGCGGGTTCCCGTGCATGAACTGGAAGAGATCGTCCGGGAGTTGCTGGCCCGCGACATCCGGTACGGCTCGGCGCGCGAGGCGCTGCCGCAGCGCGTCGCGCACGCGGTGCTGGTGCGGATGGAGCAGGCCGGCGAGGCGCCGGACGACCGGACGCAGAACGCGGTGGCCCGCACGCCCGCGGTGAAGGCGGCGGTGAAGGAGATCTGGCCGCTGGTGGATCCGGCGAAGCTCGTGCTGCGGCTGCTGTCCGACGCGGACTTCCTGGCGGAGCAGTCGGCGGGCCTCCTCACCCCCGAGGAGCGCGAGGAGATCCGGTGGGAGAAGCCGGCCCGCGGGGTCGCGTCGGCCCGCTGGTCACCGGCCGACACCGTGCTGATCGACGAGGCCCGGGACCTGATCGAGCGCACCGGGTCGCTCGGGCACGTGGTGCTGGACGAGGCCCAGGACCTGTCGCCGATGCAGTACCGGGCGGTGGGCCGCCGGTGCTCCACCGGCTCGGCGACGGTGCTGGGCGACATCGCGCAGGGCACGACGCCGTGGGCGACGGAGAGCTGGGCGGCGGCGCTGGCCCATCTGGGCAAGCCGGACGCGGTGGTGGAGGAGCTGACGCGGGGCTTCCGCGTGCCGCGCGAGGTCATCGCGTACGCCTCGCGGCTGCTGCCGGCGATCGCGCCGGAGCTGTCGGAGGCGACGTCGATCCGGGAGGCGGCCGGTTCGCTGGAGGTGCGGCGGGTGCCCGACCCGGCCGGGCTCGACCACGCGGTGGTGGCGGCCTGCCGGGAGGCGCTGGCGCACGAGGGGTCGACCGGCCTGATCGCGGCGGACGCCCGGATCGGGGCGCTGGCGGACGCGCTGGCGGCGGCCGGGCTGAGCCATCTCGCGCCCGGCGAGGAGACCTCCCGGGAGGCGCGGCTGACGCTGGTGCCGGCCTCACTGGCCAAGGGTCTTGAGTACGACTACGTGGTGCTGGACGACCCGGCGGCCGTGGTGGACCACGAACCGGACGAACGGACCGGGCTGCGCCGCCTGTATGTGGCCCTGACCCGTGCGGTGTCCGGGCTCACGATCGTGCACGCGGCTCCGTTGCCCCCTCAGCTGGCAGCGGGGTGATGATGCGGCGCACGGCCTCGACGGCGGAGGCGCGGTAGGCGGCGACGACCTCCGGGTCGTCGCCGTCGCCGAGCAGCGCCGCCGCGACCTGGGGCACGGCGTAGTACCAGGCGACGGTGCCGATCAGCAGCATCAGCAGGTGGGCCGGCGGCAGGTCGGCGGTGATGTGGCCGGAACGCTGGCCGGCCGCCAGGGCGTCGGTCTTGACCTGGTAGTGCGCGATGCGCACCGGGTCCTCGGAGGAGTGCTTGGCGCCGTAGAACTGGGCCTCGTTGAGCAGCAGCTTCAGCAGCTCGGGGTGGGCGCGGTAGTGGTCGAACAGCTCGCCGGCGAACTCGGGGACCCGTTCGGGGCGGATGTGGATGGCCTCGATCAGCTCGCCCATCTGGCGTTCGAGGACGGCGGCGAAGAGCTGCTCCTTGTTGCCGAAGTAGCTGTAGATGGACGCCTTGTTCGCTCCGGCGCGCTCGGCGATGCGGTCGACGCGGGCGCCGTCGATGCCTCGCTCCGCGAACTCGGCGGTGGCGGCTTCCATGATCCTGGCGCGGGTGGCCGCGGCGTCGTACGGCATGACCCCAATCTAACTAACCAGTTGACTTTGATGCCAGTTGCGGCAGAGGATGGGCCAGGATTAAACCAAATGGTTAGGAATCCTCTGTAGGAATCCCGAGGAGCGCACCGCCGTGCCCATGCCCGCCATGCCCGCCTCCGTCCTGCGGTTCTTCACCGCCTCCCACGCCGCCGACGCCGAGGCGTGGGCGTCAGCCTTCGCCGAGGACGCCCTGTTCCACGACCCGGTCGGCCAGCCCCCGATCGAGGGGCGCGAGGCGATACACGCCTTCTTCGCCGACGTTCTGTCCGGCTTCAGCCCGTTCCTCGGCCTCACTCCGCTCCAGGCCCACACCGCGGGGGACGCGGTCGCCGTCGCCTGGCACGGCTCGGCCCTCACCACCGCCGGCCGCCCGGTCAGCTGGTCCGGCATCAACGTCTTCGAGCTCGACGGCCAGGGGCTGATCAGCGAGGCCCGCGCCTACTTCGACCAGGCCGTGCTCCGGGCTCAGCTCACCTCATGACGCGGTCGCCCTCGCCTGCCATACCCGCCGCGCGGCGCGGGCTGATCGTCCTCTTCGCCGTGGCATGCGGCGTCGGCGCCGCCAACCTCTACCTCGCGCAGCCGCTGGTCACGGTCATCGGCGACAGCCTGGACATCTCCGAGCCGGCCGCCGGACTGGTCGCCACCCTCGCCCAGTTCGGCTACGCCACCGGCATCATCCTGCTGGCGCCGCTGGGCGACGTGGTCCAGCCGCGCCGCCTGGTCACCGTCCTGCTGCTGGCCGCGGCCGGCTGCCTCGTGGTGGCCGCCGCCGCGCCCGGTCTGCCGGTATTGCTGGCCGCCTCGTTCGCCGCCGCCGCGTGCACGGTCGTGCCGCAGATCCTGATCCCGCTGGCCACCCGGCTGACCCCGCCGGACCGGGCCGGGCACACGGTCGCGACCCTCGCCGCCGGCCTGTACCTCGGCCTCTTCGGCAGCCGCGTCCTGGGCGGCCTGCTCGGCGAGGCGGCCGGCTGGCGGGCCGTCTACCTGGGCGCGGCCGTCGCCACCGCCACCACCGCCCTGCTGCTGCGCCCGGCGCTGCCCGGCACCCGGCCCCCGGCCGGCCACGCCGCCTCGTACGGCGCGCTGCTGGCGGGTCTGCCCCGGCTGCTGCGTGAACGACCGGTGCTGCGGCAGGCGTGCGCACTGCAGTTCTGCTGGTTCTCGGTGTTCATCGCGGCCTGGGCCGTGATCGTGCTGCGCCTGACCGGCCCGGCGTTCGACTGGTCGACGGCCGCCGCGGGCCTGTCCGGCCTGGTCGGCCTGGCCGCCGGAGCGCTCACACCCCTGGCGGGCCCGCTGGCCGAACGGTACGGCGGCACCACCGTCATCGGGGCCGGCCTCGGCCTGGCGGTGACAGCGGTGGCCCTGCTGGCGGCGGCGGGCGGCACGATCGTGGGGCTGGCGGTGGGCATGTTCGCGCTGACCCTGGGCATCCAACTCGCCCAGTCGGTCAACCAGGCCCGGGTGCTGGGCGAGGCGGCGACGGACCGGAGCAGCGCCAACACCGTCTTCGTCGGCGCCACCTTCCTCGGCGGCTCCTTCGGCGCGGCGGTCGGCCAGGCCGCCTACGACAGCGCCGGCTGGGCCGGCTTCGCGACCTTCGCCGCGACGATGATCTGCCTGGCGGCGCTCCGCTTCGCCCTGGCGACCGGCAGACCGAGGGCCCCGCTCCCCGGCGCGCGGGCACGGCACTGAGCCACCGCGCGGCGGGCACGGCACTGAGCCGCCGGGCGCGCGCCGGGTACGCGCCGGGCGCGGTCCGGGCGCCGGGGTGACAATGGGCGCATGCCGGCAGCTGCGTCCCCCCAGGACAACAACGACCTCCTCGTCCGCTTCACCGCCCTCGCCGGGCCCGGTGCCCGCGGAGTCGGGGAGGAGCTGCTCGCGCGGTGGGACGAGCCGCATCGGCGCTATCACACCGTGTCCCATCTGCGGGCCGTGCTCGGGCGGTTGGACGAGCTGGCCGGGTGCGCCGAGGACGACACCGCGGTCGGCCTGGCGGCCTGGTTCCACGACGCCGTATACGACCCGTACGCCTCGGACAACGAGGAGCGGTCCGCCCTGCTCGCCGAACGGCTGCTGCCGCCCGGGGCCCGCCGCGACGAGGTGGCGCGGCTGGTGCGGCTCACCGCGACGCACGACCCGGCCGACGGCGACGCCAACGGCGCGGCCCTGTGCGACGCCGACCTCGCCGTGCTGGCCGGACCGCCCGCGCGGTACGCGGCGTACGCGGCCGAGGTCCGCCAGGAGTACGGCTTCGTGACCGACGAGGACTTCCGCGCCGGACGGGCGGTCGTGCTGCGCCATCTCCTCGCGCTGCCGCACCTGTTCCGCACCCCGTACGGGAAGGAACACTGGGAGACCACGGCGCGCTTCAACCTGCGTGGAGAGCTGCGGCTGCTGACCGGTTGACCGCGAAGAGCGTCAACTCCTCCCGGCTGGGCAGGGTTCACGGTGCCGAGCCGACGTCACACGAGACGTTTATCCGGAGTTGACCGGGCGTGTACCCGGAGGAGGTTTGCTGTCGGCATGGTCGAGCGTGGGTTCCACAGTGACGATCTGCCCCGGAGTGAACGTTTCGACTACTGCCATGGCCGCTATCGGGGCGTCTTCGAGCTGACCAGCGACCACGCCGACCACTTCTTCGCGTGCGAGCGCTTCCTGCCGATGGGCGCCGTGCAGCTGGGCACCAAGTCCTATCTGCCGATGGACCTCACCCGGGTGTCCCGCTCCGAGTCGGCCCCGGTCCCCGACACCTACGAGCTGGTCTTCCCGGTCCAGGGCGTGGTGCACACCGCCTTCACCCACGGGGACTTCTCGACGAGTCCCGGCGGGCTGTACGTGCACGACATCAGCCGCGTGCGCTCGGTGTCCTTCCGCACGCACGACGAGGCACGGCCGTATCACGAGATCGGGCTGAGCGTTCCCAAGTCGCTGCTGACGCTGCCGACCGACAAGGTCGACCGGCTGCTGGGCGAACGGCTGCCCGTGGACAGCGGCTTCGGCGCGATGCTCACCATGTTCATCCGCCAGCTGACCACCGACAGCGCGTCGTTCGGCCCCGACGACGGGCCCAGGCTCGGCACGGTCGCGGTCGATCTGGTCGCCGCGCTCTTCGGCAGCCTGCTGGCGGCCGAGTCCGCACTCCCACCCGAGAGCAGATCGCGGGCGCTGACCCTGCGCATCCGGGCCTTCATCAAACGGCACCTGACCAGCGCGGACTTGACGCCGCAGGCCATCGCCGACGCGCACCACATCTCGGTGAGCTATCTGCACAAGCTGTTCCGGACCGAGGACACCACGGTCGCGGCGTTCATCCGCCACGAGCGCCTGGAACGGGCGCGTCACGCCCTCACCGACAGGGCGCTGCGGGGCACGCCGATCCACACCATCGCCACACACTGGGGCTTCGCCAACTCGGCGGATTTCAGCCGGGCCTTCCGAGCGGCGTATGGTGTTCCGCCCCGCGACTACCGACAACACGCTCTGGGGTCCGATGGCTGAGAAGGCACGACACGACGGGCGGCGCCCGCAGTGGTGGGGAGCGGAAGCGCGGGAGTCCACCGCTTCCGCTCCCCTCCCCTTGTACGGCCGACGCATCGCCCCCGTTGTCAACGACGCGCCGACCCGTCCATGTGCACCTCTGTTCCGCGCGAAAGAGGAAGCCGGCCCCGGGAACTCGCTGAAGGGCCGTAGTGCTGCCAACACGCCACCTCTTCCCCGGCCTTCCACGTCGGTCACCGCGAAGGCCGAGCCGCCTCCCGGCGGCACACTCCGAGGATGGCGGACCGGCGAGGCGGAGTCCTTAGCAGCGAGTCCACAGTTTCTTGCGCGGGAGTGCACTGGTCGCGGGAACGCGAAAGCCCCTCGCGCCCGTCCAGTACGGCAGGGAAGCTTTACGCGGCGCCGAGGCGTTGCCTTTACGGGTGCTCAACGCGAGTTGCGCGCGCGTCCAGCCGAAGGGGGTTTGCTCCAGAGATGATCGAGACCGCGTTCCGCAGCGACGATCTGCCACGTGAGGAGCGTTTCGAGCGCTTCCGGGGGATGGTGCGGGAGTTCTACGACGCGAGAAGCGAACACGCCGAGGACTACTGGGCGCACGAGCGGTATCTCCAGTTGGGCGCCGTGCAGGTGTCCCACAAGCGGTTCCTCCCGATGGAGGTGCACCGGACCCCGACCTCGCCCTTCGCGAGCGGCTCGGACATCTACCAGATCTCCCTTGTCCAGAACGGCATCGTGCGCACCGAGTGGACCGAGCGGAACAGCGTCTCCGCGGTGTCCCCGGCGGGCGGCCTGTACGTGCACGATCCGGCGCGCGTCGAGATGTCCGCCTTCCACGTGCCGGCGGGCGGGGAGCCGTACCAGTCGCTGTGCATGATCGTGCCCAAGTCCATGCTCGCGCTGCCGCCCGCCAGGGTGGAACGGCTCTTCGGGCGGCGGGTGCCCGTCGACGAGGGGTTCGGCGCGCTGCTGGAGAAGTTCCTCAGCGGGCTGACGGCGGACGCCGACTCCTTCGGCCCGGCGGACGGGCCCCGGCTCGGCACCGTGGCGGTCGACCTGGTGTCCGCGCTCTTCGGCCATCTGCTGGCCGGCGAGGACGCGGTGACGCCCGAGTCGCGCGCCAGGACGCTGATCCTGCGCATCCGCGTCTTCATCCAGGAGCATCTGTCCGACCCGGAGCTCTCCCCGCAGACCGTCGCCGACGCGCACCACATCTCGGTGAGCTATCTGCACAAGCTGTTCCAGACGGAGGGCACCACGGTCGCGGCGTTCATCCGGCGGCAGCGCCTGGAGCACATCCGCCGGGCGCTCTCCGACGCGGCGCTGCGCGGCATGCCCATCCACGCCATCGCCGCCCGCTGGGGCTTCCCCAACGCCGCCGACTTCAGCCGCACGTTCCGCGCGACGTACGGCGTTCCGCCCCGGGACTTCCGGCAGCAGACGCTCGGCGCCGTGCGGACCTGACCGGAGCACGCGGGCGCCGGGCAGGCTGGCACGCGGGCACGCGGGCACGCGGGCACGCGGGCAGGCGGGCAGGCGACGCACCGTGAGGGAGCGACGCACCGTGAGGGAGCGGAAGCGGCCGTGTCCGCCGCTTCCGCTCCCTTCCCCCTAGGGGACCGGCGCATCGCCCCCGTTCATTCGACGCGCCGGCCAGTCGGCCGAGCCGCGGGCCACCGGGGATGGTCAGTCCCCGGGGCCCAGGGCGGTGGGCCTGGACGACACCGAAGTGCCGCCTCGCCCGTCCGCTCCTACTTCGGCGGCTCGTTGTCGAGCATGCCGCAGCGGCGGGCCGGAGTCGTTAGCTCTGGGTCGACACTTTCTTGCGCGGGAGTGCACCGGCGAAGGGACGCCCGCCCGCGACGGCTCGTGAGCCACGCCGCGCCTCGCGGTCCTGGAGCCAGGCTCCGGCCAGCGCCGCGAGAACCAGCAGCGCACCGAGCCCGGCCGTCCAGGCGTAGCCGAGGCCGACGCTGATCACCACGCCGCCGGCCCAAGGGCCGATGGTGTTCCCGGTGTTGAACGCCGAGGTCACCGTGGCGCCCGCGAGGGTCGGAGCGGCGGCCCCCGCCAGGACGAAGATGCGGGCGTTGAGCGCCGGCGCGCCGACGAAGGCGGCCAGGCCCAGGAGTCCGGACAGGGCGACGACGGCCACCGGGTTCCGCGCCGTGAGCGCGATCAGCGCCAGCGCCGCGGTGGCGGCGCCCAGGCCGGTGTAGAGCGTGCCGAACATGTGGCGGTCGGCGAGCCGCCCGCCGACGAGGGTGCCGGTCAGCGCCCCGATCCCGTACAGCACCAGCACCACCGGCACCCAACCCTCGCCGAGCCCGGTGACGTCGGTGAGCAGCGGCGCGAGGTAGGAGAAGAAGCAGAAGGTGCCCGCGGCGAAGAACGCGATGGTGCCGATGGCCAGCCACACCTGCCGGTCACGGTACATCACCAGCTCGGCGCGGAGCCTCGGCCGCCGGGCCGCGTCCCGGGCGCCGACGCCCCGGGGCACGAACGCGAGCACGCCCGCCAGCCCGAGGGCGGTCAGCAGCGCCACCGCCCAGAACGCCGACCGCCACCCCAGGTGCTGCCCGAGCAGCGCGCCGGCCGGTACGCCGGCGATGTTGGCGATGCTCAGCCCGCCCAGCATCACCGCCATGGCCCGCGCGCGGGCGTCGGCCGACACCAGCGAGATGGCGACCGCGGTGCCCACCGCCCAGAAGCCCGCGCAGGCGAGCGCGCTGATCACCCGGCACGCGAACAGCAGCGCGTAGCCGGGCGCCACCGCTCCGACGACGTGCCCGGCGCCGAAGACCGCGAGCAGCCCGAGCAGCGCCTGCCGCCGGGGCAGCCGCTGGGTGGCGGCGGCCAGCAGCGGGGCGCCGACGACCATACCGATGGCGAAGGCGGAGATCAGCAGTCCGGCGGTCGGGATCGAGACGTCCAGATCGTCCGCGACATCGGGCAACAGCCCGGAGAGCATGAACTCCGAGGTGCCGAGGGCGAATACGGCGGCACCAAGCACGTATACGGCGACGGGCAGGGACGAGGAACCGGAGGTCTCGGAGGGAGCGGACACGGGGGGCCAAACGCGCTCGCGTCCATGCGTATTCCCGTGCGATGCGCGCCGCCCTGGACGCCATCGCTGAAGGAGACGGTGAACGGCGGCGACAGCCCGGCGCGGGTGACGGCCGCGGTCGCCAGGAACGCGGCCGGCGAGAAGCCGAGGC
Organism: Streptomyces sp. NBC_01803; assembly: GCF_035917415.1. Lineage (NCBI taxonomy): Bacteria > Bacillati > Actinomycetota > Actinomycetes > Kitasatosporales > Streptomycetaceae > Streptomyces > Streptomyces sp. NBC_01803. Next base: position 2,673,729 of record NZ_CP109073.1, read on the forward strand.
CGGCGCCGCGGACCGGCAGGGCCACGTCCAGGATCGAGAAGTCCAGGGCGAGCCTGAGCCGGGCCCCCGGACAGGAGGACCGGCACGAGCCGCTGACGGGTGGTCAGGTGTCCCACCCCGTTCGCGTCTGCTGGTGGTGGGGCGGCGGGAGCGAGCGCGGACATGGAGGTTCCTCCGGGGAGGAACTGAGGACAACGGGAGACCCGTTGATCTGACGCGAGCACACGCACCAGCATCGACGCGGGACTGGAGAGCCTTTGATGACTGACGACGCACAAGACCCGGCGGAGTCGGCCGGGCCCGGCACCGTACGCCCGGGAGGCCGCACGGCCCGGGTGCGCGCGGCCGTCCTCGACGCGGCCGGGGACGCCCTGGCCGAGCGCGGCTTCGCCCACCTCGACCTCGCGGACGTGGCGCGCCGCGCCGGGGTGGGCAAGACGACGGTCTACCGCCGCTGGGGCACGGTCACCGGGCTCGTCGCCGATCTGCTGCTCGACATGGCGGAACAGCCGTTGCCCCGCGACGAGTCCGGCGCGCTGCTCGACGACCTCAAGGCCAACGCCCGCCTGGTGCGGCGCGCCCTCGCCGACCCCCGGCAGGGCGCGCTCTTCAAGGCGGTCATCGCCGCCGCCACCTGCGACGAGCGCACCGCCGAGGCACTGCACCGGTTCTACGAGGTCCGCGTCGACGAGTGGGCACCCTGCGTGGAAGGCGCCGTCGAGCGCGGCGAGCTGCCCGGGGGCACGGACGCGCGCGAGGTGATCAGGGCGGTCTCGGCACCGCTCTACTACCGGCTGCTGGCGAGCGGCGGGCCGCTGGACGAGGACAGCGCGGACCGCGCCGCCGAGGCCGCCACCGAGGCCGCCCGCGCCGGGGTCTACGTGCGCTGACGCCGCTTGCGCCGCCGCAGCCCGGCCGCCCGCAGCCGGGCGACCAGCTCGCGGCTGCCGACCTCGACGGCGCCCAGCGCGACGGCGTCCGCGTACCGCTCGGCGGGCAGGTCGTAGTGGTCACGCTCGAAGGCACGGCGCGGCGCCCCCAACCGGGCGGCGAAGGCGTGCAGTTCGGCGAACGACGTGTCGCTGACCAGGTGCGACCACATCCGGCCGTGCCCCGGCCAGGTGGGCGGATCGATGTACACGGTCACCGGCGGGCCCTCGCCAGCGAGCCGACGGCGGCCACGACCTGGCCGGTCACCCCGCAGACCCAGTGCGGGTCCTCCCCCAACTCCGGCTCCACCTCCAGGGCGTGCGGGTCGTCTCCCCCGCACAACGGACACAACGGCCAGCGCCCGCGCCGGCCGAGCAGCGCGTCCTGCATGTCCTGCGCGAGCAACCCCGGCACGAAGGCCGCCCCGGCCGGCCACTGGTCGCACCACCAGCGCCGGTGGGAAACTGCTTCCTCCAGGAGGGAGACCTCCTCCGGCCCGGCCACCTGGTCGGCGGCCAGATCGGCCAGCACCAGGGCCCTGCCACGGTGGACGGCGTCTTCCGGAGTCGGCTGTTCCATACCGACCATTGGACCAGAACACCGAAGGCTCAGAGCCACCGGACATCCCCGACTCGTCCGAGCGGCCCGGAGAGCTTGACGGACCTCGCGCTCGAAAATACGTTTCACCTGTGAGGAAAGCGATGAAGGAAAATTTCACCCGCCGGGCCGGCAGACCCCGTCCCGTCGCCATCGCGCCCCGGCCCGCTCCACCCGAGCCGGGCGCGCTGGCCGCGAAGGTGCGAACCATGGCGCCTTCCATGACCCGTTCCATGCAGCGCGTCGCCGAGACCGTCGCCAGCGACCCGGCCGGCTGCGCCGCGCTCACCGTCACCAGTCTCGCCGAGCGCACCGGCACCAGCGAGGCCACCGTCGTGCGCACGGCCCGCCTCCTGGGCTATCCCGGGTACCGGGACCTGCGCCTGGCCCTCGCCGGGCTCGCCGCCCAGCAGGCGTCGGGCGCCGCCCCGGCCGTCACGGCGGACATCTCGGTGGACGACCCGCTCGGGGACGTCGTCGCCAAGCTCACCCAGGACGAGCGCCAGACCCTCACCGACACGGCCGGCGCGCTGGACATAGCCCAGCTCGAAGCGTCCGTCACCGCCCTGGCCGCCGCCCGCCGCATCGACGTCTACGGCATCGGCGCCTCCTCGCTCGTCGCCCAGGACCTGGCGCAGAAGCTGCTGCGCATCGGGCTGATCGCCCACGCGCACTCCGACCCCCACCTGGCCGTCACCAACGCGGTCCAGCTCCGCACCGGGGACGTCGCCGTCGCCATCACCCACTCCGGCCGCACGGTGGACGTCATCGAGCCGCTGCGAGCCGCCTTCGACCACGGCGCCACCACCATCGCCATCACCGGCCGCCCGGACGGCGAGGTCACGCACTACGCCGACCACGTGCTGACCACCTCGACCGCCCGCGAGAGCGAGCTGCGCCCGGCCGCCATGTCCAGCCGCACCAGCCAACTCCTGGTTGTGGACTGCCTGTTCATCGGTGTCGCGCAGCGCACCTACGAGACGGCCGCCCCCGCGCTGCACGCCAGCTACGAGGCGCTGGCGCACCGCCACGCACCACGGGAACGCCGCTGAAGCAGCCGCCATCACCCCCCACCGGAGAGCCGCTCCGCATGTCCACCGAGTTCGAATCGCTGACGACCGAGGCACACCGTCCCGAGCTGGCCGAGATCGACCAGCGCTCGACGCTCGACATCGCCCGCGCCATGAACGCCGAGGACGCCGTCGTCCCCGGCGCCGTGGCCGCGCAGCTCCCGCGCATCGCCGCCGCCATCGACGCGGCGGCGGAGCGCCTGGCGCGCGGCGGAAGGCTGTTCTATCTGGGCGCGGGCACGGCGGGCCGGCTGGGGGTGCTGGACGCCAGCGAGTGCCCGCCCACGTTCAACACCGCGCCCGAGGAGGTCATCGGCCTGATCGCGGGCGGCCCGGAGGCGATGGTGTCGGCCGTCGAGGGCGCCGAGGACAGCCGCGCGCTGGCGGCGGCCGACCTGGACGCGCACGGTGTGACGCCGGACGACGTGGTGGTCGGCGTCTCGGCCTCCGGGCGCACGCCGTACGCGGTCGGCGCGGTGGAGCACGCCAGGGCGCGCGGGGCGCTCACCATCGGACTGTCGTGCAACGCCGGCTCGCCGCTGGCCGCCGCCGCCGAGCACGGCATCGAGGTGGTCGTCGGGCCCGAGCTGATCACCGGCTCGACGCGGCTGAAGGCGGGCACCGCGCAGAAGCTGGTGCTCAACATGATCTCGACCATCAGCATGATCCGGCTCGGCAAGACCTACGGGAACCTGATGGTGGACGTCCGCGCCTCCAACGAGAAGCTCCGCGCCCGCTCGCGCCGCATCGTGCGCCTCGCGACCGGCGCGCCGGACGGGGTGATCGAGTCCGCCTTGACGGCGACGGGCGGCGAGGTGAAGCACGCGATTCTCACCATCCTCGGCGGCGTCGACGCGCCGACGGCCGACCGGCTGCTCACGGAATCGCGCGGCCATCTGCGCGCCGCGCTCTCGGCGGCGGACCGGGGTTAGGTTTTGCGCCACCTGGCCGATACGTCAGTGTCAGTAGACGCACGTCCACCGAATGGGTGGTTTGCTGCTGCGATCATGGCTTATTTCATCCACTGGTAACACCAGCGGACAATCGTGTCAGATGTCTCGCTCAACCCCCACAGTGAAAGGGAGACACCTTGCGAAACATGCGTAGCTTCGGAGTCAAGGCCGCCGCCACCGTCGGAATCCTCACCGCCGTCGCGGTGATGGGGTCGGCCGGCTCGGCTTCGGCGGTGGAGGTCGACCTCGGTATCCAGCCGACCGTGGACGCCTTTGTCGCCCTGCTGGAGAGCCTCGGCATCTACCTCTGATCTTCCGCATCACGCACCACGCATGACAACGACGAGGGCGGCACCCCCCATCCGGGGGGTGCCGCCCTCCTCACCTGTCCGGCGGAGCCGGCGAGGCGTGGCGCGGACTCAGAAGTCCATGCCGCCGCCCATGCCGCCGGCCGCGTCGCCCGCACCGGCAGCCGCCTTCTCCGGCTTGTCGGCGATGACGGCCTCGGTCGTCAGGAACAGCGCCGCGATGGAGGCGGCGTTCTGCAGCGCGGAGCGCGTGACCTTGGCCGGGTCGATGATGCCCGCGGCCAGCATGTCCACGTACTCACCGGTGGCGGCGTTGAGGCCGTGGCCCGGGGTCAGGTTCCGCACCTTCTCCACCACGACACCGCCCTCAAGGCCGGCGTTCACGGCGATCTGCTTCAGCGGGGCCTCCAGGGCCAGCCGGACGGCGGCGGCGCCGGTGGCCTCGTCACCCTCCAGCTCCAGCTTCTCGAAGACGCTGGACGCCTGGAGCAGGGCCACGCCACCACCGGCGACGATGCCCTCCTCGACGGCGGCCTTGGCGTTGCGCACCGCGTCCTCGATGCGGTGCTTGCGCTCCTTCAGCTCCACCTCGGTGGCGGCACCGGCCTTGATGACGGCCACGCCGCCGGCCAGCTTCGCCAGCCGCTCCTGGAGCTTCTCGCGGTCGTAGTCCGAGTCGGAGGACTCGATCTCGGCGCGGATCTGGTTGACCCGGCCCTGGACGGCCTCGCTGTCACCGGAGCCGTCGACGATCGTGGTCTCGTCCTTGGTGATGACGACCTTGCGCGCGCGGCCCAGCAGGTCGAGCGTCGCGTTCTCCAGCTTGAGGCCGACCTCCTCGGAGATCACCTGGCCGCCGGTGAGAATCGCGATGTCGCCCAGCATGGCCTTGCGGCGGTCGCCGAAGCCCGGGGCCTTGACGGCGACGGACTTGAAGGTGCCGCGGATCTTGTTCACGACCAGGGTGGACAGGGCCTCGCCCTCGACGTCCTCGGCGATGATCAGCAGCGGCTTGCCCGACTGCATGACCTTCTCCAGCAGCGGAAGGAGGTCCTTCACGTTGCTGACCTTGGAGTTGACGATGAGGATGTAGGGGTCCTCCAGCTCGGCCTCCATGCGCTCCATGTCGGTCGCGAAGTAGGCGGAGATGTAGCCCTTGTCGAAGCGCATGCCCTCGGTGAGCTCAAGCTCCAGCCCGAAGGTCTGCGACTCCTCGACGGTGATGACGCCTTCCTTGCCGACCTTGTCCATGGCCTCGGCGATCAGCTCACCGATCTGGGTGTCGCCGGCGGAGATGGAGGCGGTCGAGGCGATCTGCTCCTTGGTCTCGACCTCCTTGGCCTGGTTCAGCAGGGCCTCGGAGACCTTCTCGACCGCGGCCTCGATGCCGCGCTTCAGCGCCATCGGGTTGGCGCCGGCGGCGACGTTGCGCAGGCCCTCACGGACCAGCGCCTGCGCCAGGACGGTCGCGGTCGTCGTGCCGTCACCGGCCACGTCGTCCGTCTTCTTGGCTACTTCCTTGACCAGCTCGGCGCCGATCTTCTCGTAGGGATCCTCCAGCTCGATCTCCTTGGCGATGGACACACCGTCGTTGGTGATGGTGGGGGCGCCCCACTTCTTCTCCAGCACGACGTTCCGGCCCTTGGGGCCGAGTGTGACCTTGACGGCGTCGGCGAGCTGGTTCATCCCGCGCTCAAGGCCGCGCCGCGCCTCCTCGTTGAACGCGATGATCTTGGCCATGTGAAGTGGTCCTCCCAAACCGGCGTGGGGTTGCTCCGGACCGCGCTGGCGCCCGCGACGGACGGCCCCCGACCTGGCGGTTCCTTGCCCCGCCCGGCCTGTGGACCTCACCGAACCGGTCCTTACTTCTGTCACTCTCACCTGCAGAGTGCTAATGCCCAATGATTAGCACTCTCCCCCTTCGAGTGCAAGCGCATCGGAGGGTGACGCCGGGTGCCGCGAGGGCGGGAGAGCGGACCGGGGGGCGAGCGGGACACATGCCAGGGCCCGCACCCTGATCGGGTGCGGGCCCTGGGACGTGAAGCGGTACGGTCGGCGGTTCAGGCGCTCACTCGGACCATGTCGGCCTGTGGCCCCTTCTGTCCTTGCGAGATCTCGAACTCGACCCGCTGCCCCTCTTCCAGGGTGCGGTACCCGTCCATCTGGATCGCGCTGTAGTGGACGAACACGTCCGCACCACCGTCTACCGCGATGAAGCCGTAGCCCTTCTCCGCGTTGAACCACTTGACGGTGCCCTGAGCCATTCCAAACTCCCCATGTTGCTGGCCCTTTCACGGGACCGCACTTCGCGGGCCCGGGTCAGACCTCTCAGACTCCACCCCCTGGCGGTTGGGGGTGTGCGCCGGAACGCGTCGACCGCCGCTGAATGTATCTGGACGGACGCCCAGTGCAACAGGCCATTCGGGAAGGAATTCTTGGCCACCCAGAACGGGCAAAGACCGCATAAAAGCATAAAGTTGAATGTTTTTTGCGTACCCAAAAGCGCTAACCCGACAATTGGTGCACCAATTTTCATCATCTTCTTAGTGCGAAGTGACGAGAATTCATATGCGGGTGGCACAATTACGCGATGAGACGAGGGCCACTCTAGCGCCCGCTCGCGACCGACCGCCCCGCGCGACCGGGTCGCGGGAGGCGGTCGTGGAGTCGCTGTGAAGGCGGGGCGGTCAGCCGCCCGCGACGGCCGGGATGATCGAGACGCCCGCGCCGTCCGGGGTCGGCGTCCGCAGACCTTCCGTGAAGCGGACGTCGTCGTCGTTCACATAAACGTTGACGAATCGCCGCAGCTTGCCGTCGTCGTCCAGCACCCGGCCGGCGATGCCCTGGTGCTTCCGGTCGAGGTCGGCGAGCACGTCACCGAGCGTCTCGCCCTCGGCGGCGACCTCCGCCTTACCGCCGGTGTACGTGCGCAGAATGGTCGGGATTCGGACGGTAACACTCATGATGCGAGGCCAGCCTCTCGGAACGCGTCAAGATTCGGACGAATGATGGCGGAAGGACGAGCGGTGGACTCCACCGCGTCCAGAGTCTTCAGACCGTCACCGGTGTTGAGGACGACCGTCGTCAGCGAGGGGTCGAGAGCGCCGGACTCGATGAGCTTCCTGGTCACCCCGACCGTCACCCCGCCCGCGGTCTCCGCGAAGACGCCCTCGGTGCGCGCCAGCAGGTGGATGGCGTCCACGACCTGCTCGTCCGTGACGTCCTCGATCGCGCCGCCCGTACGCCGTGCGATGTCCAGCACATACGGGCCGTCCGCCGGATTGCCGATCGCCAGCGACTTGGCGATGGTGTCCGGCTTGACCGGCCGGACCACGTCGTGGCCCGCCTTGTACGCCTGCGAGACCGGCGAGCAGCCGGCCGCCTGGGCGCCGAAGATCTTGTAGGGCTTCTCCTCGACCAGCCCGATGGCGATCAGCTCCTTGAGCCCCTTGTCGATCTTGGTGAGCTGGGAGCCGGAGGCGATCGGCACCACGAGCTGGTCCGGCAACCGCCAGCCGAGCTGCTCGCAGATCTCGTAGGCCAGGGTCTTGGAGCCCTCCGCGTAGTAGGGGCGGAGGTTCACGTTCACGAAGCCCCAGCGCTCGCCGGCCGGGTCGCCGATCAGCTCGCTGCAGAACCGGTTCACGTCGTCGTACGTGCCCTGGATGCCGACCACGTCGCCGCCGTACACCGCCGCCATGACGACCTTGCCCTGCTCCAGGTCGTGCGGGATGAAGACGCAGGAGCGCAGCCCCGCGCGGGCCGCCGCCGCGCCGACGGCGCCGGCCAGGTTGCCCGTGGAGGAGCAGGAGAGGGTGGTGAAGCCGAAGGCGCGGGCGGCCTCCACGGCGTTGGCCACCACGCGGTCCTTGAAGGAGTGCGTGGGGTTGCCGGAGTCGTCCTTCACATACAGATCGCCGGTGACGCCCAGCGCGGCGGCGAGGCGGTCGGCCTTGACGAGCGGGGTCCAGCCGGGGTTCAGATTCGGCTTGTCCGCCACGTCGGCGGGCACGGGGAGCAGCGGTGCGTAACGCCAGATGCTGGCCGGACCCGCCGCGATCCGGCGCCTCAGCTCTTCGGGGTCGCCGCTGGGAAGGTCGTAGGCGATCTCCAGCGGCCCGAAACAGGACGCGCAGGCGAAGATCGGGGCGAGCTCGAATCGCTCGCCGCACTCCCGGCAGGACAGCGCCACGGCGGGACCCAGGTCGACGGCGGGGGTGGCGGCGCGCGCGCCGCCCTTCTGAGTGAGCACAGACATGTGCGAGGCCCTCTCCTCATCTTCCCCGCGACGGCTCTCGTCGCAGGACGGATTTGGCACCTTCCCCACCGGGAGCCTCGCGTCTTCACGAGACCGGCGGAAGGGTTGCCGGGGCTTCAACGGGCCGTTCCCTCTGCCCCTCTGGATGAGCGGTATGTGGTTGTATGCGCGGCTTCCCGATATGCGGAGGACACCTGCGCTGTTCGAGACTGTAACGGACGGCCCGCACAATGGCCCGGGCCGTCCGATCCGCGAGACACGGGATGAGACCGCGAGATCACAGAAGAAACCTGGTCTCACTGGGTTCGGACCCCGCCAGGAAGGGGCAGATACGGCCATACGGAGTAAATGTGGCCGAACGCGAACAGGAGCGACATTCGTGCTGGAAGAGGCAGAGGAGTGGCTGAGCCGCCGGTCCTGGGACGCCGCTGACCGCTCTATGCCGCAGCTGTTGAACGCGAAGCGGGCAGCAGGCGCGGCAGGCAGCATCAGCGTGGTCCTCCCCGCGCTGAACGAAGAGGCGACCGTCGGTGCCATCGTGGAAGCGCTGCGGCGCGACCTCATGGAGGACGTGCCACTGATCGACGAACTGATGGTGGTGGACTCCGGCTCCACCGACCGCACCTCGGAGGTGGCCGCCGCGGCGGGCGCCAAGGTCGTGCACCGCGACGAGATCCTGCCGCGGATGCCGACCGTCCCGGGCAAGGGCGAGGTGCTGTGGCGCTCGCTCCTGGCCACGAGCGGCGAGATCGTCTGTTTCGTCGACGCCGACCTGAAGGACTTCGACTCCAGATTCGTCTCGGGGATTCTCGGCCCCCTGCTCACCGAGCCGAGCGTGCAGCTCGTGAAGGCGATGTACGACCGGCCGCTGGGCGACAAGCCGGCGCAGGCCAAGCAGGGCGGCAGAGTCACCGAGCTGGTGGCCCGCCCCCTGCTGAATCTGCACTGGCCGCAGCTCGCCGGTGTGGTGCAGCCGCTCGGCGGGGAGTACGCGGCCCGTCGCTCGCTGCTGGAGCGGCTCCCGTTCCCCGTCGGGTACGGCGTGGAGCTCGGGCTGCTCATCGACACGCTCAACCTGATGGGGCTCGACGCCCTCGCCCAGGTCGACGTGGGCGTGCGCAAGCACCGGCACCAGGACGGGCAGGCCCTGGGCCGGATGGCCGCCGCGATCATGCGCACCGCGCAGAGCCGGCTGCCGGGTTCGGTGATGCCCATCAGACTCGGGCTCACCCAGTTCGAACGCACGGACGACGGCGGTTTCTCGCCGTCGACCCACGCGATCAACGCGGAGGAGCGGCCCCCGATGGCCACCGTCCCCGAGTACGCCGCCCGCAAGGCGGCCTAGCGAGATCGCCCCAGCGGCCCCCGGTCCACCCCCACAGGGGTGAACCGGGGGCCGCTGTGACAGGTGACACGTTTCCTGAGCCGTGGGACTGGCTAGCCTCCGCCCGAGACGCGCCCCCTGGTGGACGGAGACCGACGGATGAGCGCCGAGGCGACGAGCCACACGGATCAGGTGCTGGTGGCCTCCAATCGCGGCCCCGTGAGCTACGGGATCGCCGAGGACGGCTCGCTCACCGCCAAGCGCGGCGGCGGCGGCCTGGTCTCCGGGCTGAGCGCGCTGGGCACCGCGGCCGGCACCTGGGTCTGCGCGGCGCTCGGTGACGGCGACCGCGAGGCCGCCCGACGGGCCGGCCCCCGGCTGGACCCGGCCGACACGGGTGGGCAGGCGGTGCGGATGCTGGACATCCCGGCCGGCACGTTCGACGCGGCGTACAACGGGGTCGCCAACTCCGTGCTGTGGTTCGTCCATCACCTGCTGTACCAGACGCCGCTGGAGCCGGTCTTCGACACCGGCTTCGAGGAGCAGTGGGCCGCGTACGAGACGTACAACCGGGCCTTCGCCGACGCCCTGGCCGACGAGGCCGCGCCGGGCGCGGCCGTGCTCGTGCAGGACTACCACCTCTCGCTGGTCCCCGGCCTGCTGCGCGAGCGCCGGCCCGACCTGCGGATCGGGCACTTCTCGCACACCCCCTGGGCGCCGCCCGAGCTGTACGCGGTGCTGCCGGACGCGATCGCGCGGCAGGTGCTGCTGGGCATCCTGGGCGCGGACCGGGCCGCCTTCCTCACCCACCGCTGGGCGCGGGCCTTCGCGGACTGCTGCGCGGCCGTGCTGGGCGCGGAGGTGGACGGGCTGTCCGTCACCTACGAGGGCCGCACGACGCGGCTGGGCGTGCACGGTCTGGGGGCGGACGCCGACTTCCTGCGGGAGCGGGCGTTCCGTCCGGACGTGGACGAGCGGCTGGCGGCGCTGCGCGAGGAGGTCGGCGACCGCCGGACGATCGTGCGGGTGGACCGCACGGAGCTGTCGAAGAACATCGTGCGCGGCCTGTACGCCTACCGCCGGCTGCTGACCGACCGCCCGCAGTGGCGCGGCCGGGTGACGCACGTGGCGTTCGCGTATCCGTCGCGGCAGGACCTGGCGGTCTACCGCGAGTACACGGCCGAGGTCTCCCGGGTGGCGGACGAGATCAACGCGGCGTTCGGCGCGGACGGCTGGACGCCGGTCGTGCTGCACGTCAAGGACGACTTCGCCCGTTCGCTGGCGGCCTACCGGATGGCCGACGTGGCGTTCGTGAACCCGATCCGGGACGGGATGAACCTGGTCGCCAAGGAGATCCCGGTGGTCTCCGAGCGGGGCTGCGCGCTGGTCCTGTCCCGCGAGGCGGGCGCGGCGGCGGAGCTGGGCGAGGACGCCCTGCTGGTGAACCCCTACGACATCGCCGCCACGGCCGAGGCCCTGCACCTCGCCCTGTCGATGCCCCCGGACGAGCGCGCCCAACGCTCCAAGCGCCTGGCCGCCACCGCGACGGCCCTGCCCCCCCAGGCGTGGTTCCTGGACCAGCTCACGGCCCTCCGCGAGATCTGACCGCGACAGCGGAAGGAACGGCCCCACGCGGCCCCCACGCGGCCCCCACCGGGCGGTCGCGGTCAGCGCGGGTGGTGCGGCCCACACGGCCAGGAGGGCGGCGACACCTCGCGAGCCGTCACGGTCGGGACACCCACCACCGCCGACGGGACGCCGGGCCCACGCCGGGCGACCCGCGCGTCCACGACCGGCCGCCGCCCGACGGGCGACGCCAGGGACACACCCGAAAGACGCACCCCCACGCGGCCCACACCGGGCGGTCGCGGTCAGCGCAGGTGGTGCGCCAGGGTGGTCAGGAGGGTGGCGACGCCCTCGGGGCCGTCCACCGTCAGGTCGGTGGCCGCCGCCAGCTCTCGCACCTCGGCGCTGCCGCTGCACACCCGCAGGCCGGCCACCCCGGTCTCGGCGAGCTTGGTGACCGCCTCGAAGGCGGCGAGGTCGCCGAGGTCGTCGCCCGCGTACAGCACCGACGCCGCGCCCGTGTCGCGGGCCAGGGCGGTGAGGGCCGCGCCCTTGTCCATGCCCGGGGGGCGCAGCTCCAGGACCAGGCGGCCCGGCTCCAGCGTCAGGCGGTGGCGCGCGGCCAGCTCCGTCATCGGCTCGCGCAGCGCGGCGAACGCGCCCGCCGGGTCGTCGGCGCGGCGGGTATGGACGGCCAGCGCGTTGCCCTTGTCCTCGACGAACGCGCCGGTCTCCGCGACCAGCGCGGGCAGCTCCGCGCGGGCGGCGGCGACGCCCGCGTGCGGCGGCGGGGTGCGCAGTACGCCGGTGGCCGCGTCCCAGCGCTCCGCGCCGTACGCGCCGAGCACCACCAGACCGGCCAGCTCGGGGTGGCCCGCGAAGCCGCCGAGCCGCACGGCGACCCCGGCCGGGCGGCCGGTGACGATGGCGACGGCGGCCACCCGCCCGGCGAGCCGGGCCAGCGCGGGCACGGCGTCGGGGTGGGGTCTGGCCTGCTCGGGGTCGGCCACGATGGGGGCCAGCGTGCCGTCGAAGTCGAGGGCGATCAGCGCCCGCCGGGGCTGATCGAGGAGTGCCGCGAGGCCGGCGCGGCCGGCGTCCGTCACGGGTACGGGAAGGCTGCCCATGTACATGACCTTACCGACGGCCTCAGCGGCGCTCGCGGCGGGACTCGCGCAGTCGGCGCAGACGGTTCACCGTCACCGGGTCGTGGGCGAGGGCGCGCGGATCGTCCAGCAGGGCGTTGAGGAGCTGGTAGTAGCGGGTGGGCGAGATCCCCAGGCGCTCCCGGATGGCCCGCTCCTTCGCACCGGCACCCGGCCACGCGGCGCGCTCGACGGCGAGGACGGCACGGTCCCTTTCGGACAGCCCGTCCGCGTCGTCACCGCCCTCGTCGTGGTGCTCGGTGGTCATCCGGGCAGTTTATGGGGTCGTTTCCAGACGAATTCATTCCTCGTCCCGGTCGAGGGCGTCCGCGTCGCTCTGCAGCCGGGAGAGAACGCCCTCCACGTCGCCGCCGGGGCGCACGGCGTCCCCGATGACCTCGGAGATCAGGCCCGCGACCGTGGTCCAGGACACCTTGCCCGCCGGGAGGAAGGTGGCGCCCGGCAGCTCGTTCAGGAACGGCCGCAGCCGCCGGTTCTCCGGCGAATCGCTCTCGCTCATCGTGTGCGCGGCGGGCGTGGAGACGGGCAACAGGCGGAAGCGCTCGGCGAAGGTGCTGACGTTGCGGTGCTCGCTGAAGAGGTAGTTGAGGAACGTGGCGATGTGCTCCTGGTTCCCCCGCTGCTTGAAGCCGAGCAGCCAGGAGGCGTCGCCCATCACGGACAGGCTGGCGCCGCGCCGACCGGGCATCGCGGACATGCCGTATTCGACGCCGCCCTGCTCGGCGTAGCCCATCAGGAACGGGTCCCCGGTGAGCATCCCGACCCGCCCGGCGGCGAACGCCTCGTAGACCGCCTGGCGCGTGGTGTCGCCGGGGGCCGCCCCGCCGGTCCGGTCCGCGCCGACGAGGTGGTCGCGCAGCCAGGTGAACGTCCAGGTGTTGGCGGGCGATTCGATCGTGTAGCTGCCGGTGGGGTCGGTGAGCGTGCCGCCGCCGGCGAGCATCCACATCAGCGCCTCGGCGTTCGCGTCGTCATGGCCGAACGCGAGCCCGTACGGCTGCTCGACACCGGCGGCGCGCAGCATGTCGGCCGCGTTCAGCAGCTCCTGCCAGTCGCGCGGCGGGGTGTCGGGGTCGAGGCCGGCCTGCGTGAAGAGGTCCTTGTTCCAGAAGAACGTCTGGAGGTAGGCGACGAACGGCATCCCGTACTGGACGCGCCGCACCTCGCCCGCCGCGGCGATCGAGGAGGGGAAGTCGGACAGCACCGGGATGGTGAGCAGGTCGTTGGCGTCGTAGAGCTCGCCCTCCCGGGCGAAGTCCGCGAACATGTAGAGCTGCGCCATGTCCGGCGCGTTCCCGGCGCCGATCATCCGGGCCACCTCGTCGTAGGTCGACTGGTAGGGGATGGCCGTGACCTCGACCCGTATGTCCGGGTTGATCTCGCGGAAGTCGGCGGCCAGGTCGTTCCAGAACTGCTCGACGCTGCCGCCGCCCACCAGGTCGGCGAACTCGGTCACCACCAGCCTCAGCACCACCTCCCCGCCGGCCGAATCGCTGCCGCAGGCCGTCGCCGTTGCCGTCAGGCCGAGGGCACTGGTGAGCCCAGCGGTCACGCCCATGAATCGCCGACGTCGCACGTCACTTCCCCTTTGTGTTTCCTGGTCAACGGAATCTCACGAGGCGCACACGACCCCCGTCGGCGCCCAAATTCCAGAGTCTGCCTCCCCCTCATCCGCCACAGTGGGCAGCAGTGGTATCGGTTTGGCAACACCCCTTGCACGCAGCGGGACGCGCTGCACGCCCAGCCGCCCATCTCCCCCGAAGCGGCCGAAATCCTCGCCCGCCCCGGATCGGGTCGTGTGGACTAGACCTCTTCTCCCCTCTCGGGTGAGACTGGCGCGTGTGACTCTCCAGGACACCGAGCAGGACTACGCGATCGCCCTCGACGTGGGCGGCACCGTGCTGAAGGCCGCGCTGACCGGACGGGACGACGGACCGCTGCACCAGGCGCGCCGGCCCACGGCGGGGACCGGCGACCCGGCCCACGTGGTGGCCGGAATCCTGGACTTCACCCGCGAGCTGTACGACGCGGGCACCGCCCGCTTCGGCCGGCCGCCGGCCGCCGCCGGGATCGTGGTGCCGGGGCTGGTCGACGAACGGGCGGGCCTCGCCGTCTACAGCGCCAACCTGGGCTGGCGCGACGTGCCGCTGGCCCGGCTGGTGAGCGAGCGGCTCGGCGGCGTCCCGGTGGCCCTCGGCCACGACGTGCGGGCCGGCGGCCTCGCCGAGGGCCGGCTGGGCGCGGGCGCCGGGCTGAGCCGTTTCCTCTTCGTCGCCCTGGGCACCGGCATCGCGGGCGCCATCGGCGTCGACGGCCGGATGGAGCCGGGCGCGCACGGCGCGGCCGGTGAGATCGGCCACATCGTGATCCGGCCCGGCGGTGTCCGCTGCGGCTGCGGCCAGTACGGCTGCCTGGAGACGGTGGCCTCCGCCGCCGCGGTCGGCCGCGCCTGGGCCGCCGCCTCCGGCACGCCCGGGGCCACCGCCGCCGACGCGACGGCGGCCCTCGCGGCGGGTGACGGGCGGGCCGCTTCGCTGTGGCGGGAGGCGGTGGACGGCCTCGCCGACGGGCTGCTGACCACCGTCGCCCTGCTGGACCCGGGCGCCGTCGTCATCGGCGGCGGGCTGGCCGAGGCGGGCGAGACCCTGCTCGACCCGCTGCGCACGGCTCTGGCGGCGAAGGCCACGTTCCACCGGCTGCCCACGGTCGTCCCGGCGGCGCTGGGCGACTCGGCCGGCTGCCTGGGCGCCGGTCTGCTGGCGTGGGAACGCGCCGGCCTCGGCCCGGCGGCCCCGGCCATCGCGGAGGTGACCCGATGAGTCGCGTGGTGCTCGCCGGGGCGCGCGTCGTGCGACCCGTAGGCGTCGACGCGGGCGGCCGGGTCACGGTCGAGGACGGCCGGATCGTCGCGGACGCCCGCCCGGCGGAACACCGCCCGGCGGAGAGCTCGCCCGTCGTGGACCTGACCGGGCACTGGCTGGTGCCCGGCTTCGTGGACCTCCACGCGCACGGCGGCGGCGGCGCGTCGTTCTCCGCCGGCACGGCCGAGGAGGCGCTGCGCGTCATCCGCGCCCACCGGGCCCACGGCACGACCACCATGGTCGCCTCCACCGTCACCGGCGACCTCGGCGACCTCGCCGCGCAGGCCGGCACGCTCTCCGAGCTGGTGGAGCAGGGCGACCTGGCCGGTATCCACTTCGAGGGCCCGTTCATCGCCGCCGGCCGCTGCGGGGCCCACGAGCCCACGCTGCTGCGCGACCCGGACCGCTCGGCCGTCGGCGAGCTGATCGACGCGGCGCGCGGGACGGCCCGGATGCTGACGCTCGCGCCCGAGCTGCCCGGCGGTATCGAGGCGGTGCGGCTGCTGCGCGACCACGGTGTGATCGCGGCCGTCGGCCACACCGACGCGACCTACGAGGCGACGCGACGGGCCGTCGAGGCGGGCGCCACCGTCGCCACCCACCTGTTCAACGCCATGCCGCCGCTGGCCCACCGCGCGCCCGGGCCGATCGCCGCGCTGCTGGAGGACGAGCGGGTCACCGTCGAGCTGATCAACGACGGCACGCATCTGCACCCGTCCGTGCTGGGGCTCGCCTTCCGCTCGGCGGGAGCGGGCCGGGTGGCGTTCGTCACCGACGCCATGGGCGCGGCCGGGATGGGCGACGGCAGCTATCCGCTGGGCCCGCTGCGGGTGGAGGTCGCGGGCGGCGTCGCCCGGCTGGCCGAGGGGGGCGCCATCGCGGGCTCCACACTCACCCTGGACCGGGCGCTGCGCCGCGCGGTGACCGTCGACGGCCTGCCCGTCGCGGAGGCGGTCCGGGCGCTGTCGGCGACCCCGGCGCGGCTGCTGGGCGTGGCCGACCGGGTCGGGTCGATCGAGGAGGGCAAGGACGCCGACCTGGTAGTTCTGGACGAGGAGTTCGCGGTGGCCGGGGTGATGCGCGGCGGGGAGTGGCTGAGCGGTCCGCCCCGGCCGACGGCCCTCAGCTCTCCTCGTGGTCGCTGATCCAGAGCTGGTCTATGGCGACGTCGCAGGGGCGGTCACAGGTGAGCGTGACCGTGTTACTGCCCTGGACCAGCTCGACCAGGTTGAACGTGCGCACCCAGCTGTCGTCGAAGGCGTCACTCGCGGTGGAGTAGTCCTGCATGTCCACCGGGTCGGTGCGGGGCGTGCCGTTGACGGAGAAGCCCATGGCCTGACCGTCGGTGATCGTCGAGTACCCGGTGTAGAGGTAGTACTGGCCCGGCTCGCCCTCGAAGTCGAACGTCCAGGTGATCGTCGCGTTCGGACGGCCCTGCACCGCGATGTAGGCGCCGGTGTCCGAGCGGGCGTTCTGGAAGGTGGACTCCAGGGCCGCGCCGTTGCCGAACTGAAGCCGCGTGAGGTCGGCCACGGGCAGGTCCGGGGCCTCGGTCTCCTCGTCGGCCGGCGGGTCCGTCGGGTCGTCGCCGTCCTGCTCGTCGTCGGCGTTGCCCGTGGGAGCGGACGACTCTCCGTCGTTCGCCCCCTGGTTCTCCTCGCCGCCGCTGAACAGGATCGCCGCGCCGACGCCGAGCACCACGGCCAGGACGACCGCGATGGCGCCGATCAGCAGCCCGTTCCGGCGCTGGTCGGGCCCCGGCGCGCGGCGCCGGTCGTGCGGCCCGCCACCGTTCGGCGGCCTGCCGCCCACCTGTGTCTCGGGCGCCGCGTAGCGGGCGTCCGGGCGCGCCGGTGCCTGCTGCTGCCGGTATCCCTGCTGGCCGCCGAAGGTCCGCTCCCCCACCGGGCGGACCTGGTTGTACGACGGCTGCCGCAGGGTCTGCTGCGGCGGCGGCGCGTCGCCCTCGGGACGGTACAGGTACGCGAACGGGTCGTCCGGCTCGTCGGGCGTGCCCCTGCCGCTGTTCCCCGCGCTCATCCGACTACCGCTCCTTAGTCACCGCTTTTCCCCCACCCTGGTACGGCTGCCGAGCCTACCCCGTTCGAGCGAACGGCCGGGACCGTTCCGGAACGCTCCGGCTCAGCCCGCGCGTCGTCTGCCCTGGGAGCGGGAGCGCTTCTCGATGTACATCCGCTGGTCGGCGGATTCCAGGACTTCTTCGGTGGTCATCCCGCAGGCCGCCCAGCCGATGCCGAAACTCGCGCCCACCCGCACGGCGCGGCCCTCGACCCGGATCGGCGGGATGATGCCGTTGCGCAGCCGGACCGCCAGGTCCGACGCCTCCGCCGGGCCCAGGCCCTCGGCCAGCACCACGAACTCGTCCCCGCCGAGGCGCGCGACCGTGTCGTTGTCCCGCACGCCCTGCTCCAGGCGGCGGGCGACCTCGACCAGCACCGCGTCGCCGCAGACATGGCCGAAGCGGTCGTTGATCGATTTGAAGCCGTCGAGGTCGCAGAAGAGCACCGCCAGGCCCTTGCCGTCGCCGCCGGGGGCGTCCGGCGCGACGACGTGCTCGTGGTGGTCGTAGGCGCGCGGCGGCGGGGTGCCGTAGCCCTCGAACGCGTCGGTGACCCGGTCGGCGGCCGGGGCGGTCCGGCCGAACCGGTCGGGTGTCGTGTCGCATATCCGCCCGCCGAGCCGCGCGCGCAGCTCGGCGCTGTTGGGCAGGCCGGTGAGCGAGTCGTGGCTCGCGCGGTGGGCGAGGGCGAGCTCGTGGCGCTTGCGCTCCTCGATGTCCTCGACGTGGGTGAGCTGCACCTGCGGGCCGTCGGCGGCGTCGGCGACCACCGAGTTGCGCAGGCTGACCCAGACGTACGAGCCGTCGCGCCGGGCGAGCCGCAGCTCGGCCCGGCCGCCCTCGGCCGAGGTGCGCAGCAGGACGCCGGTGTCCTCGGGGTGGACGAGGTCGGCGAAGCTGTAGCGGCGCAGCACCGAGCCGGGGCGGCCCAGCAACCGGCACAGCGCGTCGTTGACGCGGATCAGGCGGCCGTGGCTCTCGCCGCCCACCTCCGCGATGGCCATGCCGCTGGGCGCGTACTCGAACGCCTGCCGGAAGCTCTCCTCGCTGGCCCGCAGCGCCTGCTGCTCCCGCTCCAGACGGATGAGCGCCCGCTGCATGTTGCCGCGCAGGCGGGCGTTGCTGATGGCGATGGCGGCCTGGGAGGCGTAGAGCTGGAGGGCCTCGCAGCCCCAGGGCCCGGGACGGCGGCCGTTGCGCGGCTTGTCGACCTCCAGCACGGCCAGCAGCTCGCCGTCGGAGGCGTACATGGGGGCGAAGAGGCGGTCCATCGGGTGCCACTCGTCGGGATAGCGCGGGGCGGGCCCGGTGGTGTGCCACTGCGGGACGTCGTCGTGATCGAGGACCCAGCCCTCGGTGTACGGGATGAAACGGAGCTCGCCCCAGCGCTCGCCCATGGACAGGCGGCGCTCCCACGACTCGCGGGAGCCGGTCCGGCCGGCGATGGCGGCCTCGGCCTTGTCGCTCCCGGCCACGGCGGCGACCAGCAGGTCGCCGTCGGGTCTCACCAGGTTCACCGCCGCCAGCTCGAAGCCGAGTGCGGCGACGGCCCCGTCGGCGATGGTCTGGAGGGTGTCGGCCATACTGCGGGCGGTGCTGAGCTGAGCGACAACCTGGTGCAGCTCCCGCAGTGAGGCGAGGCGCACATATGGCTCCGTCTCCGTTTCCATCACTCCCCCGGGCGCGAAATGCACGTGCAGATATACAGGCCACTGAATCACAGCGAGCTGCCCGCTAGGTACACAGGGTCAGCAATTAGTCGCCTGCTGTGATTCATGTCACAGTACGAAAGTGCTCGGTCGCGGGATGTAGGACGCTTGGCGACTCGTTCTGGTTCCCGGGGCCGATGCGGCCCCCGGGGGGCGCCGGTTACCGTTTCGTACCGTGTCCCTACCAGCGCGGCAGTCCCAGCACCGGCACATCCCCCATCCTGAGGGGGTGAGCGAGGAGCAGTTCCGCGGCGCCCTGGCCCGGCTGGCCGCCGGGGTGGTGCTCGTCACCGCCCACGACGAGGAGGACGAGCCGCGCGGGGCGCCCGCCGGGATGACGGCGACGGCGTTCCTGTCCGTGTCCCTCGACCCGCCGCTGGTGCTGGTGAGCGTGCGCACCGACTCGCGGATGGACGAGGTGCTGGAGCGGCAGCCGCTGTGGGCCGCGTCCCTGCTCACCGACGGTCAGCGGTCCATAGCCGGGCGGTTCGCGATGAAGGGACGGCTCAGCGACCGGCTCCTCTTCCAGGAGGTGCCGCACACGCTGGGCGAGCACACCGGGGCGCCGCTGATCAAGGGCTCGTTGGCCACCGTCGAGTGCCGCACCGAGCAGCGGGTGCCGGCCGGGGACCACACGCTGGTGATCGGCCGGGTGCTGGCCGCGGAGCTGCCGACCGTCGAGGGCGGTCCCCTTCTCTACTACCGCGCCGGCTACCGGCACCTGGGCTGACCGGGCTCCCCGCCCCCATCCTCAGTCCCAGCCCTGCTCGCGCGAGCGTCCCCGCTTCACGTCCGCGCGACGCCGCTTGTCCCGCAGCCGCCGCTCCACGACCCCGCGCGGCACCCGCGTCGCCCGGCGCGGCCCCGGCGGCGGCGCCGACGCCTCCGCCAGCAGCGCGGCCAGCCGCCGCGCGGCCATCTCCCGGTTGCGCCACTGGGATCGGTGCTCACTGGCCCGGACCGTCAGCACCCCGTCGTTGAGCCGGTCGGCGAGCCGGTCGAGGGCCCGCTCCTTCCACACCTCCGGCAGCGCGTCGGTGGCGGCCAGATCGAAGAGCAGCTCGACCTGGGTGTCCGTGGTGTTGACATGCTGTCCGCCCGGCCCGGAGGAGCGCGAGAAACGCCAGCGCAGCTCGGACTCCGGAAGGGAGACCGAGCCTCGGATGACATAGGGACCGGACATGTGCTCCATGGTCCCCCGACCGGCCCAGCGCCGCACGCCGGTTTTCGCCGACACCTTGGGGGAACCGGGCAACCCCCTGACATCGTTGGGACAAGTGAGAGTAACGTCATCGCGAAGGCGATGCTGCGCAGTATTTCGAATGAGGGGATTTCTCCATGGGTGTGAGCCTGTCCAAGGGCGGCAACGTCTCGCTGAGCAAGGAGGCTCCGGGCCTGACGGCCGTCACGGTCGGTCTCGGCTGGGACGTCCGCACCACGACCGGTGCGGACTTCGACCTGGACGCCAGCGCCCTCGGGGTGAACGTGAGCGGGAAGATCGTGTCCGACCAGCACTTCATCTTCTACAACAACCTGAAGACGCCCGACGGCACCATCGAGCACACCGGGGACAACCTGACGGGTGCCGGCGAGGGCGACGACGAGCAGATCAAGGTCAACCTGGCAGGCCTGCCGCAGGAGGTCGACAAGATCGTCTTCCCGGTCTCGATCCACGACGCCGACAACCGCGGTCAGAACTTCGGCCAGGTGCGGAACGCGTTCATCCGCGTGCTGAACCAGGCGGGCGGCGCGGAGATCGCCCGGTATGACCTCACCGAGGACGCCTCCACCGAGACGGCGATGGTCTTCGGCGAGCTCTACCGGAACGGCGCGGAGTGGAAGTTCCGCGCGGTCGGCCAGGGCTACGCCTCCGGTCTGGCGGGCATCGCCCAGGACTTCGGGGTCAACGTCTGACGAGCGGGCGGACACGCCTGGCCCCAGCGGCGGAGGACCGGCGGCACCCGGACGGGAGCCGCCGGTCCTCGCGCGTCACGGCACCACGCGCACCCCGGAGTTGACTTCGAGCGTGGAGTTGACTTCAAGCGCCCTTGAAGTCGCATCGTGGGACCACTCGGCCATGACGCGAGGAGACCACCATGCACGCCGTCCGACTGCACGCCTTCGGCCCGGCCGAGAACCTGGTCCACGAGGAGGTGCCCGACCCCCGTCCCGGCCCCGGCGAGGTCCGCGTCGCGGTGGCGGCGGCCGGCGTGCACCTGGTCGACACCATGCTGCGCGCCGGCCCGGTGGACGGCCCCTTCCCGGTGCCCGAGCTGCCCACCATCCCCGGCCGCGAGATCGCGGGCACCGTGGACGAGGTGGGCGAGGACGTCGACCCGTCCTGGCTCGGCCGGCGCGTCGTCGCGCACCTCGGCATGGTGCCCGGGGGCTACGCCGAGCTGGCCGTCACCGCCGCCGACCGCCTCCACCCGCTGCCCGACGGCCTCCGCGAGGACCGCGCCATCGCCATGATCGGCACCGGCCGCACGGCCATGGGCATCCTCCGCTTCGCCGACCCCACCGAGGACGACACCGTCCTCGTCATGGCGGCGGCCGGCGGCATCGGCGCGCTGCTGGTCCAGTACGCCAAGCTGAAGGGCGCCATGGTGATCGGCGCCGCGGGCGGCCCGGCCAAGACCGGCGCCGTGCGCGACCTCGGCGCGGACCTCGCGGTCGACTACAACCGGCCGGGCTGGGCCGACCACATCCGCGCCACATTCGGCGACCGGCCCGTCAGCCACGTCTACGAGGGCGTGGGCGGCGAGCTGGGCCGCGCCGCCATGCGCCTGCTCGCGCCCGGCGGCATCCACCTCACCTACGGCAACGCCTCCGTCGGCCCCGGCGGCGAGGAACACGCCACGCTGCCGGACGCGGAGCTGGCCCAGCGCGAGATCACCAGCCGACCGGTCCTCGGCCCGGCGCTGTTCCGGAAGATCGGCGGCCGGGAGAACCTCCGGGTGCTGGAGGAGGAGTCGATGGCCCACGCCACCGCCGGCACCCTGGTGCCGCTGGTCCACCACTTCCCGCTCGCCGAGGCCGCCGCCGCCCACCGCGCCCTGGAGAACCGGGGCACGATCGGCAAGGTGGTCCTCATCCCCCGGCGGGCGTGACGCGCACCGCCTCCAGCAGCACCAGCCGCTCGGGGAACTGGACGGGCGCCCGCACCCCGACCCCGGACAGCGCCCGGCCCGGCAGCCGCACGCCCTCGCTCCACCACAGCGGCACGTCCGTGGCCGGGCCGACCGGGCGGTCCCCCGGCGCCAGCGGCGCCACACGGTACTCCGCCGCCGGGTCGAGCCCGGGCAGCCGCACCGTACCGGGCGGCGAGGTCACGCCCGTCTCCATCTGCACCAGCGCGTACACGGCGCGCGAACGGTCGCCGTCCACCACCCCGTGCACCCACAGCGCCGGATCGGGGTGGTCGCCGCGGACCACCGTTCCGCCGTGCAGCAGTGGGCGCAGCCGCTTGTACAGCGCGATCCACTCGCCCAGCGCCGCCCGGTCGGCCGCGCTCGCCCGGGTCAGGTCCCATTCGATGCCGAAGTGGCCGAACAGCGCGGTCCCGGCCCGGAACCCGAGGGT
The DNA here is from genome assembly GCF_035917415.1 of Streptomyces sp. NBC_01803. Lineage (NCBI taxonomy): Bacteria > Bacillati > Actinomycetota > Actinomycetes > Kitasatosporales > Streptomycetaceae > Streptomyces > Streptomyces sp. NBC_01803. The sequence goes on from NZ_CP109073.1 coordinate 2,696,133, forward strand.
GTGCGTCCGGCCGGTCGTGTGCGCCTCGGGGGCGCCGACGTGCGCCCCCATCAGCTCCGGGGGCAGCAGCACGCCCGTCCAGCGCTGGATCCGCTGCCGCTCCAGCGCGTCGATGCAGTCGCTGGTCCACACCCGGTCGGTCCGCTGCAGGATGCCCAGGTCCACCCGGCCGCCGCCGGAGGAGCAGGACTCGATCTCCAGGGCCGGGTGGCGGGCGCGCAGCTCGTCCAGCAGCCGGTAGACGGCGCGCGTCTGGGTGTGCACCCCGGCCTGCCCGGTGGGGCTGTGCCCGGCGTCCACCAGGTCGCGGTTGTGGTCCCACTTCAGATACGTCAGCGCGTACTCGCCGATCAGCGCGTCGAGCCGTTCCAGGAGGTAGGCATAGCACTCGGGATGTCCGAGGTCCAGGACCTGCTGGTGGCGGGACTCGGGCGGCATCCGGTCGCCGGTCGCCATGATCCACTCGGGATGCTCGCGGGCCAGGTCGGAGTTGGGGTTGACCATCTCCGGCTCCACCCACAGCCCGAACTCCAGGCCGAGCCCGCGCACATGCGCGACCAGCGGGTGCAGGCCGTCCGGCCACACGGTCTCGTCCACATACCAGTCGCCCAGGCCCGCGTGGTCGTCGCGCCGGCCCCGGAACCAGCCGTCGTCCAGCACGAACCGCTCGGCGCCCACCTCGGCGCCCACGTCCGCGAGCGCCGTCAGCCGGGCCAGGTCGTGATCGAAGTAGACGGCCTCCCACACGTTCAGCGTGACCGGCCGCGCCGTGCGCGGATGCCGCGCGCGTCCGCGCAGATAGCCGTGGAAGCGCCCGGCGAGCTCGTCCACACCGTGCCGCCCGTAGGCGCCGTAGACCCAGGGGGTGGTGTACGAGGCGCCGGAGCCGAGCGCGACCTCGCCGGCCAGCAGCAGCTCCCCGCCGCCGAGCAGGGAGACCCCGGTGTGGGTGCGCTCGGCCAGCGAGCGCTGGTTCCCGCTCCAGGCCACGTGCAGGCCCCACACCTCGCCGGCGCCGAACCCGAAGCCGCGCTCGCCGGCCATGTGCACGGTGACCGCGTCGGTGCCGGTGCGGCCCTTGCGGTTCTCCCGCAGATGCGTCCCGATGGTGAACTCGTGCCGCTGCGGGCTGCGTTCCCGCAGATGGCGGCCGGTCATGTCGAGCAGCTCGACGGCCCGCTCCGGCACCGGGAGGGCCAGCAGCACACCGGAGAGGGCGAACGGCGGCGCGTCCGCCTCCGCCTGGCTGGTGACCGTGGCGCGCTGACGCACCAGGCCGGAGCCGGTCAGCTCGATGTCGAGCCGCAGCTCCAGCTCGGCCCGCACGTCCTCGGCGGTGACGGTCAGCGACCGGTCCCCGGTCTCCAGGGCGGTCACGGCGAACGCGGTGGAGAAGTCGGCCCCGGCCCGGTGCCCGGTCAGCCCCGGCGTGCCCAGCCAGCCGGAGGCGTGCTCGGGCAGCGGCGCGAGCGGCACCACGAGGTCGACGTTGTTGGACGCCACCTGCGGCACGGCGGCACGGGCGAGCGCGGCGAGGGTGTGCTCCGGCAGCTCCCCGAGATCCTCACCCCAGTGCACGATCCGGGGCAGCCCGTCCCCGGTGCAGTCCAGCACCAGACCGGCGCCCGCGGCACGGAAGTGAAGGAAGGTCCCGCCGCGCATGCGTGATCCTCTGATCGATCGTGGGTGAACGTGCGCGCTATTTGTATGTTCGGTCCCCGGCCCAGTCAACACCGGGACGGCCGGGGGACACGCGGGCGGACGCGCGGGCCGTGAAGACCCGGAAGAAGAGCCGCCTGTCGGACTCGAACCGACGACCTGCTGTTTACAAGACAGCTGCTCTGGCCAACTGAGCTAAGGCGGCGGGTCGTCCACAGCCTACACGGGCCCGATCGGCCGGTCGGCCGAATGACGCCGCGCGCCGGCCGACTCACCCGCCGATCATGGGATGAACACTTTTTGCTCCTGGGGTGCTGACTTTCTTGCCTTCTTCGAGTTAGGTTTCACTTCGCGTCTCTTCACATGGACGTAACACCTTCCTACTCGGATCGTCCGGCACGTTCCTGCCGGTAGAAGGAGACAACACGACATGGCAACGGTCACCTATGACAAGGCCACCCGGATCTACCCGGGCGCCGAAGTCCCCGCCGTCGATCAGCTCGACATCCAGATCGAGGACGGCGAGTTCCTCGTTCTGGTCGGCCCCTCCGGCTGCGGCAAGTCCACCTCGCTGCGGATGCTCGCCGGCCTGGAGGACGTGAACGGCGGGTCGATCCACATCGGTGACCGCGATGTCACCCACCTGCCGCCCAAGGACCGGGACATCGCCATGGTGTTCCAGAACTACGCGCTGTATCCGCACATGACCGTCGCGCAGAACATGGGCTTCGCCCTCAAGATCGCCGGCGTCAACAAGACGGACATCCGCAAGAAGGTCGAGGAGGCCGCGAAGATCCTCGACCTCAGCGAGTACCTCGACCGCAAGCCCAAGGCGCTCTCCGGCGGCCAGCGGCAGCGCGTCGCCATGGGCCGCGCCATCGTCCGCGAGCCGCAGGTCTTCCTCATGGACGAGCCGCTGTCCAACCTCGACGCCAAGCTCCGCGTCCAGACCCGCACCCAGATCGCCGGCCTCCAGCGGCGCCTGGGCGTCACCACCGTCTACGTGACCCACGACCAGGTCGAGGCCATGACCATGGGCGACCGGGTGGCGGTCCTCAAGGACGGCATCCTCCAGCAGATCGACACCCCGCGGAACATGTACGACCATCCCGCCAACCTCTTCGTCGCGGGCTTCATCGGCTCCCCCGCGATGAACCTGGTGGAGGTCCCGATCACCGACGGCGGCGTGAAGTTCGGCAACAGCGTGGTGCCCGTCGAGCGCGCCGCCCTCGCCGGGGCGCAGAGCAAGGGCGACACCACCGTGGTCGTCGGCTGCCGCCCCGAGCACTTCGCCATCGTGGAAGAAGGGGACACCCTCGGCGAGGGCGCCGCGCTCGCCAAGGCGAACGAGAAGGAGGCGCACGGCCTCGCCGTCACGGTCAACGTGGTCGAGGAGACCGGCGCCGACGCCTACGTCTACGGCACCGCCGAGTTCGACGGCACGGTGAAGGACCTCGTCATCCGCGTCGACAGCCGCCACGTGCCGGACAAGGGCGCGACGCTCAACGTGGTGCCGCGCCCCGGTGAGACCCACGTCTTCGCGACCGGCTCGGGCGAGCGGCTCAGCGACTGACACGAGGCTCCACAGGGCCGTGCTCCCGCCCCCGCGGCGGGGGCACGGCCCTCCGCACGTCAACACCCGAATCGAATTTCCGGGCCATCGTCACCCGTGAGGGTGGCGAAATGTCACCACATCACTACCCCTCGCTACGATCAGGCACGCCCGTCATCGTTCGTGCGAGGAAGGCTCCAGTGAATCAGGCACTCCGTCACATCGGCAGAAGTCTCGCCATCGCTCTCCCGGTCGTCCTGGTGTTGTCCGGGACACTGGCCGTCACCCGCGTCTCGTGGGTCGCCGCGCCGTCCGAGACCCAGATGCTCACCGCGGCAGCGGAGCGGACCCGGCAGGAGCCCCAGGACATCCTGCGCGACCAGCTCATCACCACACTGCGCCAGGAAGACCCGAGCGTGGCGCTGACCGAGCTCCAGCAGGCCGTCGACCGCGAGCCGTCGCTCGCTCCGCACTGCGCCGAGATCGCCCACGCCCTCGGCGAGGCCGCCGTGGAGAAGTACGGCAGCGCGCAGCGCGCCCAGGAGCACTCCCGCCCGGTCTGCGACACCTCTTTCGCCGCCGGTGTCGCGGAGGTCGCGGAGGTCGCGGAGGCCGGGTGACGGCACATAGGCTGCGGGTATGACCGACGCCCCGCTGCCCACACAGGCCGTGGTCCTGGCCGGTGGCCAGGGCTCGCGGCTGCGGCCGTACACCGACGACCGGCCGAAGCCGATGGTGGAGATACCCGGCACCGGGATTCCGATCATCGGCCACCAGCTCACCTGGCTCGCGGCCGAGGGCGTCACCGACGCCGTCATCTCGTGCGGACACCTCGCCGAGGTGCTCCAGGAGTGGCTGGACGGGACCGAGCTGCCGCTGCGGGTCACCACTGTGGTGGAAAGCGAGCCCCTGGGCCGCGGTGGCGGCCTGAAGTACGCCGCCACCGCGCTGCCGCGCCCCGACGAGCCGTGGTTCGCCACCAACGGCGATGTCTGGACGCGCTTCTCGCTGCGCGAGATGGCCGCGTTCCACGCCGAGCGGGACGCCCTGGCCACCCTCGCCCTGGCCCGGCCGCGCATCCCGTGGGGCGCGGTGGAGACCGACGAGTTCGGCCATGTCCTCGACTTCATCGAGGCGCCGCCGTCGCCGTACCTGATCAACGCCGGCGTCTACGTCTTCGCCGCCGAGTTCACCAAGCTGCTCCCGGACCAGGGAGACCACGAGCGGACGACGTTCCCCCGGCTGGCCAGGGAGCGGCGGCTGGCCGGCTTCCCGCTGCCGCAGGGCGCGTACTGGCGGGCGATCGACACCGCCAAGGACCTCAGAGAAGCGGCCCGGGAGCTGACGCGCTGACGGACACGGGGGCGGCCCGCCCCCGTCGGCCGGACCGCCCCCGCCGATCAAACAGGGGCGCCCACCACCGGACCGCGCCCCCGCCGATCAGGCGAGGGTGCCCGCCGACCGTTCCCGTTCCCTGTCGACCACGGCCCTGCGCAGGACGGCCGTGTTCCCGGTGATGGCGCCGGGCTCCGGCGTGACCCCAGGTACGCGAAGGTCTCGGGGGCGGAGATCACTCGGTCCTGTCCTGCCGCGCCTCGTCGGTGCGGGGGACGGCGATGCCCTCCCGGCCGATGGCGTCGACGGCCTTCTCCACCGGGGCGACCCCGGGAGGTCCGCTGCCGCCCGGGGCGGCCCTGGCGGCGGCCGGCTGGTCCGCCGTCCGCCAGGCGGCCGACCAGCTCGTCGGTGACCGGGGGGCGCGCGCCTCGCGGGCCGGGAGGCGGGCCAGGGCGCGCTCGGGCGGCGCTTGGCGCCCGTGGTGCTGCGCGGGACGTTGACCGTGATGTCCCTCACCAGGGGCGGGGGCTGGTCGCCCTCGTCGCGGAGCCGTTCGCGCAGCCGCCACGCCTCCGGGAGCGTCGGGGAGCGTCGGGGACACCACGTCCCCGGCCGGGCCGAGCACGCCCGTCGCCCGCGCCGCGTTCCCGTAGCCGCGCCGTGCCGCGCGGAGGAGGTGAACGGCTCTCGGAACGCTTCCGGATCGCCGGCGCGCACGCGGGCGCGCATCGTAGGTCCCCCGGGTATGGTCCGACCGGCGCCACGGGTTCCCGTGGCGCCGGTCACGTCTCAAGCGCCGAGAACGCCACCTAACCGAGCAGCCCGCCGATGGGGCTGAGGCTGCTCCGGTCACCTCCGTCGTCGGTGGGCGACTCCTCGACCGGCTCGCCGGCGTTCCCAGCGCCGGGCGGGGAGGCCGGGGGCACCTCCACGGGGACCGACTGCTCGGGCGACGACGGCTGTTGCGGCGCGGGCACGGTCTGCTCGGTGGGCGGCACCTGCTGCCGCGGCCCGTCCGTCGCCGCGCCGGTCTCGGCGTCCGGGTCCGCGCCCGGCTCCGCCTCCTCGGCCGCCTCCCGCGGCGCGTCGGGCTCCTCGGTGACGGACCCCTCCTCGCTCCGCTCGGCGGTGTCCTCGCCGTCCTCCTCCGCCTCCTCGGGCAGCGGCTGGCCCAGGCGGTGATTGCGCGGCGGCTCGCCCGGCTCGGGCACGGTGACGAACTGCGAGGACCGCACCGCGCTGCCCAGCAGCGAGCCGATCAGCAACGCGCAGCCCAGCAGCAGGGTGGCCAGCACGGCGCCCCGGCGCAGGACGCGGCGGCGCAGGTCGGGCAGCGGCGCGCGCGGGCCGAGCCTGCGCCACGCCTCACCCGCCAGCCGGGCGTCCAGCGAGAACACGGGGGCGCCGGCGATCAGCAGCGGGGACCAGGCGGCGGCCAGGATGATGTCGGGGGTGTCGTACGCCGGGCCGTTCCCCCAGCTCACGGTCACCAGCAGGGCCAGGGAGAGCAGGGCGCCGAGCCCGGCGGCCAGGCGCTGCCACAGGCCGAAGATGGTCAGCACGCCCACGATGATCTGGGTGAAGGCCACGGTCAGCCCGGCCCCGACCGGGTGCGAGAGCGCCCATTCGTGCAGCGGGGCCGCCGCCGTCCACGGCTGGAGGGTGTCGAGCCAGGTGTAGAGGGAGCCACGCTCGCCGCCGTCGAAGTAGACGGGGTCGGTCAGCTTGCCCATGCCGGCGTAGATCGCGATGAAGCCGAGCAGGACGCGCAGCGGCAGCAGCACCACGCCCAGGCTCAGGTGGCGGCCCGGGTGGTACGCCTGCCGGCCGTCGGCGGCCCGGGGCCGCTCCTCCGCCGGCTCCGGGGCGATCGAGGGCAGGAGCTGGGTGGTCTCCGGGCCCTGCGGGGAGCGCGGGGCGATCACCGCCGGCGGGCCCGCGTCCGTGCCGACCCGCGGCAGCACCTGGGTGCTGAAGGCGTCGGTGCCGGGCGTGTGCCCGGCCTCGCGGACCGCCTCCAGCAGCATCGTCGCGCCCGGGTCGCCCGGCGCGCTCCGGCCGCTCCAGACGAGCGGGCGGCGGCGCGCGGCGGCGGCCGGGACCCGGGTCAGGGTGGCGGTGTCACTGACAGCGATGCTCACCGGGGGCGGGGTGGCGAGCCGCACCCGGAAACTGGCGTGGTTCACGATGACCTGGGCGGGATCGCACGGCACCTTGACCGTGCTCAACACCGGCTCGTCGATCGAGAGGCCGCGGGGTGTCTTGGTGTCCACACTCATCTAACCGAGTGACACTGGTTTAAGACACTGCCTTGACCGCACAAAGACTGTCCGCGACCCGTCAAGCGCCCCCCGCCCCGGAGGACGACCGGATCAGGACCGGCGGCGCGCCGCCTCGTACAGCACGATCCCGGCGGCCACACCCGCGTTGAGCGACTCGGCGCCGCCCGGCATCGGGATGCGGACCCGGACGTCGCACGTCTCGCCGACGAGCCGGGACAGGCCCTTGCCCTCGCTGCCGATCACGACGACCACCGGCCCGGCCAGCGTCTCCAGCTCCGCCAGGTCCCTCTCCCCGTCGGCGGCCAGGCCCACGACGGTGATCCCGGCCTTCTGGTAGCTCTGCAGGGCGCGGGTCAGGTTGGTCGCGCGGGCCACCGGGGTGTGCGCCGCCGTGCCGGCCGACGTCTTCCACGCGCCCGCGGTCATCCCGGCCGCGCGGCGCTCGGGCACCACCACGCCGTGGGCGCCGAAGGCGGCGGCGGAGCGGACGACGGCGCCGAGGTTGCGCGGATCGGTGACGCCGTCGAGCGCGACGATCAGCGGGTCCTCCCCGGCCTCGGCCGCGTCGGCGGCCAGGTCGTCCGGATGCGCGTACTCATAGGGCGGGATCTGGAGGGCCAGGCCCTGGTGGTTGAGGCCCGTGGTGATCCGGTCCAGCTCGCCCCGGGGCGCCTCGACCAGGTGCACGTCGCCACGCTCCATGGCCAGCTTGATGGCCTCGGTGACGCGCTCGTCGGTGTCGAGGAACTGCTGCACATACAGCGTCCGCGCCGGAACGCCCGCGCGCAGCGCCTCGACCACCGGGTTGCGGCCGACGACCAGCTCGGAGGCCGACCTGCCGCCGCGTCCGGCACCGCGTCCAGCGCCACCTCCGGCCCGGCCGCCGCGCCCGGACTGCTCCTTGCGCGCCTTGGCCGCGGCCGCGCGCTGCTTGGCATGGCCCTTGCGCATCTCGGCGGGCGGGGTAGGACCTTTGCCCTTCAGGGCGCGGCGGCTCTGGCCGCCACTGCCGATCTGCGGACCCTTCTTCTGGGACGTGCGGCGGTTGGGACGCGCGCTGTTGCCTGGCATGTGTTCCTGTTTCCTTCTCAGCTCAGCCGATTTCCCAGCGCGGACCGTTGGGGGTGTCCTCGATCACCAGGCCGGCGGACTGGAGGTCGTCGCGGATGGCGTCCGCGGTCGCGTAGTCCTTGCGTTCTCGGGCGGCCTGGCGCTGCTTCAGGACGAGCCGGACCAGCGTGTCCACCACACCCGTCAGCTCGTCGCCGCGCCCGCCCGCGGCGGCCCACCGGGCGTCGAACGGGTCGAGGCCGAGCACCCCGAGCATCGCCCGCACCTGGGCGGCCAGCGCGACGACCGACTCCTTGTCGCCCTCCGCCAGCGCCGCGTTGCCCTGCCGGACCGTGGTGTGGACGGCGGCCAGCGCCTGCGGGACGCCGAGGTCCTCATCCATGGCGGCGGCGAAGTCGTCCGGCACGGCGGGCGCGGGGACGATCTCGCCGAGCTGCTCGGTGGCGCGCTGGAGGAAGCCCTCGATCCGGCCGAAGCCGGCGTCGGCCTCGGCCAGCGCCTCGTCGCTGTACTCGATGGTGGAGCGGTAGTGCGGGGTGCCCAGGTAGTACCGCAGGACGATGGGGCGCCAGCGGGTGACCATCTCGGAGACCAGCACCGAGTTTCCCAGGGACTTGCTCATCTTCTCGCCGCTCATGGTGACCCAGGCGTTGTGCACCCAGAAACGGGCGAACTCGTCGCCGGCCGCCTGGGACTGGGCGATCTCGTTCTCGTGGTGCGGGAAGATCAGGTCGATGCCGCCGCCGTGGATGTCGAAGGCCGCGCCGAGGTACTTGTGCGCCATCGCCGAGCACTCCAGGTGCCAGCCGGGCCGACCGCGGCCCCAGGGCGTCTCCCAGCTCGGCTCGCCCGGCCTGGCCGCCTTCCACAGCGCGAAGTCGCGCGGGTCGCGCTTGCCGGTCTCGCCCTCGTCCCCGGGCTGGAGGAGGTGGTCGAGGTCCTGGTTGGACAGCCCCAGATAGCCGGGGAAGCCGCGCACGTCGAAGTACACGTTGCCGTCGGACGGGTAGGCGTACCCCCGGCCGATGAGGGTGCGCATCATCTCGATCATCTCGGGCACGTGCCCGGTGGCGCGCGGCTCGTAGCTGGGCGGCAGGCAGCCCAGCGCCGTGTAGGCGGCGTCGAACGCGCGCTCGTTCTCGTAGCCGATGGCCCACCAGGGACGGCCCTGCTCGGCACTCTTGGCGATGATCTTGTCGTCGATGTCCGTGACGTTCCTGATGAACGTCACCTCGTACCCGCGGTGGGCGAACCAGCGCCGCATGATGTCGAAGTTGAGCCCCGAGCGGATGTGCCCGATGTGCGGCGCGGCCTGCACGGTGGCACCACAGAGGTAGATCGAGACGCGGCCCGGCGTGAGCGGGTCGAAGTCACGGATCTGCCGGCTGCTGGTGTCGTACAGGCGAATGGTCACGCGTCAAGAGTAGTGGGCGAGGGGGCTCCCCCGCGCCGCCGGGCGCGGGGGAAAGGACGGGCGGGGGGAAGCACTCAGCCGAGGCCCTGGGTGTGGATCTTGCGCGGGCTCACGCGGACCACCACACGGGGCGCGTCGTGGACCGAACGCGGGTTGAACTCGGCGTAGGGGCGGCCGGTGTAGCGCCGCGACAGCTCGTCAACGAGCCGCCACTCCGGGTCGGGGCTGACGGTGACGGTGCCGCGGATCTCGGCGTAGACGTAGGTGGAGGGCCGCACGAGGACGGTGGCGCGCGGATCGCGGCGCAGGTTCAGCTCCTTGCGGCGTCCCACCGTGGTCGATATCAGCACCTCCTCCCCGTCGCGCATGCCCCAGACCGGGGAGAGCTGGGGGCTGCCGTCCGGCTGGATGGTGGCGAGGATCAGGTGGGGGGCGCTGTCGAGCAGGGTCTTGACCCCGTCGGGAAGCGTGAGGGACATGACGGACACGGGGTTCCTCGTCGTGGGGGTGAGGGTGGGGGTGAGGTGAGGAAGGTGCGCCGCGGTGCGTGATGAGGGAAGGCGACCTGAGTCCAGTCTCACCCGGTGACGGAGCGTGGCCACACCAGGGCGGTGGCGATCGCGGCCAGCCCCTCGCCCCTGCCGGTCAGGCCGAGGCCGTCGGTGGTGGTGCCGGAGACGGAGACGGGCGCGCCGAGCGCGTCGGACAGGGCCCGCTGGGCCTCCGCGCGCCGGGTGCCGATCTTGGGGCGGACGCCGATGACCTGGATGGCCACGTTCCCGATGCCGAAGCCGGCGGCGCGGACGATCCGGCCGGCCTCGGCGAGCAGGGTCACGCCCGAGGCGCCGGACCACTCGGGGCGGCCGGTGCCGAAGTGCGCGCCGAGGTCGCCGGTCCCGGCGGCGGAGAACAGCGCGTCGCAGGCGGCGTGCGCGGCGACATCGCCGTCCGAGTGGCCGGCGAGGCCGTACCCGGCGCCGGGCCAGTGCAGCCCGGCGCACCACAGCTCGCGGCCGGCCTCGAAGGCGTGCACATCGGTGCCCACCCCGATCCGGGGCAGCGGGGGAGCCTCAGAAGCCATCGTTCCTCCTCCGGCGGGCGAGCACGGCCTCGGCGAGCACGAGATCGAGCGGGCGGGTGACCTTGAACGCCTCCTCGTGGCCGGGCACCAGCACCACGGGGACGCCGAGCCGCTCGACCATGCCGGCGTCGTCGGTGATGTCCGAGTCGGCCAGCTTGGTATGCGCTTCGATCAGCGTGGCGCGATCGAATCCCTGGGGCGTCTGCACAGCGCGCAGGAGCGCACGGTCGGGCGTCGCGACGACCGGCTCGGGCGCGCCGCCGACGGCCGGGGCGGCGATCTGCTTCACCGTGTCGGTGACCGGGAGGGCCGGCACCACGGCGGGCGCCCCGGCGCGGACGGCGGCGGCCACCGCGTCCACGGTGTCGACGGGCACGAGCGGGCGGGCCGCGTCGTGCACGAGGACCACTTCGACGTCCGCCGGCAGCGCGTCCAGACCGCGGCGGACGGACGCCTGGCGGGTGGCGCCGCCGGGCACGACGAACTGCTCCACCGCGGGTGGCGGGGGGTGTTCGTCCAGCAGCGAGCGAACGGCCTCGACCTCGCCGGGCGGGGCCACGACGACGACGAGGCTCACCGCCCGGGCGCGGGCCATCGCGCGCACGGCGTGGACGAGCATGGGGGTACCGCTCAGCGGGCGCAGCGCCTTGGGGGCTCCGGGACCGAGCCGGAGGCCGCTGCCCGCGGCCGGGATGACGGCGGCGGTGCGCGGCGGCCGGGCGCGGGAGGGTGTGGTGTCTGTCATTTGGCGACGGGTGCAGGTTTGTTCGCGGGGCGGTGTTGGGTATGGCCTGAGCGTGCTGGGGACCACGCGATCGGCCCCTTCCGTGACAGGCCGGTCGAGCGAGCTTCACGGTCCCGGCACGCATCTGTGAACGATCCGTACATGCCACAGCGCCCGTGCGGCATAGGGGAAATGCCTTTCGGGCGCTGCGGCACGTGTCGCACGCTGACGATTCCGGTGTTCCCAGCCACGTTGTCGAAATCCCGTCGGCGTCGAAATCCTGTCGGCCTGGGAATGCCAGTTCCCGGGAGAATAGGCCGACCCGCGGACAGTGGCGGGAGCTTATGCGTGCGAGGGGCTCGACGTGGCGAGACTCACCGCATCACATAGGGCCGCATCACATAGGGCCGCATCACATAGGGCCGCATCAATCAGGGCCGAGTCGCACCGGGGCCGGACATACATACAGGCCGGGCCGGGAAGACATCAGGATGCGAGAACCTCGTCCAGGAGGGACTCGGCCTTGTCCTCGTTGGTGGCTTCCGCGAGAGCGAGCTCGCTCACGAGGATCTGGCGCGCCTTGGCCAGCATGCGCTTCTCACCCGCGGAGAGACCGCGCTCGCGCTCCCGGCGCCACAGGTCGCGCACGACCTCGGCCACCTTGATCACGTCGCCGGACGCCAGCTTTTCGAGATTCGCCTTGTAGCGGCGGGACCAGTTGGTCGGCTCTTCGGCATACGGCGCGCGCAGCACCTCGAAGACCCGCTCCAGTCCGTCCTGCCCGACCACATCGCGCACGCCGACCAGCTCCGCGTTTTCCGCCGGCACACGCACTTCGAGATCACCCTGAGCGACCTTCAGCACCAAGTAGAGCTTGTCCACACCTTTGATCTGGCGGGTTTCGATGGCCTCGATCAGCGCGGCCCCGTGATGGGGATAGACCACGGTGTCGCCAACCTTGAACGTCATGTGACAGGTACCCCTTCCGTGGCTCTCCATGCTAACACGGGAAGCCGCCCCTTTGAATGACGTTTTCGCAGGTCAGACCGCATCTCGGGGGTTGACAAGGGCGGCCGCGGCATGCTTCGGGAAGCGCGGGACGGCAGGTAACCGCAGGTGAGAGCGGGGTTGGGCGGACCCGGAAGTTTGCCGATCTAGACGCGGACGGACAGGAAAAGGTTCAGCCGATCAGTAAAAGTTGCCCGATTTGTCCCAGTTGGCGGAATGTGCTCAGCCACCAGTCCGCGTTTCGAAGAATCGATCATAGGCCGGTCTCTTGATCATCATTCCATTCGAGTGCTTCCGGCGCTCCGGCCCCGGGGCGGGTGCGGGGCCGGAATTCGGGGTCGGTACCCTGTGGCCCGAGAGATCATCCAGACCGTCCGAGGAGATGCCGCCGCCGTGAGCAGCAGCCTTCGACGCGGCTCAGCCGCCGCGTTCTTCGCGTTCTCGATCGCCGGGCTGACCGCCTGCGGCGCCGGGAACGGGGCCGAGACCGGCAATGTCAAGCCGGACAACGCCGCCGCCCAGGTCGATGACATCAAGGTCCAGAACGTCAACGTCGTGCTGCCGGAGTCCGGCGACGGGCCGGGCGCGATCAGCGCGCGGCTGTTCAACCAGGGCAGCGAGGACCAGACCCTGCGGTCGGTCGCGCTGCCCGACTCGGGCGCCCAGGTCGAGCTGGTCCCCGCCGAGGGCGAGGACGCGGTCGTGGTGCCGGCCGGCGGATCGATCGCGCTGGGCTCGGGCGCCGGCGACGCGGCGGCGTACCTCCAGAACCCGGCCGCCACGGACGTGGCGCTGGGCAACGCGCAGCACGTGGTCTTCACCCTGAGCGAGACCGGCGAGATCGGGCTCTTCGCCCGCGTCGTCGCGGACCAGGGCGTCTACGAGGGCGACTGGGGGCCGACGCCCGCCGCCACGCCGTCCCCGACGGCCTCGGCGGACGAGACCGAGCCCCCCGACCCGGACGTGACCGACGAGGCGACGGACGAGGCGAACGGCGACCAGGCCACGGACGAGGCGACGCACGAGGCGACGGACGGGACCACCGAGGACGAGGCCACCGAGGACGAGGCGGCCACCGTCGCGGGCGCCGGCACGGAGGACTGAAGCCGCTCCGGGCCCTCCCGGACTCCCGGCGTGGCAGGGGGACGGCCCCCGGTGGGTGCCGTCCCCCTGCCACGCCGTCGGCCGCCTTACGGCTCGAACTTGTAGCCGAGCCCGCGCACCGTGACCAGGTAGCGCGGGGCTCCCGGGTCGGGCTCGATCTTGGCGCGCAGGCGCTTCACGTGCACGTCCAGCGTCTTGGTGTCGCCGACGTAGTCGGCGCCCCAGACCCGGTCGATGAGCTGCATCCGCGTCAACACCCGGCCGGCGTTGCGCAACAGCATCGCCAGCAGGTCGAACTCCTTGAGCGGCAGATCCACCTTGCGGCCGGAGACGGTGACCACGTGCCGGTCCACGTCCATCCGCACCGGCCCGGCCTCAAGGGCCGCCGGGCTCTCCTCCTCCGACTCCCCGCGCCGGCGGAGCACCGCGCGGATGCGGGCCACCAGCTCTCGCGAGGAGAACGGCTTGGTGACGTAGTCGTCAGCCCCTATCTCCAGGCCCACCACCTTGTCGATCTCACTGTCTTTGGCGGTCACCATGATGACCGGCACGTTGGAGCGGCCCCGGAGCTGGCGGCAGACCTCGGTGCCGGGCAGGCCCGGCAGCATGAGGTCGAGAAGCACCAGGTCGGCGCCGTTGCGCTCGAATTCGTCCAGCCCCTCTGGGCCCGTGGCCGCGGTGGCGACCTCGAAGCCCTCCTTGCGGAGCATGTACGACAGAGCGTCGCTGAAAGACTCCTCGTCCTCGACGACGAGCACTCGGGTCACGGGAGGACCTCCCGGGCGGGATCGTTGGTGCGGGTGGGATGTGGCCGGGGACCCGAGACGGCGTCGGGCTCGGTGCCGTCGGGGAACTCGGCCGGTTCATGCAGGGTGCCACCGAGTCCGTCCCTTTTCCTGCGGACGGACAGATGGCGTTCCCGCGCGCTGCCCGGCTCGGGCAGCCGCAGGGTGAACGTGGAGCCCTGGCCTTCGGCGCTCCACACCATGACCTCCCCGCCGTGCGAGGCGGCCACGTGCTTGACGATCGCCAGTCCCAGGCCGGTGCCCCCGGTCGCCCGGGAGCGGGCGGGATCGACGCGGTAGAACCGCTCGAAGACCCGCTCCCGGTCGGTCTCGGGGATGCCGATGCCCTGGTCGGTGACGGCGATCTCGATCAGATCCTGGCCCGGGGCGGGGACCTGGGAACCCGCGATGGCGACCCGGGTGTGCGGCGGGCTGTAGTTCACCGCGTTCTCCACCAGGTTGCCGAGGGCCGCGGCGAGCTGGCCGCGGTTGCCCCAGACGCACAGGCCCTCGGTGCCGCCGGAGGCGATGGTGATCTGCTTGCTGCCCGCCTGCTGGCGGCAGCGGTCGATGGCCTCGACCACCAGCTCCTCCACCGGCACCAACTCGGCCTGGGTGAGCATGTCGTTGTCCTGCACCCGGGAGAGGTCGATCAGCTCCTGGACGAGGTTGGTCAGCCGGGTCGCCTCGTGCTGCATGCGGCCCGCGAAGCGGGTCACGGCCACCGGGTCGTCGGCCGCGTCGAGGACGGCCTCGGACAGCAGGGAGAGCGCGCCGGCCGGGGTCTTCAGCTCGTGGCTGACGTTGGCCACGAAGTCACGCCGGACCGCCTCGATACGGCGCGCCTCCGTCAAGTCCTCGACCAGCAGCAGCGTCAGCCGGGAGCCCAGCGGCGCGGCGCGGGCGGAGACGGCCAGCACGTCGGCGCGGCCCAGGCCCCGGCCGCGCCGGGGCAGGTCGAGCTCGGTCTCCCGTATCTCGCCGTCGCGGCGGGTGTCGCGGACCATCCCCAGGATCGGCTCCACGGCCAGCCGGCCGCCGCGGACCAGGCCCAGCGCGTACGCCGCCGAGCTGGCCTTGACCACGTCGTCCCGCTCGTCCAGCACCACGGCCGAGGAGCGCAGCACCGACAGCACGGTGTCCACGCCGGGAGGCAGCGTCGCATCGGCCGTCAGGGTGGCGCGGAGGGGACGCGTGCGCTCGCGCTCGCTGAGGCGGAATGCCAGCATGGCGATGGCGCCGGTGCACATCCCGGCTATCGCCGCCACGGCGGCGACCGCCGCGTTCACGTCCATATCCTCAGGTTATGCGGGTTGTGCGCGCGGACCACAGATGTGACCGAAGATGCTCTTCCGGGCGCCCGCGAGAGTTCACCTTGCTGACAGCGATGATTCACTTGACGGGGCGGAACCGGCTGCTTTGCGGACAGAGCTTATGAACGACACGAACGGCGCCACAGGTGAGGAAGGACAGTCATGCGTGACGCGTATCATGAGGAGCTCGACGCGATCAGCGACAACCTGGTCGAGATGGCCAGATTCGTCGGCTCGGCGATAGGCCGGGCGACGACGGCGATGTTGGACGCGGACCTGAAGCTCGCGGAGAGCGTGATAGCCGCCGACGACAAGGTCGACGAGATGCAGCGGGACCTGGAGAACTCGGCGGTCGCGCTGCTCGCGCGGCAGCAGCCGGTCGCCACCGACCTGCGGATCGTCGTGATGTCGCTGCGGATGAGCGCCGACCTGGAGCGCTGTGGAGACCTCGCGCAGCACGTCGCGAAGGTCGCCCGGCTCCGTTTCCCGGATTCGGCGGTGCCGCGCGACCTGGCGGCCACCATCCTGGAGATGGGGCAGCTCGCCCAGCGGCTGATGGCGAAGGCCACCGAGGTGCTGCTGACGAAGGACGTCGACCTGGCGATGCAGCTCGAACAGGACGACGACGAGATGGACTCGCTGCACCGGACGCTTTTCAGCCACCTGCTGGACGACCGGTGGAACCACGGCATCGAGACGGCCGTGGACGTGACGCTGCTCGGCCGCTACTACGAGCGGTTCGCCGATCACGCGGTGTCGATCGCCCGCCGGGTGGTGTACCTGGTGACGGGCGAGCACGCGGACGAGTTCACCCCGGAGCCCGAGGCCACCGTCTGAGGACGCGCCCCCTGGACGCCGGTCCGTGCTCCCGCGCGCCTGTTCCGCGCTGGTTGACGCGGGGCGCGGGGTAGGGGTCCATGGGCAGCGATGTACATCCGCTGTCGAGGAGGATTTCATGGCTGCCTCACCCGCCTCTCCCGCCCCGATATCCGTTCCCGCCCCCGTGTCCCCGCGTGAGCGCCGCCCCCTGCCGCTGCTGAGCGGCTGCGGGTGCGGTTCGGGCTGCGGCTGCGGCTGCCAGTCCGGCTCCGCGTGTCAGTGCGGGGGTGCCTGCTGAGCGTCGGGGCCCCGCCCTTGTCCGGCGGGGCCCCATGGCAGTCGGGCCACCAGCTCGAACGCCGTGTCGCTGATGCCGTGCCGCAAGCTGCCGCCGTCCAGCGCGGCGCGCTCCTCCAGACCGGCCAGACCGGCCCCGGCGCCGGGGATCTGGGCCGGTGAGGCGCCGGCGGGCAGGTCGTTGCGGACCTCCACGGTCAGGCCCTCGCCGGGCGCGCCCGAGACCCGCACGGTGACCCCCGCGTCCGGGGCGTGCTTGCGGGCGTTGGTCAGCCCCTCCTGAACGACCCGGTAGGCCGTGCGCTGCACCGGACCGCGCAGGCCGTCGGCCGCGTCGTGGTCGTACTCCACGCTGAGACCCACCCGCTGTCCCGCCCGTTCGGCCTCGGCCACCAGCTCGCCGATGCCCGCGATGCCCGGCTGCGGCCGGCCGCCCGCCGGGTCCGGGCCGCGCAGCACGTTCAGCACCTCGCGCAGCTCCTCCAGGGCCTGGTGCGCGGTGTCCCTGATGATCTGGGCGCTGTCGCTGATCTCCGCGGACGTCAGCGGCTTGGCGCCACCGCCCGCCGACCGGTCCGTCCGGTACGCCAGGGCGCCCGCGTGCACGGACAGCAGGGAGATGCGGTGCGCCAGCACGTCATGCATCTCGCGGGCGATGGCCTCGCGCTCGCCGCGCCGGGCGTCGGCCAGTCGCCGGGCGTGCTCGTCCCGTTCGCGCTGGGCGTCCTCGCGCAGCCGGACCACGAGCTGGCGCCGGACGCGCATCCCGGCGCCCCAGGAGAAGAAGAACAGGTAGTACGCGGTGATGAAGGCGATCGTCGTCCAGCCGCCCTCGTGCGGGAGGCTGTAGATCAGCATGTACGGCAGGGCGGCGACGAAGTGCAGGGCGATGACCAGCACGCCGGTGCGCCACGGGACGCGCAGCCCGAGGGTGAGGATCGCGACGGTGAGCGCGCCGAAGCCGGAGCTGGTGACCGCGCCGACCGGGACCAGGGCCAGGGCCAGGGCGAGCGGGTGGCTGCGGCGCCACCACACGGCGAGGCAGGCGAGCGCGCCCAGCGGCGGGTCGATGACGACTATCCACTCGGGCAGGTAGTCGCGGTCGGGCAGGGTCAGGGTCAGCACGATCCACATGCCGACCGCCCACAGGAACAGCAGGACGTCGACGGCCCAGTCGCGCCCGGTGCGCCGTCCGCCTCCCCCGGACGCGCCGCGCCCGCTCCCGTCGGCCAGCAGCTCGGCGGGCAGCAGCCAGCGGTCCTCCCACCTCGCCCGGGCCCCCGTGTCGGTCATGCCCCGAGCCTAGGGCTTCCCGGCCGCTCTCCCGGCGAGCGACGGGGACGGCACAGCGGCGGAGCCCCCCGCGCGCGGCGGGACCGCGGGCGGGGGGCTCAAGGGGGCAGGGAGCTACTTCTTGCCCTGGTTCTTGACCGCCTCGATGGCGGCCTTGGCGGCGTCCGGGTCGAGGTAGGTGCCGCCGGGCTTGACCGGGTGGTAGTCGGCGTCCAGCTCGTACAGCAGCGGGATGCCGGTGGGGATGTTCAGGCCCACGATGTCGTCGTCCGAGACGCCGTCCAGGTGCTTGACCAGGGCCCGCAGGCTGTTGCCGTGCGCGGTGACCAGCACGGTCCGGCCCGTGTTGAG
This sequence comes from Streptomyces sp. NBC_01803, assembly GCF_035917415.1. Taxonomy (NCBI): domain Bacteria; kingdom Bacillati; phylum Actinomycetota; class Actinomycetes; order Kitasatosporales; family Streptomycetaceae; genus Streptomyces; species Streptomyces sp. NBC_01803. The sequence continues at coordinate 2,714,224 of NZ_CP109073.1, forward strand.
GTCCGGGACGATGCCGTCGTACCAGTACGGCAGCATGCGCACGACGACATCCTTGAGGCACTCGGTGCGCGGGCGGACCTCGCTGGGGATCGCCGTGTAGCGCGGGTCGTCGCTCTGGGACCACTCGGCGCCGTCGGCGAGCACCGGCGGCGGGGTGTCGTAGGAACGCCGCCACTTCACGAACTGCTCCTCGCCGAACTCGGCGAGGGTGGCGGCCTTGTCCTTGCCCTGGAGCGCGCCGTAGTGGCGCTCGTTGAGCCGCCAGGAGCGGCGTACCGGGATCCAGGCCCGGTCGGCGGCGTCCAGCGCGAGATTGGCGGTGCGGATGGCGCGCTTCAAGGTGGAGGTATGCAGGACATCGGGGAGCAGACCGGCGTCCTTCAGCAACTCACCGCCGCGGACCGCCTCCTTCTCGCCCTTGTCCGTCAGGTTGACATCCACCCAGCCGGTGAAGAGGTTCTTCGCGTTCCATTCGCTCTCGCCGTGGCGGAGCAGAATCAGCTTGTACGGTGCGTCGGCCATGGACCGAGATTAGACGAGCCCGGTCCGCCCGGCGGATGCGGCCCGGAGTTGGCCAAGGGTACAAAGTGGAGGAATAGCGGCATTTCTCCGGCGTCGGCGAGACGGAGCCCGGTCCGGGTCCGGGTCCGCGTCCCCGCGTTCGGTGCCGCGTGCGCGCAGCGTCGGGGGGCAGATGTCCCTCCTCCACGTGGTGATCGTGGCGCTCCTGGTGGCCGCCGTCGTCGCCGCCGCCCCGATCCTTCAGTCCCCGGCAGGTGAAGACGGAGTCCGCCTTCGCCGTCTCGCAGCGCCTCCCCGCCCGGTACCACCCGTGACCGGGCCGAGCGGGAGGCCGGACGGATGCGGGCCCGGACGGGGTGCGGACGGGGTGCGGGTCAGGACGAGGGCGGGTCAGGACGAGGGGCGGGTGAGGTGCGCGAAGGCGTCCAGGTTGCGCGTGGACTCACCCCGGGCCGTGCGCCAGGCGTACTCCTTCTTGATCGCCGAGGCGAAGCCCAGCTCCAGCAGGGTGTTGAACGGCCCGTCGGCGTTCTCCAGCACCGTGCCGAGAACCCGGTCGATCTCCTCCGGCGAGAGCGCCGACAACGGAAGCTTGCCCGCCAGATAGATATCGCCGAGCCGGTCGATGGCGTACGCCACCCCGTACAGCCGGGTGTTGCGTTCGAGGAGCCAGCGGTGCACACCCGCGTGGTTCTCGTCGGGGCACCGGATGACGAAGGCGTTCACGGAGAGGGAGTGCCGCCCCAGCACCAGCGAGCAGGTGGTGGCCAGCTTCCGGGTCCCCGGGAGGGTGACCACGTAGCGCCCGGGGGCGGGGGACTCCCACTCGGCGCCCGAGTCGCGCAACGAGTCTTCGACGATCTGCCGCGGATCAGCCATGGGCCGATCGTATGCCCGTCCGGGTGAACCGGCGCGCCTCCACGGCCCCTCGGTAGACCGCGAGCATGTCGGCGGCGGTGGCGTCCCAGCCGAAGCCGAGCGCGTGCCGGGCCGCCGCTCCGCCGAGCCGGTCGGTCAGCGCCGGGCTGTCCACGAGCCGGCGCAGGGCGCGGGCGTAGTCGGCCGGATCGTGCCCGTCGATCAGGAAGCCGGTCACGCCGTCCCGCACCACCACCGGCAGGCCGCCGACCGCCGCCGCGACGACTGGCGTGCCGCACGCCTCGGCCTCGGCGGCGACCAGGCCGAACGACTCGCTGTAGGACGGCATCACCAGCACGCTCGCCGCCCGGTACCAGTCCGCCAGCTCGGCCTGCGAGACCGGCGGCCGGAACCGGACCAGGTCGGCCACGCCCAGCCGGGCGGCCAGCTTCTGCAGCCGCTCCGGGCGGGAGAGCCCGGTGCCGCTCGGCCCGCCGACCACCGGCACCACCAGCCGGGAGCGCAGCGAGGGGTCGGCGTCGAGCAGCTCGCGCACGGCGTGCAGCAGGATGTCGGGCGCCTTCAGCGGCTGGATGCGGCCGGCGAAGAGCGGGACGAACGCGCCGGCCGGCAGCCCGAGGCGCGCGCGGGCGGCGGCTCGGCCGTCCGCCGGGTGGAACGTGGTGAGGTTCACACCCGGGTGCACGACCTCCGTGCGCAGCGGGTCGGCGTCGTAGAAGCGGACCAGCTCGGCCGCCTCCTCCGCCGTGTTGGCGACCAGCCGGTCGGCGACCCGCACGATCTGCGTCTCGCCGATGACGCGCGCGGCCGGCTCGGGGGTGTCCCCGGCGGCCAGCGCCGCGTTCTTCACCTTGGCCATGGTGTGCATCGCGTGCACCAGCGGCACGCCCCAGCGTTCGGCGGCCAGCCAGCCGACGTGCCCGGACAGCCAGTAGTGGGAGTGCACCAGGTCGAAGTAGCCGGGCCGCTGCCCCGCCCAGATCTGCGTCACGCCGTGCGTGAAGGCGCACAGCTGGGCGGGCAGGTCCTCCTTGCTCAGCCCCTCGTACGGCCCGGCGTCGACGTGCCGCACCAGCACGCCCGGCGCCAGCTCGACGGCCGGCGCCAGATCGCCCGAGGTGGCGCGCGTGAAGATCTCGACCTCGATCCCCAGCGCGGCGAGCTGCCGCGACAGCTCCACGATGTAGACGTTCATGCCGCCCGCGTCGCCGGTCCCCGGCTGATGGAGCGGCGAGGTGTGCACACTGAGCATCGCGATCCGTCGGATGTGCGGCACCGATCCTCCTGAGACAACGGGTCAGTCCCTGTTCCCGTCTACACGCCAATCCGTGCAACTATGCCACGGCCCGACTTCTTCCCTTTCTCCCCTCCCGCGCGATCCCATTGTGCGCGGCCACTACCCTCGGGCGCATGGCGGAGGGTGTCGTGACGCGGGGGACGACCAACCCCAACCGGCTGCGCCGCATGGACCGCTGGATCGCCGCCACCCACGCCCCGGCCCTGCGCCGCTCCCCCGGCCCGCCGCTGGCCGTCGACCTCGGTTACGGGGCCGCGCCGTGGACCGCCGTCGAGCTGCTGCACCGGCTGCGCCGGGTGCGTCCCGACGCCCGGGTGACCGGCCTGGAGATCGACCCGGCGCGGGTCACGGCGGCGCTGCCGTTCGCCGGGCCGGGGCTGCGTTTCGCGCACGGCGGCTTCGAGCTGCCGCTGCCCGGCGGCGAGCGCCCGCTGCTGATCCGGGCCGCCAACGTGCTGCGCCAGTACGCCGAGGCGGAGGTGGCGGGCGCGTGGGCGCGGCTGTGCGCCCGGCTGGACCCGGACGGGCTCCTGGTGGAGGGCACCTGCGACGAGATCGGCCGCCGCCACGTGTGGGTGGCGCTGGGCCCGGAGGGTCCCCGGACCGTGACGTTCGCCGCCCGGCTGGCGGGGCTGGCCGCCCCCTCCGAGCTGGCCGAGCGGCTGCCGAAGGCGCTGATCCACCGCAACGTGCCCGGCGAGCCGGTGCACCGCTTCCTGCGCGACTTCGACCGCGCCTGGGCCGCCGCCGCGCCCTACGGGCCGCTCGGCGCGCGCCAGCGGTGGGTGCGGGCGGTGCGGTCGCTGGCCGCCGACTGGCCGCTCGCGGACGGCCCGCGCCGCTGGCGGCAGGGCGAGGTCACGGTGCGCTGGCCGGCGGTGGCGCCCGGACACCGGGGCCCGGTGTAGTGATCACGAGCATCGACGGCCGTCTGGCGGTTCCGCGACACGCTTCAGGGCAGCTTCAGGGTCGTCAACGCCTCGTCCAGCAGCGCCCGGTTCCCGGAGTGGCTGAGCTGGGCGCGGGCCTCGTCCGGCGGGAGCCAGCGGAGCTCGTCCACCTCGCCGTTGGGGACGAATCGGCCGTCGGTGGCCTCCGCCGCCCAGTAGGTGACCTCCTTGCGGCGGCCCCTGGCGCGGTAGCGGGCGGCGCGGAGCGAGGTGCCGAGCACGCAGTCCATGCCGGTCTCCTCGCGCACCTCCCGGCGGGCCGCGTCGGCCGGGGTCTCGCCGGGGTGCAGCTTGCCCTTGGGGTGCGACCAGTCGTCCCAGCGGGGGCGGTGGACGAGCGCCACCTCGACGCCGCCGCCCGGCGCCCGGCGCCACAGGACGCAGCCGGCCGCGCGGACGAGGTCCCCGTCGACGGTGTCGGTGCCGGCGCCGTCGGCGCCGTCGGCGGTGCCAGCGGTACCGGTGCCGGTGCCGGTGCCGTCCGTGCCGCTGTCCGCCTCAGGCCGCTGTGACACGCCGCTTCCTCCGGGACTCGATGAGCGTCTCCTGGACGTTCCGCAGCGGCTTGCCCTCCGCGTCCACCGCGTGTCGCGTCCACGCGCCGTCCGGGCCGAGGTGCCAGGACGCGGTGGAGTCGGCGGTGCCGGTGGCCAGCAGCCGGGTGATCGAGGAGCGGTGGGCCGGGTCGGCGACGCGGACCAGGACCTCGATGCGCCGGTCCAGGTTCCGGTGCATGAGGTCGGCGCTGCCGAGCCACACCTCGTTCTCCCCGCCGTTGCCGAAGGTGTAGACGCGGGAGTGCTCCAGGAACCGGCCGAGCACGCTGCGCACCCTGATGTTCTCCGACAGGCCGGGCACGCCGGGGCGCACCGCGCAGATGCCGCGCACCCAGATGTCGACCGGCACACCCGCCTGGGAGGCCCGGTAAAGGGCGTCGATGACGGTCTCGTCCACGATGGAGTTGACCTTGATCCGGACGAAGGCCGGGCGGCCGGCCCGGTGGTGCTCGATCTCGCGGCGGACGCGGGTGACCAGCCCGTCGCGCAACGAGCGCGGGGCGACCAGCAGACGACGGTAGTTGTCGCGTCTGGAATACCCGGAGAGGCGGTTGAACAGGTCCGACAGGTCCGCGCCCACCGCCGGATCGGCGGTCAGCAGCCCGATGTCCTCGTAGAACCGCGCGGTCTTCGGGTGGTAGTTGCCCGTGCCGACGTGGGCGTAGCGGCGCAGGTCCTCGCCCTCCTGGCGGACGACGAGGGAGAGCTTGCAGTGCGTCTTCAGGCCGACCAGGCCGTAGACGACATGGCAGCCGGCCTCCTCCAGCTTCCGCGCCCACTTGATGTTGGCGTGCTCGTCGAAGCGGGCCTTGATCTCCACCAGCACCAGCACCTGCTTGCCGGACTCGGCCGCGTCGATGAGGGCGTCCACGATCGGGGAGTCGCCGGAGGTGCGGTACAGCGTCTGCTTGATCGCCAGCACGTCCGGATCGGCGGCGGCCTGCTCCAGGAACGCCTGCACGGAGGTGGAGAACGAGTCGTACGGGTGGTGCAGCAGCACGTCGCGGGTGCGCAGCGCGGCGAAGATGTCGGGCGCGGAGGCCGACTCGACCTCGGCCAGGTCCCGGTGGGTGCCGGCCACGAACTTCGGGTACTTCAGCTCCGGCCGGTCCAGCGCGGCGATGGACTTGAGGCCGGTCAGGTCCAGCGGGCCGGGCAGGCAGAAGACCTCCTCGCGGCGGATCTTCAGCTCGCGGATCAGCAGATCCAGCACCTCGTCGTCGATGGACTCCTCGACCTCCAGGCGCACGGGCGGGCCGAAGCGGCGGCGCAGCAGCTCCTTCTCCAGGGCCTGGAGCAGGTTCTCCGCGTCGTCCTCCTCGACCTCCAGGTCCTCGTTGCGCGTGACGCGGAAGACGTGGTGGGCGAGCACCTCCATGCCCCGGAACAGCTCCTCCAGGTGCGCGGCGATCACGTCCTCGACCGGCACGTACCGCTGCGGCGACGCCTCCAGGAAACGGGACAGCAGCGGGGGCACCTTCACGCGGGCGAAGTGCCGGTGGCCGCTGGCGGGGTTGCGCACGACGACGGCCAGGTTGAGCGAGAGCCCGGATATGTAGGGGAACGGGTGCGCCGGGTCGACGGCGAGCGGGGTGAGGACCGGGAAGATCTTCTTGCGGAAGAGCGAGAACAGCTGGATCTGCTCCTGCTCGGTGAGGTCGCGCCAGCGCAGCAGGTGGATGCCCCGCTCGGCGAGCTCGGGGGCAACGGTCTGCTGGTAGCAGGCGGCGTGCCGGGTCATCTGCTCCCTGGCCCGGGTCCAGATCGTCCCCAGCACCTCGCGCGGCGCCTGTCCGGTGACGGAACGGGTGGCCACGCCGGTGGCGATGCGGCGCTTGAGACCGGCGACGCGGACCATGAAGAACTCGTCCAGGTTGCTGGCGAAGATGCTCAGGAAGTGCGTCCGCTCCAGCAGCGGGGTGGTGGGGTCCTCGGCGAGCTCCAGCACCCGCTCGTTGAACGCCAGCCAGCTCCGCTCGCGGTCCAGGAAACGGTCCTCGGGCAGCTCGGCCTCGGCCTCGGGGCCGGATACGGAAACCTCGGCTCCGGGCTCGACGGCCGTCTCGGGGGCGGACTCCGGCTCGGCCCGCTCGCTCGGCTCGGCCGGCTCGGAGGCCGTGAAGGGGGACAAGGTCCGCGTTTCCTGGCTCATATCCCCATTCTCGCGCCTTCGCCGGGAACGCGGCACGTCAGCGAAGTGAACGGAGGCGGCACGACCGGCCGCCCCCGACCGGCGGACGTGATCCGCCCAGCGCTTCGCGGTGCTGACCGACACCCCGAAATGGAACGCCGCCCGCCGCAGCGACCATCCGTCCTCGACCACGGCCCTGCCCAGCCGCACGCGCTCCGCCTCGTTCAGGGGCTCACCACTCCGACGACCTTCCACGCCGGGAGCGTACCCGCGCCTCTCGTGCCCCACCCGGGGACGACTCCCGATACCCCGATCCGGTGGCCGGGGGCGGGGGCGGGGGCGGGGGCGGGCCTATCGATCTCCGTTCGATCTCCGTTCGACCTCCGTGGACCAGGCCCGCGGCCTCCCGGTCCCCCGTGAGGCCCCGGCCCAGCCCGGCCCGCACCGAGGACTCACGACACCGCCCGACGGCCCCGGCCCCGGCCCCGGCTTCCCGACGAGCAGGAAAGCCGGCCGCGTCACCGACCTCCCCGCACACCACACCTACGTCTCGGTCCGGTACATCAGGTCCGTCTCGAAGGTGCGGAAGCCCAGAGACTCGTAGACCCGCAGGGCGGCGGCGTTGTCCGCGTCGACGTACAGCATCGCGGTCGACAGGGCGGGGTTCGCCGCGAGGTAGCGCAGGCCGATCGCCGTCAGGGCCCGGCCCAGGCCCGTGCCCTGGGCCTCCGGGGCCACGCCGACGACGTACACCTCGCCCAGCCCCTGCCCGGTGTGCGGCTTGGTCCAGTGGAAGCCGAGAATCCGGTCGTCGTCCGTCCGCGCCGCGAGAAAGAAACCGGCCGCGTCGAACCACGGCTCGGCCATCCTCGCGTCCAGGTCCTGGCGGGTGAGCGAGCCCTGCTCCGGATGGTGGGCGAAGGCCGCCGCGTTGACGGCCAGCCACGCCTCCTCGTCCTGGCCGGGCACGAACGTCCGCACCCGCACGCCCTCGGGCAGCCTCGGCTCGCCGGCGGACCTCAGCCCGCCCAGCGGGCGGCGCAGCTGCCGCAGCTCCCGGAAGAGCCTGAGGCCCAGCAGCTGCGCGAGGTGCCGCGCCGCCGGGTGGCCGCCGTGCGCCCACAGCCGCAGCCGGTGGCCCGACTCGGCCAGCAGCGCCTCGCCCAGCACCCGCCCGTACCGGCGGCCCCGGTGCTCGGGGTGGACGACGAGCTCGCCCGAGGGCGCCTCCACCGGGTCCGTTCCGTCCAGTTGGGCGTAGCCGACCAACTCGCTCGCGCCCCGGCGCATCAGCAGATGCCGCACGCCCTCCCGCGCCCCGCCGCGCAACAGCAGCCGACCCTGTTCCGACACCGCGCTCTGCCCGTCCGCCCGGGCCGCCGCCTCGATCAGCGCCCACGCCTCGCGCAGCTCTTTCTCCGTCACCTGGTCCCGCACCATGACGTCACTCATGGAAGCGACTTTAGGGCCTGCCCGGGCGCCGGAGCTTTCATCTCCTTGTTACCGGGACCCCCTGCCTTGCTACGCGCGTAGCCACTAGGGTTCGGGCCGGACTGGAAAAGTCATGCCCTGATCGCCGAGAGGGACACATGCACGCACGGAAGTACAGCGTGACCGCGGGAGCGGCGGCGCTCGCGGTCGCGGCGGCGCTCGCCGTCGCCCTGCCCGCCGCCCAAGCCGCCGACTCCGCCGCGCACAGCAAGCCGAGTCGGACCGTCGACCTGCAGGTCCTCGCCATCAACGATCTGCACGGCGCCCTGGAGCCGCCCGCGGGCTCCAACGGCACGCTCACACGGGAGAACCCGGACGGAACGACCACCCAGATCACCGCGGGCGGCGTGGAGTACCTGGCCACCGGCCTGCGCGAGGCCCGCGAGGGCGAGCGCCGCTCGGTCACCGTCGCGGCCGGCGACCTGGTCGGCGCGACGCCGCTGCTGTCCGGACTGTTCCACGACGAGCCGACCATCGAGGCGCTCAACGCCCTGGACATGGACGTCGCGGGCGTCGGCAACCACGAATTCGACGAGGGCTGGGAGGAGCTGACCCGGCTTCAGGACGGCGGCTGCCACCCGGTGGACGGCTGCTACGTCGAGGGCCGCGAGTTCGAGGGCTCCGACTTCCCCTACCTGGCCGCCAACGTCGTCCACGAGGACACCGGCCGCCCGATCCTGGCGCCGTACACCATCCAGAACCTCGGCGGCGTCAAGGTCGGCTTCATCGGCGTCACCCTGGAGGGGACGGCCGACATCGTCACCCAGGAGGGCATCGAGGGCATCGACTTCCTGGACGAGGTCGAGACGATCAACACCTACACCGCGCGGCTCAAGCGGCGCGGCGTCAACGCGGTCGTCGCCCTGATCCACGAGGGCGGCTACCCGGCGGCCCCCGCGTACAACCACGACTGCGACGGCCCCTCCGGCGGCCTGTCCGGCCCGATCGTGGACATCGCCCAGCGGACCTCCTCGGACGTCGACGCGCTGGTCACCGGCCACACCCACCAGCCGTACGTGTGCACCATCCCCGACCCGTCGGGCCACGACCGCCTGGTCACCTCGGCCTCCTCCAACGGCCGCCTGTTCACCGAGCTGAACATGGCCTACGACCTGGGCACCGAGGACATCGTGCGAACCTCGGTCGAGGGCACCAACCGCGTCGTGGACCGGCTCCAGGAGCGGGCCCCGGACCTGACCGAGCTGATCTCGTACTGGAACGCGCTGGCCGCGCCCGTCGCCAACCGGCCCATCGGCTGGATCGCCGAGGACATCCGGGGCCGCGGCGCCGGCACCCCCGAGTTCCCGCTCGGCGACCTGATCGCCGACGCCCAGCTCGCGCACGCCCAGTCGCTCGACCCGTCGGCCGACCTCGCGCTGATGAACCCCGGCGGCGTCCGCACCGACCTGGTGTACGCGGCGTCCGGGGCCGAGGGCGACGGCGTGGTGACCTTCGGCGAGGGCTTCGCGGTCCAGCCGTTCTCCAACACGGTCAACCTGCTCGACCTGACCGGCGCCCAGCTCCTCCAGGTGCTCCGGGAGCAGGTGACCGGGGGCAACGCGGCGGTGCCGAAGATCCTCCAGCCGTCCGAGAGCCTGAGCTACACCCTGGACCTGACCCGGACCGGAGCGGACCGGATCGTGGCGGACTCGGTCCTGGTGGCCGGTCAGCCGCTCGACCCGGCGGCCACCTACCGGGTCGCGGTCAACTCGTTCCTGGCGGGCGGCGGTGACGGCTTCGCCACCCTGGCTCAGGGCACCAACCCGCTGGTCGGCGACGACGACATGGCCGTCCTCGCCGACTTCCTGACCGCCACCTCGTCCGCCACCGCGCCCCTCGCCGCCCCGGCCGCCGACCGGATCACGGTCGTCCGCTGACCGGGCGCGGCTGACAGGCAGACGACGATCCCAGTCCCCCCACGGCTGTCTCGCCCCCGGAAGCCGCCCTGGCGCCCCGCGCGCCGGGGCGGCTTCATGTCCGGGTGCCTGAGTGTCCGCCGAGCCGGGTGCCGGGACGCGCGGGCCCTACGCGACGGCCCGCCGACCGCCGTCCGCGTCGCGCGGCCCCGGCGGCACGGCCGGGCGGCGGACCACGGCGATCGTCGTGATCAGCAGCCCGTCGCGGGCCAGCCACCGGCCGGTGAACCCGGGCATCCGGACCCCGTCCACCTCTGGTCCGGGCACCAGCAGACGGGCGGTGAACGTGCCCGCGTCCGGGTCGATGTCGATCGCCGCCTCCTCGAAGTCGAGCCAGCGGCGGGTCAGCGGGAACCAGACCTTGTAGACGCTCTCCTTCGCGCTGAACAGCAGCCGCTCCCAGCTCACCCCGGTCCGCCGCGTCGCCAGCCCGGCCAGCGCCGCCCGCTCCCCGGGCAGCGCGATGGTGTCCAGCACGCCCCGCTCGCGCAGCGGCTCGTTCGGCTCGGCGTCGATCCCGACGCTCACCAGGTCGCCGGCCCGCGCGACGGCCGCCGCGCGGTAGCCGTGGCAGTGCGTCATGCTCCCCACGAAGCCGTCCGGCCAGCCGGGCGCCCCCCGTTCCCCGGGCAGCAGGGGAACGCGCGGCCCGCCGAGCCGTTCCAGCGCGGCGCGGGCGCACACCCGCACGGTGGCGAACTCGCGGCGCCGTTTGTCCACGGCCCGCGCGATGTGGCGTTCCTCCTCGGGGAAGAGCGCGGGCGGCTCGGCCGGGTCCGCGAACGCCTCCACGGCCGCCACCGACGGCGGCAGCAGCTCCTCGATCACCGCTCCACCACCACGCGCGGCAGGATCTGCACCAGCCGCCCCGGCGGGGTGCCGCGCGGCTGCCACTCCCTCGGGTAGCCCAGCGACACCTCCTGGTGGGGCACCCCGTCCTGCCAGATCAGCCGCGGGATGTGGAGGTGGCCGTAGACGACGGCGGCGGCCCGGAAGCGGCGCGGCCAGTCCTCGGTGGTCTCGGTGCCGCACCACAGGGCGAACTCCGGGTACCGCAGAATCCGGGTGGGCTCGCGCACGATGGGCCAGTGGTTGACCAGCACGGTCGGCAGCCCGTCCGGCACCTCCTCGGTCAGCCGCTTCTCGGTCTCCTCGACCCGCGCCCTGGACCAGGCGTCGCGGGTGGGATACGGGTCGGGGTTGAGGAAGAACTCGTCAGTGCAGATCACGCCGGCCGCCTTGGCGACGGCCAGCGCCTCCGCCTTGGTGGTGGTGCCGACCGGGCGGAACGTGTAGTCGTACAGCAGGAACAGCGGCGCGATCACGGCCGGGCCGCCCTCGCCCTCCCACAGGGGGAACGGGTCCTCGGGGGTGACGACCCCGAGCCGCCGGCAGATGGCGACCAGGTGCTGGTACCGCTCGACGCCGACCAGCCGCACCGGGTCGTCGGGCGGGGTCCACAGCTCGTGGTTGCCCGGGACCCAGATCACCTTGGCGAACCGCCGGCTGAGTGTCTCCAGAGTCCACTCCACGTCCGCGACCATCTCGCCGACGTCACCGGCGACCAGCAGCCAGTCCTCCTCGCCGGTCGGCCGCAGCCGCTCGACTATCTCCCGGTTCTCGGCATACCGCACATGCAGATCGCTGATGGCCACCAGCTTCCCCACGCGCAACTCCCCTCATCAGCCAGGTGCTTCACGCTAACCCATGAATCTCAAGAAATGTTGAGGTCTCGCTACGATGGACCCCATGGCCCCCCAGATCGCCAAGGAACTCACCATCGGGCAGCTTGCCCAGCGCAGCGGCGTCGCCACCTCGGCCCTCAGGTTCTACGAGGACCAGGGGCTGATCAGCAGCCGCCGCACCTCCGGCAACCAGCGTCGCTACCGCCGGGACACACTGCGGCGCGTGGCGTTCATCCGGGTCTCGCAGAACGTGGGCATGCCGCTGACCGCGATCCGCGAGGCGCTGGCCCGGCTGCCCGAGGGCCGGACGCCGAACAAGCCGGACTGGGCGGTGCTCTCCGAGTCCTGGCGCGCGGATCTCGACGCCCGAATCCGCCAGCTCACCCGTCTGCGGGACAACCTGACCGACTGCATCGGCTGCGGCTGTCTGTCCCTGGAGAGCTGCATGCTCGCCAACCCCTACGACATCTGCGGTGAGGACGGCTGCGGCCCGCGCCGCCTCCTGGACGATCCCGAGCCGGCCGCCGTCACGGCTGCCACCGCCGGGGCCGCCGTCACCGCCGGGGCGGCGGGACCGGGCGGCCGGACCCGTTCGCCCTCCTGCCGCTGATCCCCCGGGCCCCGGACCCTGACCTCGGTCAGGCGGCGGCCCCGGCCCGCGCGTCCGCCACCGAGACGGCCAGGCCGTGCGGCGCCGTGAAGAACGGGCGCAGGTCCGTCGGGCCCCGGTCGGGGTGGGTCAGGCGCACCGCCGGGAAGCTCTCGGTCCGGGTGCGGTCGATGCTGTCCCCGCCGATCCGGCCGACCGGGACCATGCCGCAGCCGGGCGCCAGCACCAGCTTCACGTCCCAGATGTCCCGCGCCGCCGAGCGCCGGGCCAGCGCGTCCGCGTACGGGAAGGTGAACTCCACGCGCCCGCCGGGCAGGCCGCGCAGCGGCATCCGCAGGTCGGCGCCGGTGCCGCAGCGGGAGATCGCCACCGCCTCGGCCCGCGGCGCCAGCCGCTTGGCGCCAGGCCCGAGCAGCGCGGCGACGACCGTGGCCGACTCCTCGTGCACGGTGATCCGCTCCACCTCGGCGTGCGCCCGGCGCAGCCAGGTGCGCAGGCTCAGATCGCCCTCGCTGGTGGTGTACGGCAGCCAGCAGGCCACGCCGTGCTCGTGCACCGTGGGCTGGAGGGTGACCAGCGAGGCCGCGTCGATGAACTCGGCGGCGATCCGGCGCCGCGCGCCCGCGTCGTGCGGCTCCACGTAGCAGTCCCAGCGGCCCTCCGGCAGGACGCGGGCGGCACGTTCCATCGTGATCCGCGCGTAGCCGCCCGGGTCGCCCGGCTCGCGCAGGATCGGGACCCGTATCCGCCGGCCCTGGGGGTCCTCGCGCCGCGCGGCCACGAAGTCGGCCAGGCCGCCGGGTGGCAGGGTGTCGGCCTCCAGGGCCACGGTCAGCGAGCCGTCCGCGCCGACCGTGCAACGGGCCCGGACGCGCGGCTGATCGCCGTCAAGCGCGCGCACCGGCCGGGGGGCGCGCGGGGCGCGGGCGGCGGGCACGGCGGCGCGCAGCGCGTCGCGCAGCCGGCGGCCACGCCCGCGACGCCCGGCCAGCAGTTCCTCGGCCAGGTTGGTGTAGCGCCCGGCGAGCACGGCCGGGTCGTGGGCGGCGGCGGTGGCCAGGCCGGCGGCGGCGATGCGATCGCGCTCCCCGGGGTCGTCGATCAGCCGCAGCAGGGCGTCGGCGAACGCGGCCTCGCCGCCGGCCGTGGGCACCAGCAGCCCGTTGCCGCCGTGGCTGATGATCTGGCCGGGCCGTGAGGGACAGTCGGTGGCCACCACCGGCACGCCGCACCGCATCGCGGCGAGGATCGCGGTGCCGTCCGGCTCACCGTCGGAGGGGACGGCGGCGATGGCGGCCTTGACCCACTCGGTCTCCATCGGCTCCGCGCGCGGCACGGCGCCCATCAGCCGGACGCGGTTGTACAGGCCCAGCTCGTCCACGCGCCGCTGGAGCGGCCCGGCGAGCGGGCCGTGCCCGTAGATCCGCAGGCTCCAGTCGGGGCGCAGGGGAGCGATCCTGGCGAAGGCGTCGATCAGCCGGTCATGGCGCTTGACGGGGACCAGCCGCCCGGCCGCCACGATGGTGCGCGAGTCGCCGGGCGAGGGCCGGACGGCGACGGACGGCACGCAGCAGGGCACGCACACCACGCGGGTCGTACTGCCCGGCGGCAGCGCGGCGCGGTGCCGGGCAGCCTCCTCCTCGGAGCCGACGACGAAGGCGTCCAGCCGCGCGATGTCGGCGGGCCTGGGACCGGTCGGCAGCGCGCGCCCGAGCCGCCCGACGCGGGCGTACCGTTCCTGGCCGTACTCGGCGAGGAATCCGACCAGGGCCGGGCGGGTGGCGATGACCACATCCGCGTCGGTGCGGCGCAGAAACGCGGCGGCCCGGCGGCGTGAATCCAGGAGCGGGCCGACACGGACCCGGGGATCGAGCGACGAGTGCGACGGCGCCGTGCCGTCCGGCGGACGGACGGACGCGATCTCCACCTCGTGGCGCGCGGCCAGCGCGGACGCGAGGCCGGCGGTGGAACGGGCAGCGGTGCCGCTGCCGTCGATGCTGTAGGCAAGAAAAGCGATCTTCACCGTTGTTTCACACATCTCGCTCGTCGCGCATAACCGGAGCAACGGTGCGCCATCCACGGCCGGGAAGCAAGCGTGGCCGGTTTTCTTGACGCTTTACTTACGGACCCCCGCGCGCGACCCCCGTGCCCCCAAGCCCCCAGCCCTCAGCCCCCCAGCCCTCAGCCCCGCGGCTCTCAGTCCTCGGCGCCCGGCGGCGGCACGGGAGCGCCGGGCAGGGTCAGCACCGCCTCGGTGCCGCCGCCCCCGGCCGGCCGCAGGGCGACCGCGCCACCGCACTCACGCACGGTCCTGGCGACGATGGACAGGCCGAGCCCCGAACCAGGCAGGCCGCGGGCGCCGGGCGAGCGCCAGAAGCGCTCGAAGACGTGCGGCAGCTCCTCGGCCGGCACGCCGGGGCCGTGGTCGCGGATGCGCAGCACGCCGTCCCGCAGCGCCACCTCGACGCCACGCTCGTCGCCGCCGCCGAACTTGACGGCGTTGTCCAGCAGATTGACCACCGCCCGCTCCAGCGCGGCCGGCTCGGCCCGGACATACCACGGGACCAGCTCGGCGGCGATGGGCAGCGACCGGGCGCGCAGCCGGGCCCGGCTCACGGCCCTGGCCACCGTGTCATGCAGCGCGACGACCTCCAGCAGCCGCCCGCTGCTCACCGTCCGCTCCGGCCGGGAGAGGACCTGCAGGTCCCCGATCAGCGCGGCCAGCTCGCTGAGCTGCGCGGTCAGCGAGGCCAGCAGCTCCCGCCGGTCCCCCTCCGGCAGCGGCCGGCCGGTCTCCTCGCTGCGCGCCAGCAGCTCGATGTTGGTCCGCAGCGAGGTCAGCGGCGTGCGCAGCTCGTGCCCGGCGTCCGCGATGAGCTGCTGCTGGAGGTCGCGCGAGGAGGCCAGGGCGGCGGTCATCGAGTTGAACGAGCGGGACAGCCGCGCGATCTCGTCGTCCCCCGTCACCGGGATGCGCACGCTCAGGTCCTCGGTACGGGCGATGTGCTCGGCGGCGCCGGTGAGCCGGTCGACGGGCCGCAGCCCGGTGCGGGCCAGCGCCACCCCGGCGCCCGCGCCGCCCACCACGCTCGCCGCCGCGACCAGGGCCAGGACGACGGCCAGCGCCCGCAGCGGGTCGTGCACCTCCGACAGCGGCCGGGCCACCGTGATCGCCGCGCCGCCGCGGACGGGCCGGGTCAGCACCCGGTATCTCTCGCCGTCCGAGCCCTCGGCGTCGTGCAGCGCCTCGCCCAGCTCCAACCGGGCGACGGCGATGTCGGAGTCGGCCGGCTCCAGGCTGACCCCGCCGGCCAGCACGCACGTGCCGCCCTCCGCGGTGACGAGCTGGATCGGGTCGCGGACCAGCCCCGGGATTTCGCCGAGCTCGCCCGGCTCCGCCGCGCAGGGCGCCCCGAGCACCTGCGCCAGCTCCTCCCGGCTGGCGCTGTCGCGCAGCGAGTCGTCCAGCGACGCCATCAGCTGCCCGCGCACCACGAACCAGGCCGCCGCCGCGCACAGCACCACCGCGGACGCCACGGCCAGTCCGGTCAGCAGGGCCAGCCGGGACCGCAGCGGCAACGCCGCGAACCTCCGCCGCACGCTCAGCCCCTCAGGACGTAGCCGACACCCCGGACCGTGTGCACCAGGCGCGGCTCTCCCCCGGCCTCGGTCTTGCGGCGCAGATACATGACGTAGACATCCAGGGAGTTGGAGGAGGGCTCGTAGTCGAAGCCCCAGACGGCGTGCAGGATCTGCTCGCGGGTGAGAACCTGCCTCGGGTGGGCCAGGAGCAGCTCCAGCAGGGTGAACTCGGTCCTGGTCAGCTCGATCTCCCGGGCTCCGCGCGTCACCTCGCGGGTGGCCGGGTTCATCCGCAGGTCCGCGAAGGACAGCGTCCGCTCGCGTCCCCCCTCACCCCCGGCGT
Organism: Streptomyces sp. NBC_01803; assembly: GCF_035917415.1. Lineage (NCBI taxonomy): Bacteria > Bacillati > Actinomycetota > Actinomycetes > Kitasatosporales > Streptomycetaceae > Streptomyces > Streptomyces sp. NBC_01803. The sequence continues at coordinate 2,730,187 of NZ_CP109073.1, forward strand.
CCTGGCCGGCGCCCCCGGTGTACGAGCCGCGCCGCAGCAGCGCCCGGAGGCGGGCCAGCAGCTCGTCCAGCTCGAACGGCTTCACCAGGTAGTCGTCGGCACCGGCGTCGAGCCCGGTGACGCGGTCGCCGACCGTGTCACGCGCGGTGAGCATGAGGATGGGCACCCGGTCGCCGAGCGCGCGCACCCGGCGGGCCGTGGTGAGCCCGTCCATACGCGGCATGAGGACATCGAGGACGACGGCGTCGGGTGCGTAGGTCTCCAGCTTGGCCAGCGCCTCGAAGCCGTCCACCGCGGTCTCCGTGACGTATCCCTCGAAGGCGAGGCTGCGCTGGAGCGCCTCCCGCACGGCTGGCTCGTCGTCCACGATCAGCACCCGGGCACCGTCACTCATGCCGCCAGTCTCGCATCAGGCACCACGGCCGGAGCCCGATCCCGACTCCATGGAGCTCAGCACGTCCCGCACCGTGTTGACGGGGATGGCGAAGCCGAGACCGGCGCTGCCGGAGTCGCCCGAGGTGCTGTACATGGCGGAGTTGACGCCGATGATCTCGCCCGCCATGTTGACCAGGGCGCCGCCGGAGTTGCCCGGATTGAGCGAGGCGTCGGTCTGGATGGCCTCGTAGGTGGTGGTGGAGGAGCCGACGTCGCCGTTGTACTGACCGCCGCCGTACTCGAACGGCCACTCGTTCCAGCCCTGCTGCCCGCCGCCCGCGTTCCCCTCGTCCTTGGCGACCGTCACCTCGCGGTCGAGCGCCGAGACGATGCCGCTGGTGACCGTGCCGGTCAGGCCCTCGGGAGAGCCGATGGCGACGACCTGGTCACCCACCGAGACGTCGTCCGAGTCGCCGAGGGTGGCCGCGGTCAGGCCGCTGACGTCCTCCGCCCGGAGCACGGCGAGGTCGGTGTCGGGGTCCGTGCCGGTGACCGTGGCCCGCGCGGTGCCGCCGTCGTGGAAGGTGACCTCGACGGTGCCGGCGCCGGAGACCACGTGGTTGTTGGTGAGGATCTCGCCGTCCTCGGAGAGGATCACGCCGGAGCCCGTCGCGGTGCCGGTGGAGATCTCGACCACGCTGGGGCCGACGGCGGCGGCGACCGCCGCCACGGTCCCCCCACCCGCCGCGATCCGGTCGGCGACGGTCGTCCCGGACACGCCGGAAGCGGCGGCGTCCGTGGCGGTGGTGCCGTCGAGGAGCGCCGCGGTCCCTCCGCCGACCGCGGCGGCGACGATGGCGACCGCCGCGAGCAGGGCCACCGGCCCACGCGCCCGCCGACCCCGGTGCCCCGTCCCGGCGGGCGCGGACGCGAACGCGGAGGAGGGCGCGGGCTGGTACGGCGGCCGTGGCGGGAACGTCGGAAACGTCTGCTGTTCGCTCATGCCCCCGACTCTGGGCCGGGAAAATGAGAGGACTCTGAGCCGCGGCTCAGAGTTCTCTCCGAAAATCGCCCGGTCCCCGCGGGACCGGGCGGGGCCTCAGTCGGCCGGGTCGCAGCCGCAGGAGCGGCGGATGCGCAGGGCCACCGTGAACTGCCGCAGCCGGTCCCCCGGCCCCTGCTCCGGGTCGTCTACGGCCAGATCGACCGCCGCGCGGGCCATCGCCTCCCGGTCCGATCCGACCGTGGTCAGCGGCGGATCGGTCAGCGCCGCCTCCTTCACGTCGTCGAAGCCCGCGACCGCCAGCTCGCCCGGCACGTCGAGCCGCAGCTCTCGCGCCGCCCGCAGCACGCCGATGGCCTGGTCGTCCGTCGCGCAGACCAGGGCCGGCGGCCGGTCGGGCCCGGCCAGCAGGTCCAGCGCGATGCGATAGGCGTCATACCGGTTGTACGGGGCCTTGAACAGCCGGCCCTCGGTGCTCAGCCCGGCCTCCGCCATGGCCCGCCGCCAGCCGGTGACGTGGTCGGTCACCGGGTCGCCGGACTCCGGCGTGGAGTCCACGCCGCCGAGACAGGCGACATACGGCTGCCCGTGGTCCACCAGGAGATGCCGGGTGAGCTGCTGGGCGCCGCCGATGTCGTCCAGGACCACGGCCACGTCGTCGATCGCGTCGGGCCGCCGGTGCAGCAGCACGACCCGCGCGTCCCAGGCGTCGATCTCGGCGGCGGCGTGCTCGCTGGGGCCCTGGCTGATGAGGATCAGCCCGGAGACCCGCATCCCGAGGAACGCCCGCAGATAGTGGACCTCGCGCTCGTCCAGATAGTCCGAGTTCCCCACCAGGACCATCTTCCCGCGCTCGGCGGCGGCCTGCTCGACCGCGTGCGCCATCTCCGCGAAGAACGGCTGCCTGGCGTCCGGCACGATCAGACCAATCAGGTCCGTCCGCTGGGAGGCCATCGCCTGCGCCACCCGGTCCGGGCGGTACCCCAGCTCCTTGATCGCGGCCAGCACCCGCTCGCGTGTACTGGCGGCCACCGGACGCGGCCCATTGTTGATGACATAGCTCACAACGGCGGTCGAGGTACCCGCCAGTCGTGCCACGTCGTCCCGCGTCACCTTGGCCACAGGGCGTAGTCTACGCGCGCCACCGCCCTGTGGGATACGGGGTCCGTATCCCACAGGGCGGTGGCCCGGCGCACGCTTGTCCCGGCCCGGCACTCGGGCCGCTCACCGCTCAGTTGCGGCGGGCAGCGGCCTCCTTGACGACCTGCTCCGCCTCGCGCGTGACGGCGCGGGCGTGCTCGTCGTCGGCGGCCTTCTCCTTCTCCGGCACCACGAAGCGGTAGCCGACGTTGCGCACGGTGCCGATCAGCGCCTCGTGCTCGGGGCCGAGCTTGGCGCGCAGGCGCCGGACGTGGACGTCCACGGTCCGGGTGCCGCCGAAGTAGTCGTAGCCCCAGACCTCCTGGAGCAGCTGGGCACGGGTGAAGACGCGGCCCGGGTGCTGCGCCAGGTACTTCAGCAGCTCGAACTCCTTGAAGGTCAGGTCCAGGACCCGGCCCTTGAGCTTGGCGCTGTAGGTGGCCTCGTCGACCGACAGGTCGCCGTTGCGGATCTCCATCGGGCTGTCGTCCGTGGAGAGCTGCTGGCGGCCGGTGGCCAGCCGGAGCCTGGCCTCGACCTCGGCCGGGCCCGCGGTGTCGAGCACCACGTCGTCCACGCCCCAGTCGGCGGTGACGGCGGCGAGACCGCCCTCGGTCACGATGAGCACCAGCGGACAGCCGGGGCCGGTGGAGCGCAGGAGCTGGCAGAGCGAACGGACCTGCGGCAGGTCCTTGCGGCCGTCGATGAGGATCACGTCCGCGCTGGGGGCGTCCACCAGGGCCGGGCCCTCGGCGGGCGCCACCCGGACGTTGTGGAGCAGCAGCTCCAGAGCGGGCAGCACTTGCGAGGACGGCTGGAGGGCGTTGGTCAGGAGAAGCAGCGAACTCATAGGGGGCGTTCCTTCCTCAGTCCTGGCGGGGACGATTCGAGCGGCTCTGCCCAGAAAGCACGAAAGGACCCGGGGTGGCTTCAGTGCCCGGATCCTTACTTGGGGAGCAGCATAGCCGAAACAATTCACATTGCGTACCTACCGGAATCACCCACCTGTCCGGCTCCGGGTGGGCCGGACGTGTATCCAGTCCCGATCAGGCGTCATCATGGGTCGGCACGGGAAACGGGCGGTGGATCGGGGAAGCCCCGGAGGAACGGAGCACGGCGATGCCGAGCGGCACGATCCGTTACTGGGCCGCGGCGAAAGCCGCCGCCGGTACGGCGGAGGAAACATACGAGGCCACGACGCTCGCCGGAGCGCTGGCCGCCGCGCGGGCCCGTCACGGCGACCGGCCGGACTTCGCGCGGGTGCTGACACGCTGCTCGTTCCTCGTGAACGGTGAGCAGGTCGGCGCCCGGGGCCACGACAGCGTCCCGCTCGCCGAGGGCGGCACGATCGAGGTGCTCCCCCCTTTCGCGGGAGGCGCCCGATGAGTGTGCGCACCAGCGAGGAGCCGCAGCCGGCCCGGGCCCGCCACCGGGCGCGCTCGCCCATCATCGCGCCGGGGATCCAGCCCGCCGCGCTGACCGTCGCGCTGGCCGCGCTGCTCGCCGCGACCGCGCCGCTGGGCCAGGCCGCGGCACTGCCCACCGTGGCGGTGCTCCAGGCGGTGACGGCGGCCGGCTGGTTCCGGCTGAACGGGATGTGGCCCGCCAGGCAGGGCATCGCGCTCGCCTTCGCGGGTGGCCTGACGGCCGACGCGGCGGTGCTGATCGCCGGCGCGGACCGGGCGACCGAGGCGATGCTCGGCGTGCTGGGCGTGTGGTTCCTGCTGGTGGTGGTGCTCCAGCTGCGGCACCGGGGCTCGGCGGACGAGCGGCTCGACTCGCTGACCGCGACGGCCGCCGCCACGCTGCTCACCGGGCTGGCCACCGGCCACCTGGCCGCCGTGGACATCTCGGCGGCGGCGGTCGCGGTGACGGCCGCGGCGGCGGGCGCGGCCACGCTCTTCCGGGCGCTCCCGGGGCCGGGCGCGGTCACCGCCGTGCTCGCGCTGGCCGCCGCGGCGGCGGCCGGGGCCGCGGGCACCCGGCTGAGCGACCTGGGCACGGCGGACGCGCTGGCGTTCGCCGCGGCCGGGGGCCTGGCGGCGCTGATCGGACTGCGGGTGGCCAGCTACGACTTCCCGTCCCGCTTCGTGCACTTCACGGCGGGTGTCGCCCTGCCGCTGACCGCCGCCGCGCCGGCCTGCTACGCGCTGACCCGGGCGCTGCTGTAGCCGCCGGGCGGGTGACGCCGCCTGTGTAACGGCCGTGCTGCAAGCGCCGCCCCAGCCGCCGTGGCGGCGTACCCGCGGGTTACGCTCGCGGCGTTTTGTGAACCACACCCTGGGGGAAACGGGCCGATGCGCGCACTGCGGATAAGTCTGATCGTTTTCGGCGCGCTGCTGGTGCTCGCCCTGATCGCCGACCGGATCGCGCTGTTCATCGCCCAGGGCGAGGTCGCCTCGCAGGCCAGGGAGACCCTGGAGCTGTCCTCGGAGCCGGACGTTTCCATCAAGGGCTTCCCCTTCCTGACCCAGGTGCTGGGCAGCCACCTGGACCGGGTGGACCTCGGCCTCGACGGCTACGAGGCGCTGGTGGACGACCAGATGCTGACTCTTGAGGAGCTGGACGTCCGGCTGGAGGATGTCGAGCTGGGCAGCGGGTACTCCAGCGCGGTCGCCGAACGGGCCGGCGGCGAGGGGCTGATCTCCTGGGAGGAGCTGACCCGGGCGTACGGCGAGCTGCTGGCTGTCAGCGGCAACGGCTTCGGTGTCGAGTTCGGCTACGCGGAGGACGGGCGGCTGCTGCTGACCCTTCAGGCGAGCGTGCTCGGCCAGAGCCTGGACGTGGGCGAGGTGACCGGCGACATCGTGCTGGAGAACGGCAGCATCCGGCTGGAGGTCGCGGACGAGGACATCCCGGACACCGGCGGCCCCGAGGTGCAGGCGGCGATCCGTGAACAGCTCGACATCGAGCGGGAGATCGCGGGTCTGCCCGACGGCCTGTCGCTCGACTCGCTGGAGCCCACCGAGGACGGCCTCGCGCTCACCATCACCGGCAGCGACGTGGACATCACCGGGTGACCCGGTCCCCGTGGACCTCTCATCCCACATCGCAGTCAATATTGTCTCAGCATCCGGAACAGCGGTGACATGACCGCCGCCGCCTCCGTACGATCGCGGGCATGACGCGACAGGCCACGGGTACCCCCGCCGGGGGACTGACGAAGCGACGGGCGGTTGATCTGTGCCGCGTCGCCGCCATGCTCTGTCGCCGCGTCGGCTGACGACCACGCCCTCATCCCGCGCGGCACCGCCGCGCCGCCGCCCGCTCAAGGCGGCGCGTACGTCTGCACCCCGGTACGCATCACCCTTCCCTGCCCGATCGCCGAAGGAGACCAACGCATGAGCCGCAGTGACGTCCTGGTGGACGCCGACTGGGTCCAGGACCACATCGACGACTCCGATGTCGTGATCGTGGAAGTGGACGAGGACACGTCCGCCTACGAGAAGAACCACATCCGCAACGCCATCCGCATCGACTGGAAGAAGGAGCTCCAGGACCCGGTCCGCCGCGACTTCGTGGACCAGGCCGGTTTCGAGGCGCTCCTGTCCGCCAAGGGTGTCGGCAACGACGACACCGTCGTGCTCTACGGCGGCAACAACAACTGGTTCGCGGCCTACGCCTACTGGTACTTCAAGCTCTACGGCCACGGCGACGTCCGGCTGCTGGACGGCGGGCGCAAGAAGTGGGAGCTGGACGCCCGCGAGCTGGTCGAGGAGGTGTCGCCGCGCGCCGCCACGACGTACCGCGCCAAGGAGCAGGACGCCTCCATCCGCGCCTTCCGCGACGAGGTCGTGGCCGCCATCGGCGCCCAGAACCTGGTGGACGTCCGCTCCCCCGACGAGTTCAGCGGCAAGCTGCTGGCCCCCGCCCACCTGCCGCAGGAGCAGTCGCAGGTGGCCGGGCACATCCCCAGCGCCCGCAACATCCCCTGGTCGAAGTCGGCGAACGACGACGGCACCTTCCGTTCCGACGAGGAGCTGACGGAGCTGTACCAGGAGGAGGGCGTGGACCTGGGCAAGGACACCATCGCCTACTGCCGCATCGGTGAGCGTTCCGCCCACACCTGGTTCGTGCTGCACGAGCTGCTCGGTGTGCCGAACGTCAAGAACTACGACGGCTCCTGGACCGAGTACGGCTCGCTGGTCGGTGTGCCGGTCGAGACCGGCCCGGCCAAGTAACACGAGCCACGTGACACGAGAGGGAAGAGCGCATGTGCGGAGCGAAGCCCGGCGGCCCCGACGCCGCGGGAATCAAGCCCGGTGAGACGACCATCCAGGGTTCGGTCACCCGGGACGGCGAGCCGGTGACCGGCTACGTCCGGCTGCTGGACAGCACCGGTGAGTTCACCGCCGAGGTCCCCACCTCGGCGACCGGCCAGTTCCGGTTCTACGCGGCCGAGGGGACCTGGACCGTGCGTGCGCTCGTCCCCGGTGGCACGGCGGACCGCGAGGTCGTCGCCCAGCAGGGCGGGCTGACCGAGGTCACCATCGCCGTCTGAGGTGTACGGAAGGCGGCGCCACCCGGTCGACTCGTCCGGGTGGCGCCGCCTCTTCGTGCCCCGTTCCGCTGCCGCGCACGTGCTTCCGTGAGATGCCGGCGGATCCCCGTGTCCCCGATGGACCCGCCGACGCTGTCAGTAGACGAGCGCGCGCACGCCGTCGGGCATGATCTCGCTCACGAAGACCTGAGCCCCGGCGATCCGCACCCCGTCGATCACGTCCTTCTCGTCGATCCCCCGGCGGGCGGCACACTGTGTGCACAGCGTGACAAGCCCCCCGGCCTGGATACCGTCGATCAGGTCAGGCAACGGCGCCGCGTGCGGCAGCTGGAACTCCGCCGCGCGCCCGGGAAGCGCGAACCACGCGGATTCCCCGGTCAGCCACAGCGACACCTCCACCCCGCTGGCGGCGGCCACCGCCGCCACCGTGAACGCCTGCGAGCACCGCTCGGGAGCGTCCGCCCCCGCCGTCACCTTGATCACCAGCTTCTGAGCCATGGCGCCACCGTAGTCGTGAGATCTACGGCGCTAACGAGTCGTGCCACACGTGGCGCAAACCCAATCCCCGCGTGGTCCTTGATGCATGGCTCCACCGCAGTTCGGACAACTCATGATCACACCCTTTCCACGCGCTTAGACGCAAGAGCGACCAATCGCGTTCAGCCGCAGTGATCACAAAACGGTCAAGGCCGCACTCATGCCGCGTGCCCGTGCGACCCACCCACTGAGATTCCCCCAGACGCGAGGACTAGACTCGGACACGGTCGTTATTCACATTCGAAGGGCAAGGAGCACCCCCGTGCTGGAGGCTTTCTTCATCACCTTGATGGTCGCGGTGGGCGTCGGCAGCGCCGCCTTCGCCGCCCTTGTCGTGATGAGGCTCTACCAGGGCCAGCGCTGATCCATGATCGAGATCCCCACCGACCTCCCCCCGGACCTCGTCCCACTGGTCTTCCTGCTGGGCACCTGGCAGGGCGCGGGCGTCGCCGCCCTCGACCAGTTCGGGGACCCCGGTCAGGAAGCGTGCAATTTCGGTCAGGAGGTGTCTTTCTCGCACGACGGCCGTGACTTCCTCGAATACGCCTCGCACACCTGGCGGCTGGACCCCGAGGGGAACCGGCTGGAGCCGCTGGAGTCCGAGCACGGCTTCTGGCGGATCAAGCCGGACCGGCAGGTCGAGGTCACGATGATCCGCGACCAGGGCGTCGCGGAGATCTGGTACGGCGAGCTGGCCGAGGCCAAGCCCCAGATCGACCTGGTCACGGACGCGGTCGCCCGCACCCAGGGCTCCCCGGCCTACTCGGGCGGCAAACGGCTGTACGGCTATGTGAACGGCGACCTGATGTGGGTCGGTGAGAAGGCCACCCCCGATATCGCGCTGCGCCCGTACATGTCGGCGCACCTGAAGAAGTCCGTGAACCCGAAGGAGTGGGTCGCGGATCTGAAGAACCTGCCGGACGACGGCATCGCGTTCTTCCGCTGAGCCCGAAGTGGCCACCCGCTTCTCATGATGGGGGCGTCCCCCGGCATGGCGTGACGTCCGGAGTGGATCACGGAGTGCGCAGGGCGCCGCCGTCCACCGGGATGACCGTGCCGGTGACGTAGCCGGCGGCCGGGGAGAGGAGGAACGCGGCGGTGCGGCCGAACTCGTCGGGCTCGCCGTAGCGGCCGAGCGGGATCGACTCCAGAGCGCGGCGGCGGGCCTCGGCGTCGGCCGTCGCGTCCAGGTCCCGCATCCGGTCGGTCGAGATCCGGCCCGGCATCAGGCCGAAGACCCGGATGCCGCGCGGGCCGAACTCGTCGGCCATGTCCTTGGCCACCATGGCGAGGCCCGGCCGCAGCCCGTTGGAGATGCCGAGGCCCGGGATCGGGGAGCGCGCCGAGGTGGACAGGACCATGGCGACCGCGCCGCCCGCCGCCAGTCGGCCGACGACCGTGCGGGCGGCCCGTACGGCGCCGAGGAAGACGTACTCGAATGCCGTGCGCCACTGCTCGTCACCGACCTCCGCCGCCGTCCCCGGGGGCGGTCCGCCCACCGAGATCAGCGCGCCGTCCAGCCGCCCGAAGCCGCGCAGCGCCGTGTCCACCAGCCGCGCCGCCGTCTCCTGGTCGCCGAGGTGCGCCACCAGGCCGAGGGCCTTGCCGGCGCCGCCGAGGCGTTCGACGGCGGCGGCGACGTTCCGTTCGTCGCGCGAGGACACCACCACGCGGGCGCCGTCGGCCACCAGCGCCGCGGCCGTCGCGAAGCCCAGGCCCTTGCTGCCGCCGGTCACGACGTAGACCCGATCCGCCAGTCCTAGATCCATCCCACCGTCCCTTCCAGACACGGGCACTCTACGGCGGTCCCGCGCGCGGCTGGCGCCGACGGTGGCACTTACGGCGGTTTGACGTCGGGACCGGGAGGATGGTGTTCGCCTCCTCGCACGGACCCCGCCGGATCCCCTCGGGCGGGGTCCGTGCCCTTGGGTGCTCCTACACTGGGCGGTGTGGTGAGCACCGACTGGCAGAGCGATCTGCGCAAGCGCGGCTACCGGCTGACGCCGCAGCGGCAGCTTGTGCTCGAAGCTGTCGAAAAGCTGGAGCACTCCACGCCGGAGGAGATCCTCAGCGAGGTCCGCCGCACCGCCGGCGGCGTCAACATCTCGACGGTCTACCGCACGCTGGAGCTCCTGGAGGAGCTGGGCCTGGTGTCGCACGCGCACCTGGGCCACGGCGCGCCCACGTACCACCTGGCGGAGCGCCACCGGCATCTGCACCTGATGTGCCGGGACTGCGAGCGGGTCGTCGAGGCGGACATGGAGGTGGCCGGCCCGTTCGCGGAGCGGCTGCGCGAGACCTTCGGCTTCGACACCGACCTGCGGCACTTCGCGATCTTCGGGCGCTGCGAGGAGTGCACGGCCCGCCTGACCGAGCGGGCCGGTAAGCGCCCGGCGGAGGAGTCGTAGGCTTGACGGCATGACGCCGTACGCGAGTCCGCTGCTCTCCCTGCCCGGTGCCGTGCCCGCCGAAGAGCCGGACGCCGGGGTCGCCGCGCACTACGGGGACCTCTTCAAGGAACAACGGACGCTGGCCCGGGGCGAGGGCCTGGTCGATCTGTCGCACCGCGACGTGGTGACCGTCTCCGGCCCCGACCGGCTGACCTGGCTGCATCTGCTGCTCACCCAGCACGTGGCCGACCTGGAGCCGGGCCGGGCCACGGAGTCGCTGATCCTCTCCGCCAAGGGCCACATCGAGCACGCGCTGTACCTGGTGGACGACGGCGCGACCACCTGGTTCCACACCGAGCCGGGCGCCGCGCCCGCGCTGCTCGCCTATCTGGAGAGCATGAAGTTCTTCTACCGGGTGGAGGCCGCCGACCGCACCGCCGAGTTCGCCGTCGTGTATCTGCCGGCCGGCTCGATCGCCGAGATCACGGATGGCCCGGTGGTGCGCGAGACGCCGTACGGGCGCGACGTGTTCGTGCCGCGCGACGGCCTGGCCGCGTTCGCCGCCGAGCACGGCCCGGCGGTCGGTGTGCTGGCGTACGAGGCGCTGCGTGTGGAGGCGCGCCGGCCCCGGCTGGGCCGGGAGACCGACCACCGGACGATCCCGCACGAGCTGGGCTGGCTGGAGACGGCGGTGCACCTGCGGAAGGGCTGCTACCGGGGCCAGGAGACGGTGGCCCGGGTGCAGAACCTGGGCCGGCCGCCACGCCGCCTGGTCTTCCTGCACCTGGACGGCAGCGAGGTGAAGCTGCCGGAGCACGGCGATCCGGTGCGGCTGGCGGCGGACGGCGCCGAGGGCCGGGAGCTGGGCTTCGTCACAACGGCGGCCCGGCACCACGAGTTGGGGCCGATCGCGCTGGCGCTGGTGAAGCGGAACGTGCCGGCGGACGCCGGGCTGCTGGCCGGGAACACCCCGGCCGCGCAGGAGACGGTGGTCGAGCCGTGACCGTGGCCGACGCCGTCGCCGTCGCCGTAGCCGTGGATGACGCCCGTCGCCGACGCCGTCACCGTGGATGACGCCGGGTCAGACATCGAGCAGGATGGTGAACGGGCCGTCGTTGGTCAGCGAGACGCGCATGTCCGCGCCGAACCGGCCCGTTTCGACGTGCGCGCCGAGGGCCCGCAGCCGCGCGCAGACCGTTTCGACGAGCGGCTCGGCGATCCCGCCGGGCGCGGCGGCGTTCCACGTGGGGCGACGGCCCTTCCTGGCATCACCGTAGAGAGTGAACTGCGAAACGATAAGCAGTGGGGCTCCCACGTCGGAGCAGGACTTCTCACCATCCAGAACCCGCAGCGTCCACAGCTTGCGGGCCAGCCGGTCGGCGGTCTCCTCCGTATCCTCGTGTGTGGCTCCCACCAGCACACACAGCCCCTGGCCCACGATCTCACCGACGGTTTCGCCATCCACGGTGACGGCCGCGCCGTCGACCCGCTGTACCACAGCTCGCATGAGGGCCATCATGCCGGAACGTTCCTGTTCGGCGCGGAGGAGCCGGATGGGTGCCCCGGCGCTGCGCATGGCGGGTACACAGTGACACGATGCGGGCTACGGGGTATGTACCGCGCTACCGGACCGAAACGGGGACGAGGGGACTAAAAGCGGATGATCACACCGGGTCCCGATACGCGCAGCACCCCCTGGGAGGTCGCGCGGCCGGAGCTCACGGCGCTGGGCCTGCCGCAGGTGCGGGAGCTGCGCCGCGCGGCGATCCGCGAGGAGGCCGATCTCAGCTTCGTGCGGCGGCTGTTGCAGGGGCGAATCGACATTCTGGAGGCGGAGCGGCGGCGGCGGATCGCGCAGGAGTCGGGGCTGCTCGACCAACTGCCGAGCATTCTGACGGACGAGCCGTCGCGCCAGCGGTCCTCGGCCCGCCATGTGACGCTCGGGCTGCCGGCGAGTCAGGAGTACCAGCGGCTGGCCGAGGAGATGCTGGACGAGGTCTCGCTGTCCGACCTGACGGCGCTGAGCGACGACGAGTTGCACGACGCGCTGGGCCGGCTGGCGCGCTGGGAGGCGCAGGTCTCCCGGCGGCGGCAGTCCCTGCACCGGACGACGGACGCCTGCGGCGCGGAGATCGCCCGCAGGTACCGTGTGGGAGAGGCACAGGTGGACGACCTGCTGTCCTGACGCACCACCGCACCACCGCACCACCGAGAGGCCCGCCATGACCACGTCCCCCGTGCTCGCCGAAGTCGTCCGGTCCGGATTCGTGGAGGGCAGGCACCACGGCACGCTGGTGATCCTGGCCCCGGACGGCACGGTGGAACGGGCGCTCGGTGACGTGGCCGCGCCGGTCTTCCCGCGCTCCAGCAACAAGCCGATGCAGGCGGCCGGGATGCTGCGCGCCGGCCTGGACCTGGCCGGCGAACGGCTGGCCCTCGCGGCGGCCAGCCACGCCGGGGAGGACTTCCACCGGGACCTGGTGTCCACGCTGCTGGCCGAGCACGGCCTGACCGAGGCGGCGCTGCGCTGCCCGGAGGACCTGCCCGGCTACGGCGAGGGGCCGGGGCCGCGCGGCCGGACGGCGATGAACTGTTCGGGCAAGCACGCGGCGATGCTGGCCGCGTGCGTGACCCGGGGCTGGCCGACGGAAACCTATCTCGCCCCCGACCACCCGTTGCAGCGGCTGATCCGCGAGACGGTGGAGACGGCGACCGGCGAGCCGGTGGCCCATGTGGCGGTGGACGGCTGCGGCGCACCGCTGTTCGCGCTGTCCCTGACCGGCCTGGCGCGGGCGTTCCGCGCCTGTGTGCTGGCCGACCCCGGCACCCCCGGGCGCCGCGTCGCCGACGCGATGCGGGCCCACCCCGAGTACGTCGCGGGCACCGGCCGGACGGACACGCTGCTGATGCGCGCGGTCCCCGGGCTGCTGTCGAAGGCGGGCGCGGAGGGCGTCCAGGCGGTGGCCCTCGCGGACGGCCGGGCGATAGCGCTGAAGATAGAGGACGGCCACGCCCGGGCCCGGGGCCCGGTCCTGGCCGCCGCGCTGGCCTCCCTGGGCGTGGACGCCTCGGCGATCCCGCCGTCCCCGGTCCTCGGCGGCGGCCGGGAGGTCGGCGAGGTCCGCGCGGTCCTGTGACCGGACGGCGGGGAAATTCCTTGGCCCGGGTCCCGAGGGGGGACGTAGCCTCGGCGCATGGCCCTGAGCACCCGCTTCGTCGTCGACAGCGCCGCCGATACCGATACCTGGATCCGGGCGGTCCACACCGGATTCCTCAGCCCTCCCGCCCTCACCCAGGAGAGCCTGGACGAGCGGCGGGCCAGGCAGGACTTCCGGCGGGCGCGGGGCGTCTTCGACGGGGACCGCTGCGTGGCCACCTTCCGCAGCTTCGATCAGCGGCTCACCGTCGTGGGCGGGGCCACCGTAGCCGCCAACGCCGTATCGGCGGTCACCGTCACCGCCACCCACCGGCGGCGCGGGCTGCTCAGCGGGCTGATGGCCACCGACCTCGCCGAGGCCAAGGAGCGCGGCGACGCCGTGGCGACGCTGGTCGCCGCCGAGTATCCGATCTACGGGCGGTTCGGGTTCGGGCCGGCCACCATGGTCACCACCTGGCACGTCGACGGCGCGCGCACCGGTCTCGATCCGCGCTGGGCGCTGCCCGAGAGCGAGGGCACACTCGCCTTCGTCGACGGCGCCGAAGTGCGCGAGGCCGGGCCCGGGGTGCACGAGCGGTTCCGGCTCGGGCAGGCGGGGGCGATCGACCGCAATCCGCTGTTCTGGGAGCGGGCCACCGGAGAAGCGCGGTTCGACATAACGCCGTGGCAGGAGCCGTTCCACGTGCTGTACCGCGACGCCGACGGTGTGCCGCAGGGGCTGGTGACCTTCTCGGTGGACGACCGCTGGGACGCGGGCCGACCGGCGAACACCGCGTCCGTCCGCGATCTGTTCGCCACCTCACCGGCCGTCGAGGCCACGCTGTGGCGGTTCCTGCTGTCCCTGGACTGGGTGATGACGGTGGACACCGGACGGACCGGCCCCGACTCCCCGCTCACGCTCCTGCTGCCGGACGCCAGGGCCGCCGTCGTTCACCAGCACGCGGACTTCCTCTGGCTGCGCCCGCTGGACATCCCCCGGATGCTGGCCGCCCGCCGCTACGCGGCCGAGGGCGAGCTGGTGTTCGACGTGCGCGATCCGCTGGGTCTGGCCGGGGGCCGTTTCCTGCTCGACGCCTCACCGCAGGGGGCGAGTTGCGCGCCGACCGGCCGCGAGCCCGATCTCACGCTCGACACCGGAGCGCTCTCCCGGATGTATCTCGGTGACAGCTCCGCCGCGCGGCTGGCGACGTCCGGGTGGATCGGGGAGGAGACGACGGGAGCGGTGGCCCGTGCGGATCTGCTGTTCCGCACGGGCCACCGCCCTTGGTGCCCCGACATCTTCTGATTCTCAGATCTGATCCCATGGCGGAAACCAGCGGTCACCGACCGGAAACGGCTCAGAGGCCGCCGACCAGCAGCGTCACCAGCACCGTGGTGCCGACGCACGCGCAGGTGTAGTTCCGCTTCCACAGGCCCGTCCGCAGGATCAGCAGGCCGACCAGGCCCGGCAGCCCGAACTGGATCTCTACCGCCCGCTCAACCGCGATGCCGAAGGCAGCCACGGTAATCGTGGATACGAGCATGACTCCTCCTTACATCACGTCAACTTCACTGAAGTCTTGGAAAGTTGGCCAAGTTGTCAACCAACTATATTCTCCTTGTCCCCAGTTGGCGGCAGCCGGGAAACGTCTTCATATCAACGTTCCGCATCTGGCCGAAAGTTGTAGGGTGTGTCCGTGAGTGAGGAGATCACCCCGGACAGCGAGCCCCCCCACCCAACAGGTGACCTGCTCTCTTCGGACCACATCGCCGACGTCCTGCGTGACCGCATACGCTCGGGCGAGCTTCCGATGCACGCGAAGCTGCCCACCCAGCGCGCCCTGGTGGAGGAGTTCGGCGTCAACCGGACCATCGTCCGGCAGGCGCTGGGAATTCTGGAGCGCGAGGGCTACGTCAGCACCCGGGGACGCGGCGCTCCGGCCCTGGTCAGCGCGCCGACGGCGGACACGCCCCGCCCGGCCGGCGTCGAGGTCGCCGACCGCATCGCCGTCGCGTTCCAGGCCGCCGACGTCTCCATCGACGCCTTCTGCCTCACCACCGAGACGCTCAACTCGGCGCTGGCCGCCCCACTGATCGCCATCTCGGCGGGCGAACTGGCCCCCGTCTCCATCTCCGTCCGGGTCCTCCTGCCCAGCCCGGACGCCCCGCTGGCCTACCCCCGCCTGGTCTCCGACCCGGACGACCGCCGCCCGCGGGCCCGGCTGCGCCAGCTCACCCGGACGTTTTCGACCTCTTTGCGCCACCAGCTCACCTCATTGGCCGAGATGCGGCTGGTCCCGAAGGTCAGCGTGGAGATCCGCAGCGTCCCCATCACCCCCGTGCAGAAGCTCTATCTGCTCAACGGCACCGAGGTGCTCACCGCGTACTACCAGGTCGTTCCCCGCGTGGTGGAGTTCGAGCGGGAGCAGCTGGAGATCTACGACGTGCTCGGGCTGAGCTCCAAGGTCTTCCGTTCGTCCTCGGACACCGCCTTTGTTGAAGAGTCACACCTGTGGTTCGAGTCCCTCTGGTCAACGCTGGCCCAACCGCTCACACTCGGTTAGATGAGGGAACTCATCGGTAACGCCAGCTGTGTTCTCTTCGACTTCGACGGCCCCGTATGCCATCTCTTCGCCGTCAGGTCCGCTGAGTCCATCGCGCACCGGCTGCGCGACCTGGCGGCGGAGCTGTCGATATCGACCCTGCTGACCGCCGAGTTACGCACCTCGCCCGACCCACATCAGGTGCTGCGCGGCATCGCCCGGCGCCGGCCGGGAGCGGCGGTCCTGCAGCGGCTGGAGGCCACGCTGACCGGCGAGGAGGTGTCGGCCGCGGCCACGGCCCACCCGACGCCGTACGCCGCCGCGTTGATCGCGGCCCTGTCCACGCGGGGCCGGCAGGTCGCCATCGCCACCAACAACTCGCCGCTGGCCGCCGAGACATACCTGCGCCGGCACAAGCTGTCCGGCTACGTGGGCGGCCGGGTCCACGGCAGGACCGGCGACGTCGCGCTGCTCAAACCGCACCCCGACTCGTTGCTGCGCGCCCTGGCCTCGACCCGGACGCCCGCGCACCGCGCGCTGATGATCGGGGACAGCGTCGCCGACCTGGCGGCGGCGACGGCGGCCCGCGTGCCGTTCATCGGCTACGCGCCCGAGGACTCGGCGGCGGATCAGCTCTCCGACGCGGGCGCGTCGTATGTCGTGCGCTCCCTCGAACAGGTGCTCACGGCGCTCATCGCCCCCTCCTTCGGGTGAGACCTGCCCCATCGGGCCATCGGCAGCGCCCCCCGTGCGGCGTACCGTGCTGTCACTCGGAACCAACCGCGACCAATCGCGACCAACCACGACCAACCCGACCGACCCGCTGCCGGAAGGCCACCACCATGAGCCAACCGCTGCCCGCTCTGCGCGGGCACCACCGCATCTGGCAGGTCCTGCGCGCGGAGGGGGAGCTGGCGTCCCTGGGACGGCTGAAGGTCGGCCGTCCACGGCCCGGAGCACACCGCTTCGACCCGCGCTGTTTCGACAACGAGGAAGACCTCCTCATCGAACTCGCCCTGCTGGGCGTGGAACGGATCGCCCCGGTGTACCGCGTCGGTCCCGGGGACATACGGGTGCACGGCTACATCGAGGGCGAGCCGCTGTCCGTGCCCCGGCCGCCGGGCACCGCGCTCACCGACTCCGAACTCGACGAGCTCACCGCGATGTTCGGGCGCCTGGCCACCGTGTCCCCGGCCGCGCTGGCCCTGATGCACCGCTGCCCGGTGGGCCTGCGGCCCCGCACCGGCCGGGACTTCCTGCGCGGCCTGGTCCGTTTCACCCGCCGCCGCGTGTACGCCGTGCACCGCCCGGCCCTGGGCGGGCTGTTCGCCGCGCTGCGGGTCGACCCGGCGGTGCTGGCCCCGACCGGACCGCTGGCCAGGGAGGCCGCGCTGCTGACGGACCGGCCCTTCTGCCTGCTCCATGCCGACCTGCACCGCGACAACCTCATCGTGGCCGAGTCCGACGGCGGGCTGTGCGTGATCGACTGGGAGCTGGCGCTGATCGGGGACCCGGTCTACGACCTGGCCACCCACCTGCACCTGATGCGGTACCCGCCCGAGCAGGAACGCGAGGTGCTGGCCCGGTGGGCCCGGGCGGTGGACGAGTCCCTGCCAGGGGCGGCGGCCGGGCTATCGCGCGACCTGCCGCGCTATCTGGCGTACAAGCGCGTCCAGTCGGTGTTCACCGACGTCATCCGGCAGGCGTACCAGGTGCGTTCGACGCCGTCCGCCGAGCTGCCCGCGCAACTGGCCCGTACCGGCGAGGTGGTGAGCACCGTGCTGGGACGGGCCGCGCACGTGCTCGGGCTGCGCCGGGTGCCCGGCCCGCGTGCTGTCGAGGCCGTCTACGCGGCGTTCAGCGCCGCGCCGATTCCCGCGACGCGGGCGCGGAGTGCCGCTCCGGCTCCACCTTCGGCAGCACCCTCGCCAGCGGCGCCGGCAGCCACCAGGCGCGCGGGCCCATCAGCCGCATTGCCGCGGGGGCGATCAGGCGGCGGATGACGACCGCGGCCGCGAAGACGGCCACCGCCATGCCGAAGCCGAACTGCTGGAGCGTCCGCTCCGGGCTGAGCGTGAAGGCGGCGAAGACCACGATCACGGTGGCGCCCGCCGCGGTGATCACCGAGCCGGTGTGGGCCACCCCCTCGCGGACCGCCAGGACGTGGTCCCGGGTCCGCTCCCCCTCCTCGTGGGCGCGAGGCCAGGAAGATCCCGTAGTCCAAGGAGAGCCCGATGACGAGGGCGACCAGCGTCATCACGCAGGGTCGTGTCGTCCGCGATGGTGCAGGCGTGCGAGGCGAGCACGGTGACGCCGAGCGTGGGACCGCGATCGTCATCGGGGCCACCGGCACGGGCCCCCGGTCCCGCGGGCCGAGGACCGTCCAGCCCGCCCCGACCGGGGCCCAGCCCAGCGCGAGGGCCGCGGGCCGGTGTCCACGTCGCGGAGCGGAAGCGACGCGATGTCACCGAGCACGACGGCATCGGGCGGCGGCATCGCGCGATCCACCCGGAATGCCCGCCGGATTGAGGGAACCAGGGGAGCGGGAGTACGTAGGCTGGGGTCCACCCGATCCACCCGATCCACCCCCGCTCTCAGACAGCTTCGTCCGCTACGAAAACCTCTCTCCCCAGGAGGACGTCCCCATGACCGGCCCGGAACCGGAGACCAACGAGCCCGCGCACGATCCAGAGGTGCTCCAGCTCGCGGCGAAGATCTTCGATCTGGCCCGGCAGGGAGACACCGCGACCGTCGCCGCCTACGTCGACGCGGGCGTGCCGCCGAACCTCAGCAACGACAAGGGCGACACGCTGCTGATGCTCGCCGCCTACCACGGGCACGCGGACACCGTCCGGGTGCTGCTCGAACGCGGCGGCGACCCCCGGCGGGGCAACGACAAGGGCCAGACCCCCATCGCCGGGGCGGTGTTCAAGGGCGCGATCGACGTGGTCCGCACCCTCCTCGCGGCGGGTGCGGACCCGGCGGCCGGGCAGCCGTCGGCGATCGACACGGCCCGGATGTTCGGCCGGACCGAGCTGCTCGACCTCTTCGGCGCCGACTGACGAGGGACTCGACCGCCGCCGCCACGGTCTCCTGAAGCTCCGTCACCCCGTGCTCCGGTCCTCGCCCGGGGCCTCCGGGTAGACCTCGCGCGCCATCCCGAGGGAGCGGTAGCCGTTGGTCTCGGTCCAGCGGGCGATGGTCCGGAGGCTGGACAGGATGGGGTCCATGGAGCCGCGGCGGACCGGGTGGGGACGGTGGCGGCGACCTGTTCGGCCCAGGTGTTCCAGGCGGACGACCTGGTGGGCGGTCCCCCGCCGTCGCTGCCGAGCTCAACAGCCGCCCACGCACAACGCTCGGCTGGGACACACCAGCCGAGCGTCTCGCCGAAGTCCTCACCGAAGCCAGTTGATCACCAGTGGTGCGATGATCCCTGGAACCTGAGCCGGATGTGGCGGGGCCTTCGGTGTGGGGTGCCGCTCAGGCGGCGCCGGCCGGGACCGGGCGGTCTTCCGTCGACGGGCGGGGGCCGTCCTCGGGCTTCCGCTCCGAGGGGCCGCCGCGCAGCGGGACCTCGTGGACGAACCAGGACGCGGCGAAGGCCAGGATCGCGATGAGGCCGCCGAGGAGGAACGCCGCGTGGGTGCCGGAGGCGACCGCGTGCTGGTACATCTCGCGGGCCGCCGTGGGCAGCGCGGCCAGGCTCTCGGCGTCGAGCTGGGCCGACCCGGCGGTGGCGGACGAGCCGCCGCGCCGGGACATCTCGTCCTGGACCCGGCTGGTGAAGACCGCGCCCATGATCGCGACGCCGAACGAGCTGCCGAGCGTGCGGGAAAGGGTGGCGGTCGAGGAGGCGACGCCCATGTCCTTCATCTCCACGCTGTTCTGAGCGACCAGCATGGTGATCTGGAGCAGGAAGCCGAGCCCGGCGCCGAGCACGGCCATGGCGAGGCCCGCGGTGAGCCGCGAGGTGCCGGTGTCCATCAGGGAGAGCAGCAGGAGGCCGACGACCACCAGCGCGCTGCCCACGATGGGGAAGACCCGGTAGCGGCCGGTGCGGGTGGTGGCCCGGCCCACGAGCAGGGAGACGCCCATCATGGCCAGCAGCATCGGCATCAGCAGGAGCCCCGAGTTGGTGGCCGAGGCGCCCTGGACGGCCTGCTGGAACAGCGGCAGGTAGAGGATCGCCCCGAACATCACGAAGCCGCTGATGAAGCCGATGACGGCCATCAGCGTGAAGTTGCGGTTCCGGAAGATGTGCAGCGGCATGACCGGCTCGGCGGCCCGCGTCTCGACGCGCAGGAACGCGGCCAGGGCGGCGACGCCCACGACGGTCAGGCCGATGATGCGGGCGGAGCCCCAGGCGTACTCGGTGCCGCCCCAGGTGGTGACGAGGACGATGGCGGTGATGCCGAGGGTGAGCAGCGCGGCGCCGAGGTAGTCGATGCGGCCGACGGCCCGCTTCTTCGGCAGGTGCAGCACCATGGTGACCATGACGAGGGCGACGGCGCCGAGCGGCAGGTTGATGTAGAAGGTCCAGCGCCAGCCGAGGTGGTCGGTGATGACGCCGCCAACGGCCGGGCCGCCGATCATGGCCAGGGCCATCACGCCCGCGATCATGCCCTGGTACCGGCCGCGTTCGCGCGGGGGTATGAGGTCGCCGATGATCGCCATGGTGCCGACCATCAGACCGCCGGCCCCCAGGCCCTGGACGACGCGGAAGCCGATGAGCTCGCCCATGTTCTGGGCGAGGCCGGAGAGCGCGGAGCCGACGAGGAAGATGACGATCGCGGTGAGGAAGGCGCCTTTCCGGCCGTACATGTCGCCGATCTTGCCCCAGATGGGGGTGGAGGCGGCGGTGGCGAGCGTATAGGCGGTGACCACCCAGGACAGGTGTTCCACGCCGCCGAGGTCGCCGACGATGGTGGGCATCGCCGTGCCGATGATCATGTTGTCCAGCATGGCGAGCATGATCGAGATCAGCAGCGCCATCAGGACGACGCGGACGCTGCGCGCGGGCGGCTCGGCGGCCGGGGCGGCGGCCGGGGCGGTCGCCGCCCCGCCCGTGGTGTCGGTGGTGCTCTCGGACACGTTTTCCCCGCTTCCCCGGCTTACTTGCCGCCCGGCTAGTTGACATACTCTGGAGACGCTAGAACGGTCACTAGCCGGTCGTCAAGTAAGTAGGTAGGGAGCCCGGGAGCACGATGAACAGCACGAGGCAGACTCGGCGGTCGGACACCCGCCAGCGCATCCAGGACGTCGCCCTGGAGCTGTTCGCCGAGCAGGGCTACGAGAAGACGTCGCTCCGCGAGATCGCGGAGCGGCTCGACGTCACCAAGGCGGCGCTGTACTACCACTTCCGGACCAAGGAGGACATCCTCACCGGCCTGGTGGAGGACCTGACGCGGCCGATGGAGGAGCTGGTCGCGTGGGCGCGCGAGCAGCCGCCCACCCTGGAGACCCGGCGCGAGGTGCTGCGCCGTTACAGCGAGGCGCTGCGCGGGGCGGGGCCGTTGTTCCGTTTCCTGCAGGAGAACCAGGCGGCGCTGCGCGAGCTGAGCATCGGGGAGGGCATCAAGAAGCGTCTGATGGTGATGGGCGACCTGATGGTGCCGGAGAAGGCGTCACTGACCGACCGGATGCGCTGCGTCAGCGCGCTGTTCACGATGCACATGGGCATGCACGGGATGCGGCACGTCGACGCCACCCCGGAGGAGAAGCGGCTGGCCGCGCTGGAGGTCGCCATCGAGCTGGTGGAACGGGCCCACGCCGGGGACCGGACGTGATCGTCCGGCTGGACGGCGCGTTCAGCGCGGTCAAGACCAGCACGGCGGGGCCGAGCTCGTCGGGGCGAACTCATCGGGGCCGAGGCCACCGGCTGACCGGGCGGCGCCAAACCCTTTGGTCAAAGATTCATCTTCACAGGTGATTTTATCGGTTTGTCTCGTGAGGAAAGTCGGCTCCCCGCCACCCGCTGGGAAGACATGGGACGCCGCAGCCCGGCGCTCTTCCCGCTGCCCTCGCCCCCACCGAAGACCCGCCCAGGGAGCCCCATGAACGACACCGGCGTCACCGTTCCCGACGTGCCCGTCCTCGTCGTCGGCGGCGGCGTCGCGGGGCTGACCGCCTCGATGCTGCTGAGCCTGATGGGCACCCGGTCCCTGCTGATCAGCGCCGCGCCCTCGACCTCGGACCTGCCCAAGGCCCATGTCCTCAACCAGCGCACCATGGAGATCCTGCGCGATGTCGGCCTCGCCGACGCCGTCTACGCCGCCTCGACGCCGGCCGAGCAGATGGCCTACTCCGGCTGGTACGTCGGCCTGGCCGGTGACGGCGCCGACTACGGACGCCGGGTCGCCGTCATGGAGTCCTGGGGCGCGGGCGGCCGTTCGCCGGAGTGGCTGGCGGCCAGCCCGGAGCGGCAGGCCAACCTCCCCCAGATCCGCCTGGAGCCCCGGCTGCGGGCCCGGGCCGAGGCCCTGGCGCCGGGCATGGTCCGCTTCCACCACGAGCTGACCGCGTTCACGCAGGACCCCGACGGCGTCACCGCGACCATCACCGACCGCGATACCGGCACCGCGTACCGGGTCCGCGCGCGGTACCTGCTGGGCTGCGACGGCGGCCGGACGGTCGGACCGGCCCTCGGCGTCCGGCTGGAGGGGATGCGGGACGTGGCGCGCATGGTCTCGTTCCACCTCTCCGCCGACCTGTCCCGCTGGGCCGGGGACCCGGAGGTGCTGATCCGCTGGCTCGGGCTGCCCGACCTCGGCGCGGGCGGCGTGCTGGTGCCGATGGGGCCCGAGCGGTGGGGGCCGGAGTCGGAGGAGTGGGTGTTCCATCTCCACTACGGACCGGATGACGTCCGCGCCCTCGACGACGAGGCGGTGCTCTCCGATCTGCGCACCGCGCTCGGGCTGGACGCCGCCGAGCTGACCGTTCACCGGATCTCCCGCTGGTCGCTGGAGGGCGTGCTGGCGGACCGGTTCCGCGTCGGCCGCGTCTTCCTGGCAGGCGACGCCGCGCACCGCCACGCGCCGACCGGCGGCCTCGGCCTGACGTCCGCGACGCACGACGCGCAGAATCTCACCTGGAAGCTCGCCGCCGTGCTCGGCGGCCACGCCGGGGAGGGGCTGCTCGACAGCTACGAACGCGAGCGCCGCCCGATAGACGCCGCCACCGTCCGGCGTTCCCTGGAGAACGCCCTCAACCAGCTCGCGATAACGGCGCAGTTCGGCCTGCGGCCCGGCGCCCCGCCCGAGGAGAACTGGCGACGGGCCCGCCGCCTGTGGAGCGGCGACCCGGCCGACGCGGAGCTCCGGCGGGCGTTCCGGCGGACCGTCGCCGCGCAGTCGATGGAGTTCAACGAGCTGGGCGTCGAGTTCGGCTACACCTACGGCTCCTGCGGCGCCGTCCTCCCCGACGGCACGCCCCCGCCGGAGAACCCCGACCCGGTCCGCCTCTACCAGCCCGCCGCCCGGCCCGGCCATCCGCTGCCGCACGCGTGGCTGGAGGACGAGGACGGCGAACGGCTGCCGTTGGCCCGGCTGATACGGCCCGGCCGTTTCCTGCTCGTCGCCGGAGAGGACGGGGGCGCGTGGTGCGAGGCGGCGGCGGAGATCGCCGCCGCGACGTCGCTGCCGCTGGACGCCGTGCGGATCGGGCATCTGGACGGGGACTACCGGGACGTGCGCTCCACCTGGACCCGCTGGCGCGGCCACGGCCCGGCGGGAGCGGTGCTGGTGCGTCCGGACCGTTTCATCGCCTGGCGCTCGGCCACCGGGGCCGACGCCCCGGCCGAGGTGCTGGCGGACGCGCTGGAGGCGCTGCTGGCGCGGCACGCCGAACGCCCCGGTCGGGCGGTGACCGGGGCGCGCTGAAACGGGTGTGCGGGAGCACGGGGGCGCTTGCAAGCGTTCGCTTGCAATAGTTAGCGGTGTCGGGCACGCTGGGGGCATGGCCTCACTCGGTGTCGGAAACCTCGGGGAGTTCCTCCGGGAGCAGCGTCGGCAGGCGCGGTTGTCGTTGCGTCAGCTCGCCGATGCCGCCGGGGTGTCGAATCCGTATCTCAGCCAGATCGAGCGCGGGCTGCGCAAGCCCAGCGCGGAGATCCTCCAGCAGATCGCCAAGGGACTGCGGATCTCCGCCGAGACGCTCTACGTGCAGGCCGGGATTCTGGACGAGCGCGCGCAGGAGGGCGACGGCCGGACGACCGGGACCGGGACCGGGACCGGGACCGGGGCCGGGGTGCGGGAGGCGGTGCTCGCCGATCCGTATCTCACCGAGCAGCAGAAGCAGGCGCTGCTCCAGATCTACAGCTCATTCCGCAAAGAGAACAGCCCACCGGGAGGGGACTGACATGGCTTTCACCAATGACCTCCGCAAGACACTGACCAACGCGACCCCGCTCTACGTCGCCGCCGGCACCGCCGATCTCGCGGCGCAGAAGCTCCGCGAGCTGCCCGCGACCATCGACCGGCTGCGGGCCGAGGCGCCCGAGCGGCTGCCCAAGCTGCGCGAGCAGGCGCAGAACGTGGCGCTCCAGGGCGTCGGCATGGCCCTGGAGTACGCCGTGAAGGCGCGCGAGACGTACGACGGGCTGGCCGAGCGCGGCAAGACCGTCGTGGAGCGGCGCCGCACCGACGCCGAGCCCGAGCCGGGCGCGGAGGCGGCGGCGGAGACCGAGGTCACCGTCGAGCGGGTGCCGTTCACCGAGCCGGTGACCGAGCCCGTCACGGAGCCGGTCGGCGAGCCCGTCACGGAGCCCGTCGCCGAGTCGGCTTCGGACTCCAAGCCGCGCGCCCGCAAGACCCCGGGACCCCGCAAGGCCGCGCCGAAGAAGAGCTCGCCGGAGGCGTGAGCTCCACCGGGCGGGGGCCGGGCATTACGCACCCGGCCCCCCGGCCGGTAGCGTGGGAGACGACAGTCGGAGAATGGACGGTGGTGTAGCGCATGCTGTTGGAAGGCTATAGCTGGGTCGTTTTCGGAATCTCCGTGGCGCTGGTGTCCCTGAGCCTCTACGCATTCGCGCACGCCGCGCTCCAGCGCGAGGACGCCTTCCGCGCCGTGGACAAGCAGACGAAGCCGTTCTGGCTGCTCATCCTGGGGTTGAGCGTGATCGTCCAGTTTCTGCCGCTCGGCCCCTTCGGGTTCATGCTGGTGCTCGCGGGCATCGTCGCCACGATCGTCTACTTGGTGGACGTCCGGCCGGCCCTCCGGTCGATCTCCGGCGGCGGCCGGGGCGGCGGCCGGAGCAGCAGCGACGGGCCCTACGGGCCGTACAACGGCAACCGGTGAGCGAGCGCCCGTCCCCCCGCGCAGAGGGTTAGCCGTGGCCGGATTCTGCGCTTAGCATCAACGGGGACACCCGCTGATGAACGCCAGAGGACCGCCAGTGCGCTTTCGCCTGACACCACGGGAGACGAGCTTCTACGAACTGTTCGCCACCGCCGCCGACAACGTTCTCAGCGGCTCGAAGCTGCTGCTGGAGCTCCTCGGAGCCGACCCCGCTACGCGCGTCGAGATCGCCGACCGGATGCGGGCCGCGGAGCACGCGGGTGACGACGCGACGCACGCGATCTTCCACCAGCTGAACTCCGCCTTCGTCACCCCCTTCGACCGCGAGGACATCTACCGCCTCGCCGCCCGCCTCGACGACATCATGGACTTCATGGAGGAGGCGGTCGACCTCGTCGTGCTGTACGAGATCGACGAGCTGCCCAAGGGTGTCGACCAGCAGATCGAGGTGCTGGCCCGGGCCGCCGAGCTGACCGCCGAGGCCATGCCGCACCTGCGCACGATGCGGAACCTCAACGAGTACTGGATCGAGGTGAATCGCCTGGAGAACCAGGCGGACCAGATCCACCGCAAGCTCCTGGCGCACCTGTTCAGCGGCAGCTACGAGGCCATCGAGGTCATGAAGCTGAAGCAGATCGTGGACGTGCTGGAGGAGGCGGCCGACGCCTTCGAGTCGGTGGCCAACACGGTCGAGACGATCGTGGTCAAGGAGACCTGAGACCCCGGTGGAAACGTTTTCACTGCTGGTCGTGATCGGCGCGGCGTTCTTCTTCACCTACACCAACGGCTTCCACGACTCCGCCAACGCCATCGCGACCTCCATCTCCACCCGGGCGCTCACCCCGCGGATCGCGCTCGCCATGGCCGCCTTCATGAACATGGCCGGCGCCTTCCTCGGCAGCGGCGTCGCCAGGACCGTCAGCGAGGGCCTGATCGAGACGCCCACCGGTGAGGAGGGCATGACCATCCTCTTCGCCGCCCTGCTCGGCGCGATCACCTGGAACCTCGTGGCCTGGTACCTCGGGCTGCCGTCGTCCTCCTCGCACGCGCTCTTCGGCGGCCTGGTCGGCGCCGCCCTGGCCGGCACCTCCACCGTCCACTGGGACGGCGTGCTGACGAAGATCGTGCTGCCCATGATCCTCTCCCCCGTCCTCGGTCTGATCCTCGGCTACCTGCTGATGGTCGCCCTCCTGTGGACCTTCCGCCGGGCCGACCCACACGTCGCCCAGCGCCGCTTCCGCATGGCGCAGACCGTCTCGGCCGCGGGCATGGCCCTGGGCCACGGGCTCCAGGACGCCCAGAAGACGATGGGCGTGGTGGTGATGGCTCTGGTCATCGCGGATGTGCAGGACGACGCGGGCAGCATCCCGATCTGGGTCAAGGTCTCCTGCGCGCTGATGCTCTCGCTCGGCACCTACGCCGGCGGCTGGCGCATCATGCGGACGCTGGGCCGCCGCATCATCGAGCTGGACCCGCCCCGCGGCTTCGCCGCCGAGACGACGGCGGCGTCCGTGCTCTACGTCGCCTCGTACATCTTCTACGCGCCCATCTCGACCACCCATGTGATCACGGCCGCGATCATGGGCTCCGGTGCCACCCGCGGGGTCCGGGCGGTGCGCTGGGGCGTGGCGAAGAACATCGTGACGGGCTGGGTCATCACCATGCCGGCCGCCGCCGCCGTGGCCGCGCTGGGCTACGCGGTGGTCCGTCTGCTGTTCGACTGAAACATCACAACTTTCTCACTTCTCACACGAGCCGCTTCCTCTCCGTTCGACGTCTAACCGGAGGGGGGCGCACGGTGATGTGCGTCCCCGTCACCTCAGGTTAGGGGAGACCTTGATAGGCAAACCGAAGAGTGCGCGGCGGGGGGCGACGGCCGTCGCCTGCGCGGCCGTGGTCGTGACACTGACCGCCGGATTAATAGCACCGGCCGCCGCGCGGAGCGGGGCGACGGGGGAAGCGGGCGGGTCCGGCCCCGGTTCCGGGGCCGCGGGGGCCCAGCGCGTCACGCTCATCACGGGCGATCACGTCGTGGTGGCCCGCGGGGGCGAGGTCACGGGCCTCGTCCGCGCCGAGGGACGCGAATCCGTCCCGGTGCGGATCATGAGGATCGGCGACGCCACGCACGTCATCCCACAGGACGTGATGCCGCTCATCGCGGACGGCACGCTGGACCAACGGCTGTTCAACGTCACCGAGCTGAGCCGGGAGCAGTACCGTTCCGCCGACGGCCTGCCGTTGATCGTCACCTACTCCGGGCGGGCCGCGCGGGCGGACGCCGCCCAGGCCGAGCTGTACGGGGCGGCCGGTGACGACGGCACCACCACGCTCAACGCCATCAACGGCGAGGCCCTGACCGTTCAGGGCGACGAGATCACCGCCGTCTGGGAGGCCCTGACCGGCGCCGCCTCCGGCGAGCGGACCCTCGCCGCCACCCCAGGCATCGCCACCATCGCCCTGGACGGCATCGCCACCAAGACTCTGGACGAGAGTGTCGCGCAGATCGGCGCCCCCGAGGCGTGGGAGGCCGGCTACGACGGTGAGGGCGCCACCATCGCCGTCCTCGACACCGGCATCAGCGCGGAGCACCCCGACCTCGCGGGCGGCAAGGTGATCGCCGAGCAGAACTTCTCGGACGCCGCCGACGCCGAGGACCGCGACGGCCACGGCACCCACGTGGCCTCCACGGCCGCCGGCACCGGAGCGCACTCGGACGGCCGCTACAGCGGCGTCGCGCCCGGCGCCAACCTCATCAACGGCAAGGTGCTGGACGACTACGGCTCCGGCTGGGAGTCGGACATCATCGAGGGCATGCAGTGGGCCGTCGACCAGGGCGCCGACGTCGTCAGCATGAGTCTGGGCGGCTTCGCCGGCCCCGAGATCGACCCGATGGAGCAGGCCGTCAACACGCTGTCGGCCGAGTCCGACGCGCTGTTCGTCATCGCGGCCGGCAACTCGGGCCCGGAGCCCGGCACGATCGGCAGCCCCGGCACCGCCGACGCCGCGCTCACCCTGGGCGCGGTCGACAAGTCCGACGTCCTCGCCGACTTCTCCTCCGTCGGCCCCCGGTCGCGCGACGGCGGGCTCAAGCCCGATGTGACCGCACCCGGCGTGGACATCACCGCGGCGGGCGCCGAGGGCGCCTCCATCTGGGAGTACGGCACCCCGGCCGCCGAGGACGGCTATGTCGCGATCTCAGGCACCTCCATGGCGACGCCGCACGCGGCCGGCGCCGCGGCGCTGCTCGCCCAGGCCCACCCGGACTGGACGGGCGAGCAGATCAAGTCCGCGCTGACCGGCTCGGCCGTCACCGGCGAGGGCTACGGCGCGTTCCAGCAGGGCGCGGGCCGGATCGACGTGCCCGCGGCGATCGAGCAGACTGTCATCGCCGAACAGTCCTCCCTCAGCTTCGGCACCGTGCCGTGGCCGCACGAGGACGCCGACCCGGTCACCAGGGAGCTGACCTACCGCAACCTGGACGAGACCGACGTCACCCTCCAGCTCGACGCGAGCGGCCTCGACCCCGAGGGCAACGCGGCGCCCGAGGGCATGTTCACCCTGGGCGCCGACGAGGTGACCGTTCCGGCGGGCGGCACCGCCACCGTCGAGGTCTCGGCCGACACGAGCGTCGGCGGCGACGTGTACGGCGCGTACAGCCTGTACCTGACCGCCACCGGCGACGGCGGGGAGAGCGTCACCACGGCCGGCGCGGTGGAACGCGAGGAGCGGATGTTCGAGCTCACCGTCGACGTCACCGACCGCTCCGGCGCCCCGGCCACCGACTGGTGGGCGACGGTGATCGACGCGGAGACCTTCCAGTTCTACGACATCTACGGCGACGAGGGCACCAGCTCCGGCTCGGTCCGCCTGCCGGCCGGCGAGTACCAGGTCGAGACCAACGTCGTCGACCCCGGTGAGGAGGACTGGAACGGTCTCGACTGGCTGGTGGCGCCGAACCTGGCGCTCACCGAGGACACCACCCTGGATGCCGACGCCCGCGACGCGGAGGCCATCGAGATGACGGTGGCCGACACCCGGGCCGAACAGACCGACCTGACCGTCGGATACCGGGTCGTCAACGAGGACGCGTACTCCTTCGACTCCTCATGGAGCGCGGCCGGGCTGCCCGGCGGCTTCCGCACCGCGCAGATCGGCGAGGGCGGCGGCACCGCCGACATCTCCGGCTACGCCAGCACCACCTGGGAACGCGGCAACCGCCAGTACTACTCCGTGGACACCCGGGAGGACTCCTTCTACACGGGTCTGACCGACCACATCGGAAGCGGCGACTTCGCCCGCATCACCACCCGGGAGGGCGCGTCGCTGCCCGGCCAGCGCGGAGTGCTGTTCACGTTCTCGTCCGAGGTCGGCTCGGCCTCGGCGATGACGCACGAACTGCCGCACACCACCGAGGTCTACGTGGAGGCCGGCACCGGCCAGTGGTCGCAGGAGTTCATGCAGGAGAACGACGAGGTGTTCGCCTCGGCGGGCGGCTGGACGGACTACGAGACCTACCGGCCGCGGATCCGCTACGCGGAGACGTTCAACGTCGGCGTCTTCGGCCCCGCCTTCGGCCCGGCCAACGGGCTCTTCCGCACGGGTGACGTCATCAGCGGCTGGATCTCCCCGTTCAGCGACGGCGAGGGCCATCTGGGGTACAGCGTGGTCGACAGCTCCCAGACGATCCTGTATCGCGACGGCGAGGTGTACGCCACGGCGGAGGACATCATCGACTACGTCGAGTTCGAGGTGCCGTCCGACGAGGCCGAGTACGAGCTGGTGACCACCGCCAGCCGTGACCCGGAGCAGTCGTACGCGGCGGCCGACGTCTCGACGGAGGTCACCGCGGCCTACACCTTCACCTCCGCCGGGGTCGGCGAGGAGGAGACGGTCTCGCTGCCCGCGTCCGCCGTCCGGTTCACGCCCCGGCTGAACGACGACAGCACCGCGGCGGCCCGCAGGACCGTCGACGTCCCGGTCACCGTCCAGGGCTCGGCCGCCGGCCGGAACCTGGACTCCCTGACCGTGTCGGTCTCCTACGACCACGGCCGGACCTGGACCGACGTCGAGGTGAAGCGCGGCAAGATCCGGATCACCAACCCGAAGGCCGGCCGCACGGTCTCCTTCCGCGCCGAGGTCGAGGACAAGCAGGGCAACACCCTGACCCAGACCATCATCGACGCCTACCGCACCGTCTGATGAACGGCTAGCACGTCCCGCGTCTCGGGCCGCTTCTCACCCGAAGCGGCCCGAGATGTAGTCCTCGGTCGCCTGCACCGACGGGTTGGAGAAGATCTTGTGGGTCGAGTCGACCTCGATGAGCTTCCCCGGCTGCCCGATCGCCGACAGGTTGAAGAAGGCGGTGCGGTCCGAGACACGGGCCGCCTGCTGCATGTTGTGCGTGACGATGACGATCGTGTACTGGGTCTTCAGCTTGTCGATCAGGTCCTCGATGGCCAGGGTCGAGATCGGGTCCAGCGCGGAGCACGGCTCGTCCATCAGCAGCACCTCGGGCTCCACGGCCGTGGCGCGGGCGATGCACAGCCGCTGCTGCTGACCGCCGGAGAGCCCGGAGCCGGGCTTGTTGAGGCGGTCCTTCACCTCGTTCCAGAGGTTCGCGGCGCGCAGGTTCTTCTCCACGATGTCGTCCAGCTCGGGCTTGCGGTAGGAGACGCCGTTGAGCTTCAGCCCGGCCGCCACGTTGTCGTAGATGGACATGGTGGGGAACGGGTTGGGCCGCTGGAAGACCATCCCGACCGTCCGGCGCACGGAGACCGGGTCCACGCCGGGGCCGTAGAGGTCCTCGTCGTCCAGCAGCACCTTGCCGTCGACGCGCCCGCCCGGGGTGACCTCGTGCATGCGGTTGAGGGTGCGCAGGAAGGTCGACTTGCCGCAGCCGGACGGGCCGATGAAGGCGGTCACGGACCGGGGCTCCACGTGCAGCGTGATGTCGTCGATCGCCTTGTGCGTGCCGTAGTAGGCGGTCAGTCCGCTGACCTCGATGCGCTTGGCCATGATGGGGACTTCTCTTTCTTCTTCTCTCGTCGCTCTCGTCAGCGGCCGGTCTTGGGGGCCTTCCAGCGGGCGATGCCGCGGGCGACCAGGTTGAGGATCATGACGAACGCGATCAGGACGAGGGCGGCGGCCCAGGCGCGGTCGTACGCCTGCTCGGTCCCGTACCCCCACTGCTCGTAGACGAACAGTGGCAGGGAGGACTGCGCCCCTTCGAACGCATTGCCGTTGATCATCTGATTGCCGAAGACGAGCAGCAGAATCGGCGCGGTCTCGCCGGCGATCCGGGCCAGGGCCAGCATCACGCCGGTGGTGATGCCACCGATCGAGGTCGGCAGCACGACCTTCAGGATCGTCCGCCACTTCGGCACACCCAGCGCGAGCGCCGACTCGCGCAGCTCGTTGGGGACGAGCTTGAGCATCTCCTCGGTGGAGCGGACCACGATCGGCATCATGAGGATCGCCAGCGCCATCGCCCCGGCGAAGCCCGAGTACCCGAAGTCGAGCATCATGATCCACAGGCTGAGGATGAACAGGCCGGCCACGATGGACGGGATGCCGGTCATCACGTCCACGAAGAAGGTGATGGTCTTCGCCAGCTTGCCGCGCCCGTACTCGACCAGGTAGACGGCCGTGAGCAGGCCGATCGGGATGGCGATGAGGGAGGCGATCAGCACCTGCTCGACGGTGCCCAGCAGGGCGTGGTAGATGCCACCGCCGTCCTGCCAGCTCAGCACGCCGTTCATGGAGTGGGTCAGGAAGTACCAGCTCACGCCGGGCACGCCCCGGGCGACCGTCTCCCAGACGAGGGAGGCCAGCGGCAGCACCGCGAGAATGAAGCTCGCCCAGACCAGGATGGCGGCCATCCGGTCCCTGGCGTACCGGCGGCCCTCTATCGCGGCGGACAGGCCGTAGGTGGCGGTGATGAAGACCAGCGCCGCGATCAGGCCCCACTGCGCGCGGCTGTCGAGCCGGCCGACGAGCCCGGCCGTGGCACCGGCCGCGAGGGAGCCGACGACCAGCGCGGCGGTGGCCCAGCGCGGCAGCCGGGGCGGCCGGAGGGTGGCCCGGCCGGGGCCGACGGGCGTGCGGCGGACGGTCACATCGATGTCGGTCATGCGTTGGCCCCCGAGTACTCCCGGCGGCGGGCGATGATCAGCCGCGCCGCGCCGTTGACCAGCAGGGTGAGAAGGAAGAGGACGAGGCCGGAGGCGATGAGCGCGTCACGGCCGGTGGAGCCGGCCTCCTTGAACTGGCTGGCGATGTTCTGCGCGAACGTGCCGCCGCCGGACTCCAGCAGGCTGGGGTCGATCAGGAAGCTCGGCGAGAGCACGGTGGCCACGGCCATCGTCTCGCCCAGCGCCCGGCCGAGGCCGAGCATCGAGGCGCTGATCACGCCGGAGCGGCCGAAGGGCAGGACGGTCATGCGGACGACCTCCCAGCGGGTGGCGCCGAGGGCGAGCGCGGCCTCCTGGTTGGCCTTGGGGGTCTGGAGGAAGACCTCGCGGGTGACGCTGGTGATGATCGGCAGGATCATGATGGCGAGCAGGATGCCGACGGTCATCAGGGAGCGGGCGGGCGTGCCGTCGTAGGCGAGGACGCCGGTCCAGCCGAAGAACTGGTCGAGCCAGAGGAACAGGCCGGTCATGTGCGGCACCAGGTAGAGCGCGCCCCACAGGCCGTAGATGATGCTCGGCACGGCGGCCAGCAGGTCCACGACGTAGCCGATGGTGGTGGCCAGCCGGCGCGGCGCGTAGTGCGAGATGAACAGCGCGATCCCGACCGCGACCGGCACGGCCAGCGCCATGGCGATGACCGAGCTGACGACGGTGCCGAAGAGCAGGACGGCGATACCGAAGACGGGCGGGTCGGCGTTGGCGTCCCACTCGAAGGTGGTGAGGAAGTTCCCCTCGTCCTCGCCGATCGCGACCACGGCGCGGATGGCGAGGAAGACGGCGATCGCGGCCATGATCACCAGCAGCGCGATCCCCGACCCCTTGGACAGGGTGCTGAACACCCGGTCGCCGAGGCGCGTGTCGGTGTTCTTCTTCGTGGCGGGCATACCGTTCCCGGTCTCAGGCCAGCGCGTCGATGCGCCGGCGCACCTGCTGGATGATGTCGTCGGAGATCGGCGCGTAGTCGATCTCGGCGAGGGCGCGCTGTCCCTCCTCACCGGCCGCGTACCCCAGGAAGGCCCGGGTGAGGTCCAGCGTGCCCGGGGCGTTCCCCCGGTCGCAGACGATCTCGTACGTCACCAGGACGATCGGGTAGACGCCCCTCTCGCGGGTGGCGGAGTCGAGCTCCAGGGCCAGATCGCCCCCGGTGCCGACGAGATCGGCCTCGGCGATGGCGTTGGAGGCGTTCTCCACGGTGGCTTCGACGGGCTCGTCGGCACCGGTGTCGACGCGGACGGTGTCGATGCCGTTCTGGTGGGCGTAGGACAGCTCGAAGTACGAGATGGCGCCCTCGTTCTGCTGGACCATGCCGACCAGCCCGGAGGAGCCCTCGGCGGACTGGCCGCCGGAGCCCTTCCATGCCTTGTCCGGCTCGTACGGCCAGGCGTCGGGGGCGGCGGTGTGCAGGTAGGAGGTGAAGTTGTCGGTGGTGCCCGAGCCGTCGGAGCGGTGGAACGGGGTGATCGGGATGTCCGGCAGCTCGGCGTCCGGGTTGAGCTCGGCGATGGCCGGATCGTTCCACCGGCGGATCTCGGAGTCGAAGATCCGG
This sequence comes from Streptomyces sp. NBC_01803, assembly GCF_035917415.1. NCBI lineage: Bacteria > Bacillati > Actinomycetota > Actinomycetes > Kitasatosporales > Streptomycetaceae > Streptomyces > Streptomyces sp. NBC_01803. The sequence goes on from NZ_CP109073.1 coordinate 2,763,842, forward strand.
GCCAGGGTGGCGGAGTCGAGGACGAGGTCGTCGACGCCGGGAACGTGGTAGCCGACGGCGATGGGCCCGGCGAGCATCGGAAGGTGAACGGCCTGGCCGCCGTCGCGGCAGACGGAACGCGACTCGTCCACCTCGCCCTCGGTGAGCCGCGAGTCGGTGCCGGCGAAGGCGGTGGTGCCCTGGAGGAACTCCTGCACCCCGGCCCCGGAGCCGGTCGCCTTGTAGTTGATCTGGCTGCCGTCACAGTTGGCCTGGTAGGTGTTCACCCAGACCTCCATGGCGTTGGACTGGGCGCTCGACCCGGAGGCGAGCAGCGTGCCGCCGGGGCCGCAGTCGAGATCCTCCAGCGAGAAGTCCACCGCGCCGGAAAGGCCGGAGTTGTCGTCCGTTCCACAGGCAGTGAGGGCGACCAGAGCGCCGGAGACCAGCACCGCGCCGAGGCGTAGCGTCACTGTCGTTCCGTCCTTCCCGTTAGCCGCTCGGTTCCGAAAGTAGGCAGATCAGGTGAATCAGCCGACGGTTATAAGTGAATAGAAGATGAACAGGGCAGGCGTACGGGGCCGCCCGGGGCTGCACCATACTGCCTGCCCCGTCGTCCATTCGTTACGCTATACCCAGCAGGGGTATAAGAGTCCCAGGAGGACCGAAATGACCACGTTTGACACGGTCGCGGCGGCGGGGAAAGCACCGGTGGCCGGCGGCCCACAGGGCCCCCACGGCTACAGCAAGGAGAAGGACTCGCACCTCAAGCGGCTCCGCCGCATCGAGGGGCAGATCCGCGGGCTCCAGCGCATGGTCGAGGAGGACGTCTACTGCATCGACATACTGACGCAGGTCTCCGCCTCCACCAAGGCCCTCCAGTCGTTCGCCCTCCAGCTTCTGGAGGAGCACCTGCGGCACTGCGTGGCGCACGCCGCGGAGAAGGGCGGCCCCGGCATCGACGAGAAGGTCGAGGAGGCCACGGCGGCCATCGCCCGCATGCTCAGGACGTGAGGCCGCCGGTCCGGGGAGGGCGGCGGGAAGCCCGGGACGGGCGTCAGGCCACGGCCCCGGCGTACACGTCCCCGGCCTCGGGCAGCGCGACCGCCACCGGCACCCCGAAATCGTGCAGCGTCACGGTGGAGGCGACGTCGACCCCCGCGGCGTCGCCCGCGTAGCTGAACTGGTGGCGGACCTTCCGCAGCAGGCCCCGGTCGTCGAGGAAGGCGTCGAACGGGACCTCCGTCTCCGAGAAGCCGTCCAGCGCGGCGCTGAGCTGCCGCCGGGAGTGCTCCGAGCGGGTCGCCTCCGCCGCCGCCGCGATGTCGGTCACCCCGCGGAAATGGCGCAGCGTCTCGCCGTGCACCGTGGCCTCGCCGAGGTCGTCGGCGGTCCGCACCCCGCGCAGCAGCTCGGCGGCCGTGATCGGGTCGGTGGCGCCGCCGGTCACCAGATTCCCGTCGGGCAGCGAGGCGATGTCGACACGCACCCACTTGTCGGCGGGGACGCCCGCGCCCCGGTTCTTCATGTAGAGCAGGCCCGGCACGAAGATCTCGGTGACCGGCTCGCCCTCCGGCAGGGTGACGCGCAGCTCACCGACGCGCTCGGCATAGTCGAAGCCGCCCTCACCGTGGATGGTGATGCGGGTGCCGCCCGAGGCCATGTGCATCGCGGTGTGCGCCTGCGAGGTGCCGGACTCCGCGAGCAGGTCGGCGGCCCGGCGGATGATCTCCTCGGCACCGGCACCGGCACCGGCACCCCCGCTCGCGCCGGCCCGCTCGTCCTCGGCGGCGGCGCCCGTGCCCGCGCAGCCGGCGACGGCGAGCAGAGCGGCGAGCAGAGCGGCGAGCAGAGCGGCGAGCGGCCCGGCGCGGCCCGCGCCTCCCGGGGCGATCACGTTCCCTCGCGCGCGCCGCCACACCGCCATGGTCTGCCGACACCCCCAAACAACCGTCGTTTCGGACTTGTCCCCCCTAACGACTCCTCGCGGCGGCCGTTACGGTGGTGGGGTGCATGAGCAGGGTGAAGCCGAGCCGCCGCCGCCCGCCTCCACGAGGGCCGAGCACCAAGTCACTCTCACCGAGCGCGGGCCCTTCATCGCCCCGCGATGTATCTGCGGCTGGTACGGCCCGGCCCGCCGCTCCCGCCCGCTCGCGCGGACCGAGGCGGCGGCGCACCTGGCCGGCACCGTCGCGTAGCCGCCGGGCCGCCGGTCCCCGGGTCGGACACGGCGGGGGTCCGTCGTCAAAGGGGGCGTCAGGCCGCCCCCGGCGTCTGGCGTGCGATCGCAAGGCGCCGGATCGTCCTCGGACGCCTGGGGGTCCCCCGGACGGGGTCTGGGGGAGTACGTGGGCGATTCGGCGACGCGGACGAGCGTGCGTGCCAGGCGTCGGGGGCAGGGCGGCCTCGTCGACGACGGGCCCTAGGCGGCGAGCCCGCGCTCGGGCGTCTGCTGTCCCCGCGGCGTCGACGGACACCCGTCGGCGGCCGGTCGGCGCGCGATCCAGCCCAGGCCCCGGGTCCTGGCGCAGAGCGCGACCAGCGGCGTCAGCGCCGCCATGGCGAGGGGCGCGAGCAGCAGCGCGACGGCGGCGCCGAGGGCGAAGCCGCCGATGACGTCGGTGGGGTAGTGCACGCCGAGCATGACGCGAACGAAGCCCTGGAGCACCGCCAGCCCGAAGACGGCGAGGCCGAGAGCGCGGTGCACGAGGAAGAGCGCCACCGCGATCGCCATGGCGGCACCGGCGTGGTCGCTGACGAACGAGTGCCCGTCGTTGCCCTCGACCAGGACGTGCAGGTCCGGATAGGTGTCGACCGGCCGGGGCCGGGCGACGAAGCCGCGGATGGGCACGTTGACGAGATGGGCGATCCCGGCGGCGAGCCCCGCCCAGAGCACCCCGGCCACGGCCTGCGCGGCGTCGGGCCGACGGCGCAGCAGCGCCCAGGCGGTGATCAGGAGCAGCGCCAGCGCGGCCGGGATGCCGCGCTGGCCGACGAAGACCAGGACGCTCTCGGCGCCGCCGGGGAGCCGCTCGGCGAGGCCGTTGAGATCGTAGAGGACGTCCAGCTCGACGTCCGGATTATCGAGTTGATCGAGTCCAGCCATGTGCCGTCGCGGGCCCTTCAGGCGTGGGGGTCCCCACCGGGGCAGGCGGGGAAGAGGAGCCCCTGTTCCGGTACAGGTAACGTCAACTATTTCCCCGTGTGCGCCGATGTCCATCGAAAGGCGGCGTCGGTGTTATCGAACAGCAACGCTGGGCGGCAGGTGAACACGGAAGCTTTGGCCAAGGCTTTACGGGATCACGCCGTCGGCCGGGTGGCTCCGAAGTAGTCGGGCGAGTCGATCGGGTCGAACCGGATGACGGCACCGGTGTACGGCGCGTTGATCATGTACCCGCCGCCGACATAGAGGCCGACGTGGTGGATGCTGCGCGGATCGTTCAGGTCGTAGGCGAAGAAGACCAGATCCCCCGGCAGCAGCTCGTCCCGGTCCGGGTGCGGCCCGGCGTTCCACTGATCGTTGGCGACGCGCGGGAGCTCGATGTCGACCGAGTCGTAGGCGGCCTTGGTCAGTCCGGAGCAGTCGAACCGCCCGCCCTCCTCGGGCGTGCCGTCACCGCCCCACAGATACGGCGTCCCCAGCTTCTCCTGCGCGAAGTGCACGGCCCCGGCGGCCTGCTCCAGCGGGGGCAGCCGCTGCTCGGCGGGGACGGCGGCGAAGCTGGTCTCCGCCTCGCGGATGATGCGGACGTAGTTCTGCGTCTCGGTGTAGGGCGGCACGCCGCCGTACTGGATCACCGCGTAGGGGCCCGCGTTGTAGGCCGCCAGCATGTTGTCCACCGGGTCCCCGGGGACGTCCTCGACGTACCCGGCGAGCGCGCAGTCGTAGACGGCGGCGGAGGGGATGGCGTCCTCCGGGTCCCAGACGTTGGCCTCGCCGTCGCCGTTGGCGTCGATGCCGTGGGTCGCCCAGGTGCTGGGGATGAACTGGGCTATGCCCTGGGCGTTGGCACCGCTCGTCTGGTCGACGAGGAAGCCGCTCTCCTGGTTGAGCTGGGCGGCCAGCAGCGCCGGGCTGAGGGTGTCGCAGTAGGCGCCCCACCGCTGCACCAGGGCCACGTACTCCTCCGGCACGGTGTTGCTCGCCAGTTGGCCGCCGCCGCGCCCGTCGCCGCCGACCAGGCCGACGCCGGCGCTGTAGACGCCGACGACCAGCAGGGCCATGAAGCCGGCCAGCCCGCCGAAGCCGAGGCCGACCACCAGAAGGACCTTCTTCATGCGCTCACCCTCCCCCGGGCACGGTGAAACCGTCGCAGCCGATGCTCGCCGCGTCGTCCGGCGCGCGGACGTGATAGAGGATCACGGTCCAGTCGCCCGCCATGTCCCGCAGGGGGACGGCGCCGGGGAAGTCGTCGGGATACGTGACGTATCGCCACTCCACGGGATCCCCTTCGAACAAGTCGTAGCTCTCGCTGGAGAAGACCAGATCCTGCCCCGAGGAGCCCGTGGTGTCGGACGTCCGGGGGCGGCGCACCGCCGCGGCGACATGATACGGAGCCTCCCCTTGGCCGAGATCCGCCTTCAGCCGCCAGCCGATCCGCACCGTGTCGCCGGCCGCTTCCCTCGTGTGACTCCACTGGAACTGGTCAAGACTCTCCTCGGCCGCCTGCAGGCAGTATCCCGCGTTGGAGTCCCAGATATTCGCGGTGCTGAAGTCGGCGTTCAGGCGCGGAGGTTCGCCGGACTGGAGGTCCGGGGCCCCGTCGTCCTCCCCGGTCCCGCCGTCGTCCTCCGGCGGCGCCGGCTCGACGCCGATCAGATCCGTCGTCTCCAGGGCTCCCGGGTCCTCCGCCGTCCCGTCGTCGCCCCCGCCCTCCGGGAGGAGGATCAACGTCGTCGCCGTCGCGATCGCCGCGACGGCCAGGGCCGTCGCCAGCACGCCCCGGCCCCGGCCCCGGCGGGCCGGGAAGGGCGAGCCATGGCCCGGGGGGACCAGGCCGGCCGTCGTGGCGGCCCGCAGATCGGCCGGGGGCGGCTCGGCGCCCGCGGTCAGCGCGCGGTACGCCGGAACGTCCGCGAGCGCCCAGTCGACACCGCAGCGCCGGATCACCTCCCGCGGCGACGGCCGCCGCGCGGGGTCGCGCGCCACGCACGCGCGGATCAGCGCCGCCAGCCCCGGGTGCACGCCGTCCACGTCGATCTCGCCGTGCACCACCCGGTAGCTGACGGCGGGCCACTCGCCGTCGCCGTACGGCTGTCTGCCGGTGGCCGCCGCGGCCAGCGTCGCGCCCAGCGCGAACACGTCGGCCGCCGGCCCCGCCGCCGAGCCCGTCAGCACCTCGGGCGCGGCGTAGCCGGGCGTGCCGGGCGCCTGTCCGGTCCGGGTGAGCCGCGTGAGGTCGGCCGCCCGCGCTATGCCGAAGTCGATCAGCCGGGGCCCGGCGGGCGACAGGATCACGTTGTGCGGCTTCACGTCCCGGTGCACGACGCCCTGGTCGTGCACCACCGCCAGCGCCTCGGCCAGCGCGGCGAACAGCCCGGTGCACAGCTCGGGCGCCAGCGGGGCCTCCCTCGTGGCCCGCAGCAGCGTCGGCCCCGGCACGAACTCGGTGGCCAGCCAGTACGGCGGCGCGTCGAGCGCGGCGCCGATCAGATCGGCCGTATAGGCGCCGCGCACCGCCCGCACGGTCGCCACCTCGCGCCGGAACCGGGCCAGCGCGTCCGGGTCGTCGGCGATGTCCTCCCGGATCACCTTGACCGCCACCAGGATCCCGCCCGGCGACCGTCCCAGATACACCCGCCCCATGCCGCCGGCGCCGAGCCGGGCCAACAGCGTGAACTCCCCGATCGCGGCGGGGTCCTGGCTACGCAACGGCTCCACGCGCACTACTGTGCCGCATCCGCCGGACCGTCGGCGTGCGCCGGTCCCCGCCCTTCGGTACGGTGGGGCGCCCACCGGAGCCCTGAGTGAAGGGATGACTACATGACGTCACAAGCCGACGTCGACACCGCCACGTTGCGCCGCCTCGCCCGCCACGCCGACACGCTCCACGAGCAACTGAACGCGGTGCTCCCCCGGTTGCGCGCGGACGCCGATGGCGGTGGCACCGGACGGCACGGCACGGCCGAGCTGGCGTCCGCACACGCCCTGCGGCGGGTGCGGGCGAGCTGGGCGGAGCGGCTCACCGCCGTGCAGGCCGAATGCGCGCGGCTGCGGGACGGGTTCACGTTCGCCGCCACCGCCTCCGACCGCGCCGATGAGCGGGCCGATGAGCGGGCCGAGGGCTCTCTCCGGTGATCACCGTTCCCCAACTGCGTGACATGCTGCCCCAGTCGTTCGCGGCCGAGGCGGCCCGCTGGGGCGCGACGGCCCAGTGGGCGGAGGAGGCGTGGCGGTTCGTCGAGGGCCGGATGCTCGCCGCGGACCCGCCGCCGGACGACGAGGCGGCCACCGCCGCCCGTGACCGGCTGCGGCTGCTGTCCGACAACTGCCGGTACGCGCGGGCCCGGTGCGGGCTGGTCGAGACAGCCCTCACCGGTCTGGCCGAGGAGCTGACCGAGGCGCGGACGAGCCTGCGCGCGGCGCTGGACGAGGCGGCGGAGCTCGGCTACGAGGTCACGGACGACGGCGGCCTCCGCCATCCCGCTCCGGCCGCCGCCGTCGCCTCCTCCGGCATCGGCCACCGCGCGACCGCCACGGGCCTGGCCCAGCGCATCGCCGCCGCCCTGCGCCGCGCGGAGGAGACGGACGCCCGTTACGCCCCCGCGCTCGCCGAGCTGACGGCCGCCCCGGGCTTCCCCGGCGCCCCCGCCGTCCCAGACGGCCACCCGCCGCGCGCCAACCGCGCCTGGTGGGACGGCCTGTCACCACAGGAGCGCGACGCCCTGCTGACCGTCCGCCCCGCCCGGATCGGCGCCCTCGACGGCCTCCCGGCCACGGTGCGGGACCGGGCGAACCGTTCCGTGCTGGAGCTGATCGACGCCGAATCCGCGGACTCCGCGCGGTGGCCGGCGGGGATCGCGGTCCTCCGCGCGCGCCTCGACCGGCGCGGCGCGGGGGGCCCGCCGCCGGCGTTCCTGCTGGCGTTCTCCACGGACGGCCCCGGCCGGGCGGTCATCGCCAACGGCGACCCCGACACGGCGGCCCGCACGGCGGTCGTCGTCCCGGCCCCCGGAGCGGGCCTGGACACCGTCGCCGAGGAGCTGTCGCACGCGACCGACCTGTGGCGGCACGTCCAGCAACTGACGCCGGGCGAGCGGGTCTCCACGGTCACCTGGCTCGGCGATCCCCTCGCGCCCGCCGCGCTGCGCGACTTCACGGCCGGTCTGCGGGCCGCGCGCAGAGCCTCCGGGCCCGGCCGCATCACGCTCATCGGCCAGGGCCACGCCACCGGAAGCCTCGCCCGGCAGGCGTGGCAGGTGGTCGGCGCACCGGGCGAAGTTCCGGACGAGAGCGAGGAGACCGACGCGAACGACGACGTTCCGGCCGGTGTCGCGCGCCCGGCACCGGCCGTGAAGTCCGTGCCGGCGGCGCGCGCGGAGGCGCGGAGCCTGTCCAGCGAGATCCTGGACGTCATCGCGGTCCGGGGCACCGTGAGCGAGCCGGGGCCCGGTGTCTCCCTGGACCGCCCCCGCTCCCCCGGCGGCACGGATCCGGAGCGCCACCGGACCTACCGGATGCGCCACCCCTGGTCCCTCTCCGGAGTGCCGCGCGAGGCGCTGGAAGCGGGCCTTGACCGGCTGCGCCGCGAACTCCCGGAGCGCGGCTGGGAGATCGTCGAGGACGGCGAGCAGCCCAACGCCCACCGCTCCCCGCGCCTTCTCCTCGCGCACCCCGGCACCGGATACACCGTGGACGCCACCCTGGCGGGCGGGCCGGGCGAAGAGCCGCTGCTCACCCTGAGCTTCGTCTCCGCCGCCTTCCGCACCCCCGAAGGGGAGAGCCCGCGCGGACAGTTCTGAATATCCCTCCCGCACCACCCGTACCACCAACCCCACGTGTGCGGAAACCTCCGCCCAGGCGTTCACACCCCGTCAGTGCGGCGTGGCACAATCCGGATGGTGGGCGGTTTAAGAAGCCAGTTGGGCGGTGAGTTCGGTGGATGATGAACAGCAGGACGACATCAACAACATCATCGGTGGTATTGCCCCTGACTGGGGCCCCTTCGGTGAGGTTGGGGACCAGGCACGGACGATGATCCAGGTGATCATGGCCATGGCCATCCTGATCTGCCTCGGCATCGCCATCTGGGGCGCGGCCAAGCAGCGGATCGGGTCGACCGCGATGCGGGACTCCTTCAGCGCCGAGCAGGGCAAGGGCCTGATCGTGGCCGGGCTGACGGGCGTGTTCATCATCGGATCGCTCGGCACGCTGTTCACCATCATCTACGGCATGTCCATCTAGGGCATGCCCACTTAGGGAAGTCGGCTGCGCATGCGGGGATGGCGCGTCGCACGTCGCGTCGCGACGGTCGTGGCGGTGGGGGCCCTGGCCGCCGGCTGTGCGGTCGGGCCCGCCGCCCACCGCGCGGACCAGGAGGCGCCCCGGGCGTCCTCGGATCCGTCGGGCGACGGATCCGAGGACCCCGATCCCGGCCGGGAGTCGGGGGAAACGGGTACGCCGCCCGAGGAGTCGGAGCAGCCGGCACCCGAGCCGGAGCCTGCTCCCGCGCGCGGCTCGGCCGAGATCGCCGAGACACCGGCCGAGGGACTGGGCGACGGCCTGTGCTGCGTCGCCGAGCTGCCCGACGGCGATCTCCTCGTCGGCTCCCGGGCCACCGGCGCCGTCTCCCGGGTGAGTCGGGACGACGGGACCACGACCGGCCTCGGCACGGTGCAGGGCGGGTTGCTCGGGCTCGCGGTGCGGCCCGCGCCCGAGGACGCCGACGACGTCACCGTCTTCGCCTACGTCACACAGTCCGCCGGCAGCCGTGTCGTCGCCCACCGGTACTACCCGGGCCGCGCCGACGGCCAGCAGTGGGGCAGCGCGGGCGGCACCCTGCTCCCGGACCTGCCGCTGGCCGAGGCCCGCAACGGCGGCGCGCTCGCCTTCGGCCCGGACGGCATGCTGTATGTCGGCACGGGCGACGCCGGGCAGCCGGGGCTGGCCACGGACGGCGAGTCCCAGGCGGGCAAGGTGCTGCGGATGGAGCCGGACGGCGGCATCCCCGACGACAACCCGACCGCCGGCTCCTATGTCTACTCCTCGGGCCACGCCGACGTGCGCGGCCTTGCCTGGGACGGCGACCGCCTGTGGGCGCTGGACGCGGGCGCGGTCCAGTCCATCGTGCCAGGCGGCGAGCCCCGCACCGTCTGGGAGCCGGCGGACGGGACGCCGACCGCGCTGGCCGCCGCGGCCGGCTCGTTGTGGGTGCCGGACGACGCCGACCGCCTCTGGCGCCTCCCGCTGGACGGCACGTCCCTCGTCGCCGAGCCGCAGCCGTTGCTCGAAGGCGAGCTGACCGGCGCGGACGGGATCGCCCCGGCCGGCGCCGGCCTGTGGGCCCTGGCGGGCGGCGCCCTGCACCGCCTCGACGTCTCCTGATCCCGCGAAGTTCCCGGCCCCCCGGACGCCGCTTGCGCCGCCTCAAGCGTGTCGCGGAACCGCCGGATGGCTCGTCGATCCCCTTCCGGGACGCCTTCGAGAGCAGGTCGACAGCCACACCACATCGGCGCATAAGGGGCCGGGCATCGCCTTCGATCACGGCCGGAATGGTCCCTCTCCCGGCTTCCGCGACGCGCCTGAAGGGCTGTCCCGCAATCCAGCGGCGCCGCCCTCTGGCACCGCCGCGGAGGACAGTGTGTACCGATGTACGCCGATTCGGCCAGCGGGCGCAGAAGCCTCATGCAGCCTCAAGTCGGACCCATGCGGCGCGGTTCCACCCTTGCGGGACAGCCCTGAGGTCCGTCTCCAAAAGGGGGCGTCCGGCCCGCCCACGGGGTCTGGTGCGTGCGAGCGCGAGGCGCCGGATCGTCCTGGACGCATGACTCCCCCCGGCCGGAGTCGGGGGGAGTACGTGGGCGATTCGGCGACGCGGCGAGCGTGCGTGCCAGGCATCGGGGGCAGGGCGGCCTCTTCGACGACGGGCCCTAGTAGCGTGTGAGGTGTCGGAGCGGGAGTGAGAGGCACGTCACACGAGGACGGAGGACGGGGCATGCCCCAGATCAACGCTGACCGGCTGGAGTGGATCCGGGCCGAGGTCGAGGACGGCAGCGACGAGCATTGCTTCGAGGTGGCCGCGGGCGAAGGGGACCTGATCCATATCCGGCAGACCGACGAGCCCGACCGGATCGTCACGACCACCCGCGCCAAGTGGCACGCCTTCGTGCTCGGGGTGCGGAACAACGAGTTCGACCACTTCGTCGAGGACGTCGCCGGATGATCCCCGTCGTCGATCTGCGCCTCTGGCGCGCGGGCGGACCGCACGAGCGGCGGGCCATCGCCGCCGAAGTCGACCGGGCCCTCATGTCCGCCGGCTTCCTCCTCGTCACCGGCCACGGCGTCGATCCGGACCTGCGCACCGGCATCCGCTCCGCCGCCCGGCGGTTCTTCGCGCTGCCCGAGGAGGCCAAACAGCCCTACGCCGTCCGCGTCGGCGGGCGCGGCTGGCTCGGCCCCGGAGCCGAGGCCAACGGATATGCCGAGGGCACGCCGACGCCTCCCGACCTCAAGGAGTCCTGGTCGTTCGCCGCCGAGGAGCCGACCGGTGACCCGGCCGTGGACGCCGAGTGGTTCCGGCCGAACGTCTGGCCGACCGAAGTGCCCGAGTTGCGCGCGCTGGTGACGGAGTATCTCGGGCGGATGCGGGCCCTGTCCGACGAGGTGCTCGGGCTGCTCGCCGCCGCCCTCGGCGGGCCGGCGGAGCTGTTCACCCGCCACACCGGCCACCCCACCTGGGGCTTCAACCTCAACTGGTACCCGGCCCGCGAGACGACCGGCGAGCCGCGGCCCGGCCAGTTCCGGATCGGGCCGCACACGGACTTCGGCACCGTCACCGTCCTGGACCGGCAGCACGGCAAGGGCGGCCTCCAGGTATTCACCGACCGGTGGGAGGACGCGCCCTATGACCCGGCCGCGCTCACCGTCAATATCGGGGACCTGATGGCCCGCTGGACCGGCGACCGCTGGCGCTCCGGTCGCCACCGCGTCCTGCCGCCGCCCGCCGACGCGCCCGCCGAGGAGCTGATGTCGCTGGTGTACTTCTACGAATGCGACCCCGGCACCCGCGTCGAGTCACTGCCCGCGCCGGTCGGCCGCGTCCGCCACGAGCCCGTCGACAGCCACGTCTACCTGCGCGCGAAGCTGGACGCCATCACGGTCGGCTGAGCCGCGCCGCGCGTCGGCCGACCTAGACGCCCAGCCCCCGGACGGCCAGGTCGGCCAGCGCGAAGACGAACAGGCTGATCCCGACGAAGCCGTTGACCGTGAAGAACGCGCGGTTGACCCGGCTCAGGTCGTCCGGCCCGACGATCGCGTGCTCGTAGACGAACGCCGCCGCGACCACCGCCAGCCCCGCCCACAGCAGTGGCCCGCCGTCGGTGACCAGCGCGTACCAGACCAGCAGCGCCATGGTCACGGCGTGGCAGGCCCGCGCGCCGTACAGCGCGCCCGCGACGCCGAAGCGCGCGGGCACCGAGCGGACGCCCTGGACGCGGTCGGCGGCCACGTCCTGGCAGGCGTAGATGAGGTCGAAGCCGCCGATCCACAGGCCCACCGCCAGGCCCAGGATCGCCGCGTCCCACGACCAGGCCCCGGTCACCGCGAGCCAGCCGCCGATCGGGCCCATCGCCTGGGCCACCCCGAGGATGGCGTGCGGAAAGTCCGTGAACCGCTTGCCGTACGGGTAGACGACCATCGGCACCACCGCGACCGGGGCCAGCGCCAGGCACAGCGGGTTCAGCAGGGCGGTGGCGGCGATGAAGACGGCCAGCGCGACCAGCGCGCCGGTCCACGCGGTGCGCACCGACACGGCGCCGGTGACCAGCTCACGCCCGGCCGTGCGGGGGTTCCGGGCGTCGATCTCCCGGTCGATGATCCGGTTGGCCGCCATGGCGAACGTGCGCAGCCCGACCATGGCGACGGTGACCAGGACCAGCTCGCCCCAGTGCACCGACTCGTCGTCCAGCCGCATCGCCGTCAGCGCGGCGATGTAGGCGAACGGCAGGGCGAAGACGGAGTGCTCGATCATCACCAGTCCGAGGAACGCCCGGACCCGTCCGGGACCCGACGGTCCGTGGCCGCCCTCGGTGACCGCCGGTGCCGTCACAGCCCGTACTCCTTCCAGCGGCGGGTCACCTGTTCGGCGGTCGCCGGGTCGGAGACGATCATGGACGGCCAGCCGCCGTCGCGCGTGTAGCCCTCCTCGGGCCACTTGGCGGTGGCGTCGACGCCCGCCTTGCCACCCCAGAACTGCTGGTAGGAGGCGTGGTCCAAGTGGTCGACCGGGCCGGAGGTGAGCAGCAGGTCGCGGGCGTAGTCCACGTTCCCGAACGCCCGCCAGGCCACCTCGTGCAGATCGTGCACGTCGCAGTCGGCGTCGACCACGATGATCAGCTTGGTCAGCGACATCATGTGCGCGCCCCAGACCGCCGACATCACCTTCTGCGCGTGCTTCGGGTACTTCTTGTCGATCGAGACGATCGCGCAGTTGTGGAAGCCACCGGCCTCGGGCAGGTGGTAGTCCACGATGTCCGGGATGATGATCTTCAGCAGCGGCAGGAAGAACCGTTCCGTCGCACGGCCCAGCGGCCCGTCCTCGGTCGGCGGGCGGCCCACGACGATCGACTGGAACAGCGGGTTCTTCCGCGTCGTGACGCAGTCGATCGTCAGCGCGGGGAACGGCTCCCGCGGCGTGTAGAAGCCGGTGTGGTCGCCGAACGGCCCCTCCGGCAGCATCGTGCCCGGCTCCAGCCAGCCCTCCAGCACCACCTCGGCGTGGGCCGGGACCTGGAGCGGCACGGTCAGGCAGTCCACCAGCTCCACCCGCTTGCCCTGGACGAAGCCCGCGAACAGATACTCGTCGATATCACCGGGCAGCGGCGCGGTCGAGGCGTACGTCACGGCCGGCGGGCAGCCGAACGCGATCGCCACCGGCAGCCTCTCGCCGCGCCGGGCGGCGACCTGGTAGTGGTTGCGGCTGTCCTTGTGGATCTGCCAGTGCATGCCGATCGTGCGCCGGTCATGGCGCTGGAGCCGGTAGAGGCCGAGGTTGCGGATGCCGGTCTCGGGGTCCTTGGTGTGGGTCAGGCCGAGGTTGAAGAACGAGCCGCCGTCCTCGGGCCAGGTGAAGAGGGCGGGCAGGGCCGTCAGGTCCACCTCGTCGCCCTTGAGGACAATCTCCTGCACGGGCGCGTGCTTGACCTTCTTCGGCGGCACGTGCGATATCGCGCCGAGCTTGCCGAAAGCCTCCCGCATTCCGACGAATCCCTGGGGGAGCTCGGGTTTCAGCAGTCCGGCGATCTTCTCGCCGATCTCGCCGTACGAAGCGAGGCCCAGCGCTTTCAGCATGCGGCGGTCGGTACCGAAGACGTTCATGGCCAGGGGCAGGTCGGATCCCTTCACCTTCTCGAAGAGGAGCGCCGGGCCGCCTGATTTGTTCACCCTGTCGGTGATCTCCCCCACCTCCAGGTGAGGGTCGACCTCGGCCTTGACCCGCTTGAGGTCGCCGTCCCGTTCCAGGGCCTTGAGCAGGGAACGGAGATCGTCGTATGCCATGCCGGTCAGTATTCCGGACGCATTACCCTGGCCTGGTAAGGGGGCCGCACACCGGCCCGGTCCGTCTCGCCCCGGGGGGACTACCATGCTGAGGGTGCTGTTTCTTCTGGTGCCGCTAGCGCTGGCCATTTACGCCCTGGTGGACTGCATCAGCTCCAAGGACGAGGAGATCAAGCATCTCCCCAAGCTGATCTGGATCCTGCTGATCGTGCTGGCGTGGGTCATCGGGCCGCTCGCCTGGATCTTCGTGGGCCGCGAGCGCGGTGTCCCCGGCCGGGGCGGAGCGGCGCGCCGCGGCTCCGGCGGCTGGGTCGCCCCCGACGACAACCCCGAGTTCCTGCGCTCGCTGAACGACGAACGGCCGCGCGGGGACGACCGGCGCGAGGACCGGCAGCGGGACCAGGAGCTCCTGGAGGACTGGGAAGAGGACCTCCGTCGCCGCGAGGAGGAGCTGCGCCGCCGCGACGGCGACGACGAGAACCCGTCCGGCGGCTGACACCGCCGCCGGACGGGGGCGGCCCGGTCAGACGCCGCCGTAGGAGTGCAGGCTGTCGAAGAAGATGTTGACGCCGTAGTAGTTGACGATGAAGCAGACGAACCCGGCGATGCCCAGGTAGGCGGCCTTCCGGCCCTTCCAGCCGACCGTCGCGCGGGCGTGCAGGTAGCAGGCGTAGGCGACCCAGGTGATGAACGCCCAGACCTCCTTCGGGTCCCAGCCCCAGTACCGGCCCCAGGCGTACTCGGCCCAGATCGCGCCCGCGATGATCGTGAACGTCCAGACCGGGAAGACCGCCGCGTTGATCCGGTAGGCGAACTTGTCGAGCGTGACCGACGAGGGCAGCCGTTCCATCACGGACGCCGTCACCGCGCGCGGCGTGCCGCCGGCGGCGACCTTCGCCTCGTAGCGGTCGCGGAAGAGGAAGAGAACGCTGGTCACCGCGCCCAGGTAGAACAGGCCGCCGCAGATGATCGCCAGCGGGACGTGGATCCACATCCAGATCGAGTCGAGCGCCGGCTCCAGCCGCGTGCTCTCGGTGTAGAGCACGGTGACGGCCAGACCGAGGTCGAGCAGGACGGTGGTGACCAGCGGCAGGCCCAGCCAGCGGACGTCGCGCTTGGCGAGGAGGAAGCCGAGGAACGCGCCGACGACGACGGCCGAGAAGGCGGTGGAGAACTCGTACATGTTGCCCCAGGGCCCGCGCGAGACGGACAGGGCCCGGCACAGCACGCCGCCGAAGTGGAGCAGGAACGCCAGGGTGGTGAGCGACACGGCGATCCGGCCGTACATGTCGCCCTGCTCGTCGCCGCCCGCCGCGCCCGGACCGTCGGGGATCGCGTCGCGGGCCGGGGCCGAGGAGCGGGTCACGACCTCGGGGCGTTCCAGCACGCTGGTGGTGCCGTTCTTCCGCACGGTGACGACGGGCCGCCGTGCCACCGCGGCGGCGGCCTCCTCCGACGCCGACAGCGCGGCGGCGGTGCGGGCCACCTTGCTGCGGCTGCCGAAGATCCACTCGGCGGTATAGGCGAGGAACGCCAGGGCGTAGACGGCCATCGACGCGTAGATCAGCATGTCGCTGAAATCGGCGAGGCCCTCGTTGGCGGCGAGGATCATGGACGTGCTCCTTCCGCGGCTGCGGATTGGGCTGGGTCTTCGGATGCGGCGGGGTCTCCGGACGCCGCGGGGTCTCCGGACGCGGCGGAGTCTTCGGACTCCGGGGGAACGAGCGGTGCGTCCGGCTGGAGCCGGGCCGCGAGATCGGCCAGCTCCTCGGGGATCTTGGCGGACTCGGTGCGGCCGAGCGACGCCATCTCGACGACGGTGCGGCCGTCGTCCCCGGCGTACGCCCGCACCCATACGCGGCGGCGCTGGAGCAGCAGGGAGAGGGCGAGCCCGGCGACAGCGGTGAGCGCGCCGCCCAGGGCCCAGTCGTTGCCCGCCTTGGTGGTGATCTGGAACGTCGCCCAGTTCTCGAAGCCCTCGTAGGTGATGGTGCCCATGTCGTCGGGCAGCTCGAAGGACTCGCCGGGCAGCAGATTGAAGCGGACCGGCTCGCCGGAGGCGTCCCGGAACTGCTCCATGTTCGTGGTGTCGAGCTGGTAGACGTTCTGCGGCAGGCCCGAGTTGACGCCCAGGTCGCCGTGGTAGGCGTTGAGCGTGAGGACCGGGAGGTCGGGCTCGGGGAACGTCGAGTGCGGCCCGCGCACGTCGTCGAGAGCGAAGCTGGGGTTGAAGAAGCCCTGGAAGCCGAGCTGGTCGGGCTCGCCGTCCGGGCCGACGTAGTCGCTGACCTTGATCACGCCGGTCGAGCTGAGCGCCTGGTCCTGCGGGAGGAACGGCACCGGGCCGCTGAACGCCGTCTGGCCCTGCCCGTCGGTGACGGTGACGACCGGGGCGTAGCCGTGGCCGAGAAGCCGGATGCGGGCGTCGCCGACGTGCACCGGGTGGTTGACCTCGATCGACGTCTCCTTCTCCGGGCCGTCGGCCATCCAGTAGTGGATGTCGGCGCGGAACTCGGTGGCGGTGCCGAGATCGACGCTGTCGCGCGAGTAGTTGGCGTGGAACTCGTCGAGCGTGAACCCGAAGGGCTCCAGGTCGTCCACGTCGAAGAGCGAACCGGACTCGAAGTCGTCGTACTGGATGAGGGAGTTGGCGAAGCCCTCCCCGGTGACCATCAGCTTGCCGCCCTCGGCGTAGTAGAGCCGGCCGGCGGCGAACGCGACGAGCATCACGATCAGCGCGAGGTGGAAGAGCAGGTTCCCGGCCTCCCGCAGATATCCCTTCTCGGCGGCGACATGGGCGCCGCCGGGACCGTCGTCGCGGTGGACGCGGAACCGCTTGCGCCGCAGCACGCCGTGCGCGGCCTCCAGCACCCGGTCGGGCTCGGCGTCGGTACGCCAGGTCGTGTACGCGGGCATCCGGGTCAGACGGCGCGGGGCGCGCGGCGGGCGGGCCCGGAGCTGGCCGATGAACTGCCAGGTCCGGGGCACGATGCAGCCGATCAGGGAGACGAACAGCAGGGTGTAGATCGCGGAGAACCACACCGAGGAGTAGACGTCGAAGAGCTGGAGCCCGTCGTAGAAGCCGGACAGATCCTCGTTGTTCGCCCGGAACTCCTGGGCGAGGGTCGCGTCCACCTCGTCCTGCGGGATCAGCGAGCCGGGGATCGAGGCGAGGGCGAGGAGGAAGAGCAGGATCAGGGCGACCCGCATGGACGTGAGCTGCCGCCAGGTCCAGCGCGCCCAGCCGGTCAGCTCGCGCAGCAGCCAGCGGGCCGAGCCGAGCGCGCCCGGACCGCGCGGGCCGCCGAACGAGCCCGGCACGGCGGTGCCCGCGTCGGCCGGCTCCTCCTCCTGCGACGGCGCGGTGGACAGTCCGGCCACGGCCGTCGCCTCGTCCGACCGGCTCTCCGTCTGGGTCGTGCTGTCGTTGGCCATACCCGCCATACCTGTCAGATCCAAACGCCGAAGTCGGAGGACCAGATCTGCATCTCGTACACCATGTCGGCCCAGGCGCCGGTGACGAGGAGCAGTCCGGTGACGATCAGCATGCCGCCGCCCAGCCGCATGACCCAGACATAGTGCCGCTTCACCCAGCCGAACGCGCCGAGGGTACGGCGGAAGGCGAGCGCCGCCACGATGAACGGCAGCCCGAGGCCCATGCAGTAGACAAAGGTGAGCAGCGCGCCGCGCGCCGCCGTGGCCTCGCTGAACGCCAGGAACTGCACGGCGCCCAGCGTCGGCCCGATGCACGGCGTCCAGCCGATGCCGAAGACGACACCGAGCATGGGCGCGCCGACCAGCCCGACGCCGGGCTTGACGTGGAAGCGGAACTCCCGGCCGCCCAGCCGGGGCAGCAGCCCGGCGAACATCACGCCGAGCAGGATCGTCAGCGCCCCGAAGATCCGGCTGAGGGTCTCCTGGTGCTCCAGCAGCTCGGAGCCCATGCCGCCGAAGAGGGCGCCGGTGGAGACGAAGACGGCCGAGAAGCCGAGCACGAAGAGCAGGGCGCCGAGGAACATCCGGCCACGCCTGGCGTCCTTGAGGTCCGCGCCGCCGACGCCGGTCACATAGGACAGGTAGCCGGGGACCAGCGGCAGCACGCAGGGCGAGAAGAACGACACCAGGCCACCGAGCAGCGCCACGGGCAGTGCGAGAAGGAGCGCCCCGCTGAGAACCGTCTGGTTGTATTCCACGGCCGGGTCATCCCTCGGTGAGCACGGGCTCAAGGGCGGAGCGCAGTTCTTCCTCGGTGAGCGGCTTGAGCGCGCGAGCGGCGATGCGGCCCTCGCGGTCGATGATCAGGGTGGTGGGGATCGCCTGCGGGTTGAGGCTGCCGCGCGGGAACTCCAGCAGCAGTCGGCCGTCGGGATCGTAGAAGCTCGGGTAGGGCACGCCGTGGGTGCGCTCGAAGCCCTCGGCGTTGTCCCGGGACCGGTCCCGGGTGTTGATCCCGAGGAACTGGACGTCCTGGTCCGCGGTGTCCTCGGCGACCCGCACGAAGTTGTCGGCCTCGGCGATGCAGGGCGGGCACCAGGAGCCCCAGATGTTCAGCACGACGACCTGGCCGCGGTAGTCCGAGAGGGTCAACGGGTCACCGTCGACCGACTCGCCGGAGAGGTCGGGGGCCTCCTCGCGGTCCGTCGCGGCGACCTGGGTGATCTCACCCGTGCCCTGCACGATGTTGGTGTCTCCGCCGGAGGGACCGGCCTGGTCGCCGCCGCACGCCGTGAGCACCAGCGCCCCGGCCACGGCCCCGGCCAGGGCCACGCTGACAGCCCGGAACTGGATCATGTGAAAAGTTTCCCATGGGCCCCACGGTGATCTTGGGCGCCCCCCTTGTCCTGAATGGCTCCCTGGTCAGGCCCCATATCCCTTGCTCGCACCGGCCCCCTTGACCGGCTTGGCACCGGCCCGCAGATGGGCGGGGACGAGATCGAGGGCGGGTTCCGTGTAGGTGATGGAGACGATGTCGTCGCCGACGAACGTGAAGCTCGTCAGCGACGCCAGCGTGCACTGGCGGCTGCGCGGGTCGTGCCACAGCCGCCGGCGTTCGACGAAGCTGCGCAGGACCCAGATCGGGAGCTGGTGGCTCACGCACACCGCCTCGTGGCCGCGCGCCGCGTCCCGGGCCGTGTCCAGGGCGCCCTTCATCCGAACGACCTGCTCGATGTACGGCTCGCCCCAGGAGGGGCGGAAGGGATTGCGCAGGAACCGCCAGTTGCCGGGCTTGCGCAGGGCGCCGTCGCCGACGCCGAAGGTCTTGCCCTGGAAGACGTTGGCCGCCTCGATCAGCCGCCGGTCGGTCGCCGTCTCCAGCCCGTGCGCCGTGGCGATGGGCTCGGCGGTCTCCTGGGCCCGCTCCAGCGGTGAGGCCACGACGTGGGTGATGTCACGCCCCGCGAGGTGCTCGGCCACCCGCTCGGCCATCCGCCGGCCGAGCTCGGAGAGGTGGAAGTCGGGCAGCCGGCCGTAGAGCACCCCGGTCGGATTCTCCACCTCACCGTGCCGCACCACATGGACGACCGTCCGCTCGTCGCTGCTCATGTCCCCGCTGTCCCCGCTGTCCCCGCTATCCGTACCCGGTATGTCCGACTGTCCCACGGCGTCGCTCACTGCGTCTCCCGCTCTCCCGCTCTCCCGCTCGTCAGGAATTCTCGGCCTCGGCCGCCGCGCGGGCGGCGGCGGGGAGGGCGGCGGCGATCCGATCCAGAGCCTGTTCGTCGTGGGCCGTCGACACGAACCACGTCTCGAAGGCGGACGGCGGCAGATAGACGCCGCGCTCCAGCATGGCGTGGAAGAAGGCGGTGTAGCGGAACGCCTCCTGCGCCTTCGCCGAGGCGAAGTCGGTGACCGGCGCCGCGGTGAAGAAGACCGAGAACATGTTGCCCGCCGCGCTGACCGTGTGCGCCACGCCCTCCTTGGCCAGTGCCTGCCCGACCAGGCCGCGCAGCTCGGCGGCGGTGGCGTCCAGGCGCGCGTAGGCCGCGTCGTCCAGCAGCCGGAGCTGGGCCAGCCCGGCCGCGGTGGCCACCGGGTTCCCCGACAGGGTGCCCGCCTGGTACACGGGGCCGGCCGGCGCCAGCCGTCCCATGACGTCGGCGCGCCCACCGAACGCCGCGGCCGGGAAGCCGCCGCCCATCACCTTGCCGAACGTCATCAGGTCGGGCACCACGCCCTCGATCCCGAACCAGCCCTGCCGGCTGACCCGGAAGCCGGTCATCACCTCGTCGGAGATCAGCAGGGCGCCGTGCGCGGCGCAGAGGTCGGCCAGGCCCTGGTTGAAGCCGGGCACGGGCGGCACCACGCCCATGTTGCCGGGCACCGCCTCGGTGATGACACAGGCGATCTCGCCGGGGTGCGCCTCGAACGCGGCGCGCGCGGCGGCCAGGTCGTTGTACGGCAGCACGACGGTCTCGCCGGCCTGGGCGCCCGTGACGCCGGGGGTGTCAGGCAGGCCGAACGTCGCGACACCGGAACCGGCGGCGGCCAGCAGCGCGTCCACATGCCCGTGGTAACAGCCGGCGAACTTGACGACCTTGGCCCGGCCGGTGAAGCCACGCGCCAGGCGGATCGCGGACATCGTCGCCTCGGTGCCCGAGGAGACCAGCCGCACCTGCTCGACCGGGGGCACCCGCGCCACCATCTCCTCGGCCAGCTCGACCTCACCGGGGGTCGGGGCACCGAACGACGTGCCGCGGACGGCGGCGGCCCGGACCGCCTCCAGCACGGCCGGGTGCGCGTGACCGAGAATCATTGGGCCCCACGAACACACCAGATCCACATATTCCCGGCCATCGGCGTCCGTCAGGTACGGACCCGCACCGGAGACCATGAACCGGGGCGTACCGCCCACCGCGCCGAAGGCGCGCACCGGAGAGTTCACGCCGCCGGGGGTCACGCGGGCAGCGCGAGCGAAGAGCGTCTGGGAGACTGGGGCTTCGTAGGATTCAGTCACGCGGTCCATGGTGACAGAGCCCCTTACAGCTCGGTGACAGCGCGTTTCGCCGCCGTCTGGAAGGGGAGGTGTCTCAAACGATGATCGGGTCGCGCGGCGGGGGTCGCGAGAAGTCAGGTGGTGACATGCAGCGCGGTGGCGAAATCGGTGAGGGCACCGAGGGCGTCGGGCCTGAGCCCGTGCCGCGCGCGCGTGGCCGCAGGGGGCGCCACCGTCGCAAGGCGGCGGAGAACGGCGATTTCGAGTTCCGTGGCCGAGGCGGACGAATGGCCGTGACATACAAGTACTTCGGGGCGCCCGACGGCGCCACCGCCGCCCGCGTGCCGCTGTCGATGCGGCCCGAGGAGCTGGGCGGGGACGAGCTGGGACAGGGCATGTTCACCCGGATCAAGCCGGAGACCATGGCCGCCATGGTGCTCACCGGTATCGAGGGGATACCCCTGCACCGGGTGCCCCCGCTGGAGCTGGTCGTGCTCCACCCCGACTACGCCGTGGTGAAATTGCCCACAACCGTGGTCGACCCGCTGCGCGGGGTCGGTGACGAGACCGTGGGCGCCGCCGCCTTCATCTGGTCCACGGTCCCCGACCGCAGCGGCCCGAGCGACGCCTTCGGCGTCTACAAGCTCCTCAACGAATGGCAGGACTTCTCCCGCCGTCTGCACGAGGCCGGCCACCAGCCGTACTGCCTGGTCTGGCCCTGACCCCGCTTCGTGTTCGCGGGTCCGCTGCGGTAGACATGGTTCCCCAGCGACCAGCGAGCTTGAGCGAGGGAGGCGGTCCGTGCAGCGCAGGGCACGCAGGGTATTCGTGGTGGGCGCCGCGCTGGCCGCCGCGGCGGTCTGCGGGCTGACCGCCGGCTGCTCCGCGGAGCTGGGCGGCGCCGGCGGCCCCTCGGGCTCCAGCCGCCCGGGCGGCACGGCGAACGTGGCCCAGCCCGGCAGATACTCCGGGCTGCCCGAGCCGTGCGGCGCGGTGCCCGACGACACGCTCCGCGAGCTGCTGCCGGGCGGCGACGCCGAGGCGTACGAGGGCGAGACCGCGGCGACGTTCGACAGCGCGCGCCGCGTCCGCTGCGCGTGGCACACCGTGACCGCGGACGGCAGCCACCGGCTCTCGGTCGACCTGCAGCGGATCGTCTCCTACGACCCGGCCGTCAGCGACGACGACGAGGCCGAAACCGAGTTCGAGGAGCGGGCGGCGGACGCCGGGATCACGGTGGGCGTGCCGGAGAGCCCGGACGACGTGTCCACCCCGCCCGCCGACCCGCTCGCCTCGCGCGCCCTGGATGGCATTGGTCACGTCGCTTTTCTCGACGACCGGCTGACCAGCGTCGATCCCGGTGAGCGCCGGGACCTCACCCTCGCGTTCCGCAATGCGAACGTTATCGTCACTGTGAACTACGTCGTCTCGACCAACGAGGCCGGCGGCGTGCTCGACAACGCGCTGCTTCAACAGCGGATCCAGCAGGTCGCCCGCCAGCTCGCGGGTGGTTTCGACGGTTGAGCGCGCGCCACGGCCGGGCCCCAACGGCCCGCGGGCGTACCGTGACCCGCACAATGACCCGTCACTGGAGCGAAGAAACACCATGAACCGCACCTCCTCCCGACTCGCCATCCGCACGCTGGCCTGGGCCGCCGTGCCCGTCCTGTTCGCCGCCGGCTGCTCGTCGTCCTCCTCCGAATCCGGCGAGGACACCGCCGACGACGCTCCGCGGAGCGTCGCGCCCACGCCCGAGCCGGTCAGATTCACCGAGCTGCCCGACGCCTGCTCGGTGCTGGGCGAGGACGTCGTCGGGGACGTGGTCCCCGAGGCCGACCCCGCGGAGGGCGAGACCCTCACCGCCTCGGACACCGAGACGTCCGGCGCCTGCCTGTGGAGCGGCCTGGACGAGTACCAGTTCCGCTCCCTCACCGTCGCCCTGCGGCGCTTCGACTCGGACGTGGCGCTGGGCAGCGGCGACGAGCGTGCCGACGAGTACCTCCAGCAGATGGTCGAGGAGGTCACCGGCGACGAGGCCAACGCCGACGTCGAGACGGCCGCGCTGGCGGAGACCGGTGACGCGGCCACCTCGGTCGGCTACACCGTGGTCAAGGAGTCCGAGGAGGAGGGCGAGCAGGAGTACCGCCAGCAGCGGATCGTCGCCCGCACCGGCAACCTCGTCCTCACCCTGGACTACTCCGGCGCCGGCTTCGAGGGCGACGACATGCCGGGCGCCGACGACATCAAGGCGGGCGCGGAGACGGCCGCCCACGAGGCGGTCACGACCGTGAACGCCGCGGCGGACGAGGGCCACCAGGACGAGGGCCACCAGGAGAAGCCGAGCGACGGCGGCGACGCCTGATCGCCGGCTCCCCCTCGGGCCCGGAGCGGCTTCAGCCCCCCAGCAGCGCGCGCACCCGGTCCGCCCCGACCGCGAGCAGCAGGGTCGGGAGCCTGGGGCCCGTGTCGCGGCCGATCAGCAGCCGGTACAGCAGCGCGAAGAAGCCGCGCTGCGCCGCCTTCAGCTCCGGCGTCGGCTTGGCGTCGGGCGACAGCCCGGCCTGGATCTTCGGCACGCCGTAGACCAGAGCGGTCAGCCCGTCCAGTGACCAGTGGTCCCCCAGGCCGGCCAGCAGCAGCCGCAGCGACTCCCGCCGCGACTCGTCCAGCGACGCCAACAGCTCGGCGTCCGGCTCCTCCCGGACCCGGGTGCGGGACTCCGCGGGCATCTGGGTCTCGACCCAGCGCGCCGCGCGGTCCAGGCGCGGCCGGGTCTCGGCCAGGGAACGGACCGGGTGCTCCGGGTCCAGCTCGCCGAGAATCCGCAGCGTCTGCTCCTCGTCCCCGGTGGTGATGTCCACCACCGAGGCCAGCATCCGGTACGGCAACGGGCGCGGCGTCGCGGGCAGCTCACCGGCCGCCGTGCGCACCGCCCGCGCGTGGGCGGCGACGTCCGCCGGCTGGGCGGTGCCGTCGGCGACCTTGCGACCGAGCGCGTCCCACTCGTCGTAGGTGCGCTGGATCTCGCCGTCGAAGGAGATCTTGAACGACTGGTTCGGCCGCCGCCGCGCGTACAGCCAGCGCAGCACCGGGGCCTCCATGATCTCCAGGGCGTCGGCCGCGATCGGCACCCCGCCCTTGGAGCTGGACATCTTCGACATACCGCTGATACCGACGAAGGCGTACATCGGGCCGATCGGCTGCCGCCCGCCGAAGATCTCCGACACAAGCTGCCCGCCGACGACCCAGGACGAGCCCGGGGAGTGGTGATCGACGCCGGACGGCTCGAAGATCACGCCCTCGTACGCCCACCGCATCGGCCAGTCCACCTTCCACACCAGCTTGCCGCCGTTGTACTCCGACAGCTTCACCGTCTCCTCGTGGCCGCACTCGCACCCGTAGCTCAGCTCGGTGGTGTCGTCGTCGTACGACGTGACCGTGGTGAGGTCCCGGCCGCACACCGCGCAGTACGGCTTGTACGGGTAGTACCCGGCGCCACCCGCGCTGCCGTCGTCCTCGCTCGCCGCGCCGGAGCCCTCGACGGCCGCCTGCTCGGTCTCGTCCGCCGGCTCGGGGGCCCGCTCGGCCTGCTTGGTCCGGTACCGCGCGAGGACCGCGTCGATCCGGCGGCGCTCGCGCATCGCGAACAGGATCTGCTCACGGTAGACGCCCGAGGTGTACCGCTCGGTCTGACTGATCGCCCGGACCTCGATGCCCAACTCGGCCAGCGCGGCCACCATCGGCGCCTTGAAGTGCTCGGCCCAGGTCGCGTACGGGCTGCCGGGCGGGGCCGGGACGGCGGTCAGCGGCTTGCCGATGTGCTCGCTCCACGACGGGTCGACCCCGGCCGGGACCTTGCGGAAGCGGTCGTAGTCGTCCCAGGACAGCAGATGCTCGCAGGGGACGCCGCGCCGCTTGATCTCGTCCGCGACGAGGTGCGGGACCATGACCTCCCGCAGGTTGCCGAGGTGGATCGGGCCCGAGGGGCTGAGGCCCGAGGCGCAGACGACCGGTTTCCCCGGGGCGCGGCGCTCCGCCTCGGCGATGACCTCGTCTGCGAGTCGGGAGACCCAGTCGGTCTCGGGGGTCGTCTGGCCCACGGTTCGGCACTTCCTTCGTTGACGGAATGTCGGTGCCATTCTTCCACCCCGTCCACGCTGTCCTTCCACCCGAAAACGGCTCGACGCACCGTGGGATACTTCCGTCATGACCCCGGTCCCCTCCCTCACCACCGCCGTCCACCAGCGCCTCTCCGACGCGCTGGCCGCCGCGCTGCCCGAGTCCGCCGCCGACGCGGACCCGTTGCTGCGCCGCAGCGACCGGGCGGACCTCCAGGCGAACGGGCTGCTGGCGCTGGCCAAGCGGCTCAAGGGGAACCCGCGCGAGCTGGCCGGGCGCGTGGTCGGGGAGGTCGACACGACCGGGCTGATCCAGGAGATCGAGATCTCCGGGCCCGGCTTCCTCAACATCACGGTCAGCGACGCCGCGATCGTGGCGACGCTGGCCGCCCGGGCCGCCGACGACCGGCTCGGCGTGCCGTACGCCGAGCGGCCCGGCACGATGATCGTCGAGTACTCGCAGCCGAACGTCGCCAAGGAGATGCACGTCGGCCACCTGCGGGGCACGGTGATCGGTGACGCGCTGGTGCGGATCATGGAGTTCCGTGGCGAGAAGGTGATCCGGCGCAACCACATCGGCGACTGGGGCACCCAGTTCGGGATGCTGATCCAGTATCTGATCGAGCACCCGCACGAGTTGGACCACGACGCGGAGGGCACGGAGAGCGGCGACGCGGCCATGTCGCGGCTCAACCGGCTCTACAAGGCGTCGCGCGCGGTCTTCGACTCCGACCCCGGGTTCAAGGACCGGGCGCGCGGGCGGGTGGTGGACCTCCAGGCCGGCGACCCCGAGACCCGGGCGCTGTGGCAGAAGATCGTGGACGAGTCGAAGATCTACTTCAACGCGGTCTACCAGCGGCTCGACGTCCTCCTCACCGACGAGGACGTGGTCGGCGAGTCCGCCTACAACGACGACCTGGCCACGTTGGCACGGGAGTTGGAAGAGTCCGGCGTCGCCGTGCGGTCGGACGGCGCGCTGTGCGTGTTCTTCGACGACGTCAAGGGCCCCGACGACCGGCCCGTTCCACTGATCGTGCGGAAGGCGGACGGCGGCTTCGGGTACGCGGCGACCGACCTGGCCGCCATCCGGGACCGGATCGGCACGCTGCACGCCGACACCATGCTGTACATCGTGGACGCCCGGCAGTCGCTGCACTTCAAGATGGTCTTCGAGACCGCCCGGCGGGCCGGCTGGCTGCCGGACGGCGTGGCGCACCACCTGGCGTTCGGCACGGTCCTGGGCAAGGACGGCAAGCCGTTCAAGACCCGGTCGGGCGAGTCGGTCCGGCTGATGGACCTGCTGGACGAGGCGGTCGAGCGGGCGGCCGGGGTCGTCGCGGAGAAGGCGCGCGACCTCGACGAGGCCGAGGTCCTGGAGCGGTCGACCGAGGTGGGCGTCGGTGCCGTGAAGTACGCCGACCTGTCGACGTCCCGGACCAAGGACTACATCTTCGACCTGGACCGGATGGTCTCGCTCAGCGGCAACACCAGCGTCTACCTCCAGTACGCCTACGCCCGGATCCAGTCCATCCTGCGCCGGGCGGCCGGGCAGGAGGGCGCCCGGGCCGCGGCCCATCCGGAGCTGCCGCTGGCCCCGGCGGAGCGGGCGCTCGGACTGCATCTGGACGAGTTCGCCGCGACGATCGGGGACGTGGCGCAGACGTACGAGCCGCACCGGCTCGCCGCATATCTGTACACGCTGGCCTCGCACTACACGACGTTCTACGACCAGTGCCCGGTGCTGCGGGCCGACGACACCGCCACCATGGAGAACCGGCTGTTCCTGTGCGAGCTGACCGCCCGCACCCTGCGCCAGGGCATGGCGCTGCTGGGCATCCACACGCCCGAGCGGCTCTAACGCCCGAGGGCCCGCGCCAGTTCGCGGGCGACGGCCCGGCGGTAGGCGCTGTCCGTACCCCGGGCGCGCGTCGGGTGCACGCGGTTGGTCAGCAGCACCAGCAGCGCGCCCGTGGCCGGGTCCGCGACCAGGCTGGTCCCGGTGAACCCGGTGTGGCCGAACGCGGTCGGTGACGCCAGCTCGCCCATCCAGCCCGGCTGGTCGAGCTGCCAGCCCAGGCCCTCGCCCAGCATGGTCCGCGTCCACGTCTCCGCGAGGACGCGGACCGGCCCGTACCGTCCGCCGTCGAGCATCGTCTGCGTGAGGACGGCGAGGTCGCGGGCGGTGGAGAAGAGCCCGGCGTGACCGGCGACGCCGCCGAGGTGGTGGGCGTTCTCGTCGTGGACCGTGCCGCGCACCATGCCGCGTCCGGTCCAGGGCTGGTCCTCGGTGGCGGCGATCCGGTGCCGCGCGGCCGGGTCCGGGCGGTAGCCGGTGTCGGCCATGCCGAGCGGCCCGGTGATCAGCTCCGCCACCAGCTCGTCCAGCGGCTGCCCCGCGACCCGCTCCAGCGCGTCCCCGAGAACGATGAACCCGAGGTCGGAGTAGACCCGGCGGCCCGGCGTCAGCGGCTGGGCGGCGATGGCGGCCAGCCGGGCCGCGTTGTCCGGGTACGGGCCGAGATCGATCTCGGCCGGCAGCCCGCTGGTGTGGGTGAGCAGCGCCCGCGCCGTCACACCGCGCCAGAGCGGCGCGTCGAGGCCGAGCGCGCCCCGTTCGGCCAGGCACACCGCCGCGGTGGCGGTGAACAGCTTGGACAGCGACGCGATGTCGAAGACCGTGTCCGGGGCCATCGGCACCGGCTCGCCGCCCCCGTGACAGACGGCCCAGCCGCGCGCCGCACGTGCCACGACGACGCCGTGGCGGGCGGCGAGCAGCACGAACCCGGGATACGACGGCTCCGGCCCGGCCATGAACGCCTCGGCGGCGGGCACCAGCCGCGCGACCCCCTCGGCCGACAGCCCGGCCTCGCGCGGGGCGCCGTCGCGCAGGACCGGGCTCATGCCTCGCGGTGGACCTTCGTGTGGGACGCCTGGGCGCGCGGGCGGACGACGAGCAGGTCGATGTTGACGTGCGGCGGGCGGGTGACCGCCCAGGTGATGGTGTCCGCGATGTCGTCGGCGGTCAGCGGCTCGGCGACGCCCTCGTACACCTTGGCCGCGCGCGCCTCGTCGCCCTTGAAGCGGGTGAGGGAGAACTCGTCGGTGCGGACCATGCCGGGCGCGATCTCGACCACCCGGACCGGTCGGCCGACGATCTCCAGCCGCAGCGTCTCGGCCAGCACGTGCGCGCCGTGCTTGGCGGCGGCGTATCCGGCGCCGCCCTCGTACGTGCCGTGCCCGGCCGTCGAGGTCACCACCAGCACGGTCCCGGCGCCGGACGCGGTCAGCGCGGGCAGCAGCGCCTGGGTCATGTGCAGCACGCCCAGGACGTTGACCTCGTACATCGCCCGCCAGTCGGCGGGGTCGCCGTCGGCCACGGAGTCCAGGCCGAACGCGCCGCCCGCGTTGTTCACCAGCACGTCGCAGGCGCCGAGCGTGGTGGCGAAGGCGTCGACGGCGGCCCGGTCGGTGACGTCGAGGGCGTGCGCCTCGGCGTGCTGCCCGGCCCCCCGCAGCTCGTCGGCCAGCGCCGCGATCCGGTCGGCGCGGCGGGCGGTGAGGACCACCCGGTACCCCGCCCCGGCCAGCCGCCGCGCGGCGGCGGCCCCGATTCCGCTGCTGGCTCCGGTGATGACGGCGGTGCGGGTGCTCACGGTGTGCCTCCTGTGGTTCCGCCCCGATCAGCGTGTACGGGGCACATACATGATGACGGCCACCCCGACGAGGCAGATCAACGCCCCGAGCACATCCCACCGATCGGGCCGGAACCCGTCCGCGACCACCCCCCAGGCGAGCGACCCGGCGACGAAGACACCCCCGTAGGCGGCGAGGATCCGCCCGAAGGCGGCATCGGGCTGAAGCGTGGCGACAAACCCGTACACCCCGAGCGCGACCACCCCCGCCCCGGCCCAGATCCACCCCCGGTGCTCCCGCACCCCCTGCCAGACGAGCCAGGCCCCACCGATCTCGCAGAGCGCGGCGAGCACGAAGAGGAGAAGAGACCGCAGAACGCCCACCACGCCACCCTACGGCGCGCCCGCTCCGGGGTTTTCCGCCACCCGCCCGGTTCGGGGGAGGTGGTGACGGTGACCTTCGATGGGTGGGGGCCACCGGCCGAACCCGGCCACCGGGGCCGGGAAAGGACGGGCGTGCGGGTGGGGGAAACCCCGCGTCAGCGGGACAAGCGGTGGGCGAACTCCGTGGCCCAGTACGTCAGGATCAGGTCCGCCCCGGCCCGCTTGAACGCCGTCAGGGTCTCCTCGATCGCCCGCTCGCGGTCCAGCCAGCCGCGTTCCGCCGCCGCCTCGACCATCGCGTACTCGCCCGAGATCTGGTACGCCGCGACCGGCACCGGCGAGGCGTCCGCGACCTGGCGCAGGATGTCCAGGTACGGCAGTCCCGGCTTCACCATCACCATGTCCGCGCCCTCGGCGAGGTCGAGCTCCAGCTCCCGCAGCGCCTCCCGCGCGTTCGGCGCGTCCTGCTGGTACGCCTTCCGATCGCCCGTCAGCGACGAGTTCACCGCCTCGCGGAACGGGCCGTAGAACGCCGAGGCGTACTTCGCCGTGTAGGCCAGCAGCGCCACGTCCTGGTGGCCCGCCGCGTCCAGCGCGCGCCGCACGTGACCGATCTGGCCGTCCATCATGCCGCTCGGCCCCAGCACGTGCGCGCCCGCCCCGGCCTGGACGAGGGCCATCTCGGCGTACCGCTCCAGCGTCGCGTCGTTGTCCACCCGGCCCTCGGCGTCCAGCACGCCGCAGTGTCCATGGTCGGTGACCTCGTCCAGGCACAGGTCGGACATCACCACCAGCGCGTCGCCGATCTCGGCCCGGACGTCCCGCAGCGCGACCTGGAGGATGCCGTCCGGGTCGGTGCCCGGCGAGCCGATCGCGTCCTTCTTGGCGTCCTCCGGGACCCCGAACAGCATGATCCCGCTGACCCCCGCCTCGGCCGCCGCCACGGCGGCCTCGCGCAGCGAGTCGCGCGAGTGCTGCGCCACGCCGGGCATGGAGGAGATCGGGACCGGCTCGCGCACGCCCTCCCGCACGAACGCGGGCAGGATCAGGTCGGCCGGGTGCAGCCGGTGCTCGGCGACCATCCGCCGCATCGCCGGAGTGGTCCGCAGTCGCCGGGGCCGCACGTCGGGGAACGTCACGGCGTCCGCGTCCTCCTCCGCTGGGGCCGCTTCTCACTCGGCCGCTTCAGCACCTCGCCCGCCTCCAGCGCCGCCGCCCGCCGCTCCGCGCCGAACTCGGCCAGCGCCTCGGCCAGCGCGTGCACCGACGGCTCGGGCGCCATCACGTCCACCCGCAGGCCGTGCTCCTCGGCGGTCCGCGCGGTGGCCGGGCCGATACAGGCGATCACCGTCACGTTGTGCGGCTTGCCCGCGATGCCGACCAGGTTCCGCACGGTCGAGGACGACGTGAACAGCACCGCGTCGAAGCCGCCGCCCTTGATCGCCTCCCGGGTCGCCGCCGGCGGCGGCGAGGCGCGCACGGTCCGGTACGCCGTGACGTCGTCGACCTCCCAGCCCAGCTCGACCAGGCCGGCCACCAGCGTCTCGGTGGCGATGTCGGCGCGCGGCAGGAACACCCGGTCGATCGGGTCGAAGACCGGGTCGTACGGCGGCCAGTCCTCCAGCAGACCGGCGGCCGACTGCTCGCCGCTGGGCACCAGGTCGGGCCGCACGCCGAACCGCTTGAGCGCGCGGGCGGTCTGCTCGCCGACGGCGGCGACCTTGATCCCGGCGAACGCCCGCGCGTCCAGGCCGTACTCCTCGAACTTCTCGCGGATCGCCCGCACCGCGTTGACCGAGGTGAACGCGATCCACTCGTACCGCCCGGTGACCAGGCCCTTGACGGCCCGGTCCATCTGCTGCGGGGTGCGCGGCGGCTCGACGGCGATCGTCGGGACCTCGCTGGGCACCGCGCCGTACGAGCGGAGCTGCTCCGACAGCGAGGCCGCCTGCTCCTTGGTGCGCGGCACCAGGACCTTCCAGCCGAACAGCGGCTTGGACTCGAACCACGCCAGCCGCTCCCGCTGCGCGGGGGCGCTGCGCTCGCCGACGACGGCTATCACCGGCCGGTCGGCATCCGGCGAGGGCAGGACCTTCGCGGTCTTCAGGGTCCGCTCGACCGTGCCCAGCGTCGCCGTCCATGTGCGCTGCCTGGTGGTGGTGCCGGCGACCGTGACCGACAGCGGGGTGTCGGGCTTGCGGCCGGCCGAGATCAGGCGGGACGCCGTCACGGCCACCGCGTCCAGCGTGGTGCTGACGACGACGGTCGCGTCGCTGGCGCCGACCTCGTTCCAGCACCGGTCGTCGGCCGAGGCGGCGTTGACGAACCGCACGTCGCCGCCCTCGGAGTCGCGCAGCGGCACCCCGGCGTAGGCGGCGACGCCGACCGCGTTGGCGATGCCGGGGACGACCTCGAAGGTGATCTCCGCGGCGGCCAGCGCGAGCATGTCGGCGGTGGCGTCGGTGTCCATGCCCGGGTCGCCCGCGACCGCACGCACCACCCGCTTGCCGGCGCGCGCGGCACGCATGACAAGATCGGCGATGTGGTCGGCCCCGGCCCGCGCGGTGGTGACGGTGGACCCGTCCTCGCCGGTGCCCTGCAACGGGGTTTCCGTGCCCGGCGCGACATGCGCGTGCACGACCTCGTACGCCTCGGAATCGGCGATCAGCACATCGGCCTGCGCCAGGACGTCGACGGCGCGCAACGTCAGCAGACCCGGATCACCGGGTCCGGCACCGAGGAAGGTGACGTGTCCGAGAGGAGTGCCGCACGGCTCTGCGCGCGCGGCCTGTGGAGCGGCCACGGTGCTCGTGGTGCCCCCAGTGCTCGTGGCGCTCGCGGCGCCGGTGGTGCCCATGGGGCCTGCGGTGGTGGGGCTCGTGGTGGGGCTCAATGTGCTCGCTCCCCCATCAGACCGGCCGCGCCCTTGGCGAGCATCTCGGCGGCGAGATGGCGGCCGATGGCCGCCGCCTCCTCGTCGGACGCCGGTACGGGACCGGTGGTGGACAGCTGCACCTGCGCGGATCCGTCGGGGGTGCCGACGACGCCGCGCAGGCGCATTTCGGTGACGGTCTGCCCGTCGGCCAGCAGGTCGGCGAAAGCGCCCACAGGGGCGCTGCAGCCGGCCTCCAAGGCGGCGAGCAGAGTGCGCTCGGCGGTCACGGCGACCCGGGTGGACGGGTCGTCGAGTCCGCCGAGCAGTGCGGCGAGGTCCGCGTTCGACGCGGCGCACTCGACCGCCAGTGCCCCCTGGCCGGGGGCGGGCAGAACGATGTCCGGGGAGATGAGCTCGGTGATCTCCTCCCTCCGGCCGACGCGGTGCAGTCCGGCGGCGGCGAGCACGACCGCGTCGAGCTCGCCGGAGCGGACGTACCCGATCCGGGTCTCGACATTCCCCCGGATCGCGACCGTTTCGATCTCGCAACCCAGCGCCCGTGCCCAGGCGTTGAGCTGCGCCATCCGGCGCGGCGAGCCGGTGCCCACACGGGCGCGGCCCGGCAGCACGGCCAGCCGTTCGAACGTCAGCCCGTCGCGGGCGACGAGCGCGTCCCTGGCGTCGGCGCGCGTCGGCACGGCGGCCAGGGCCAGCTCGGGCGGCTGGACGGCCGGGAGGTCCTTGAGGGAGTGCACGGCGAAGTCGATCCCCCCGGCGAGCAGCGCGTCGCGCAGCGCGGAGGCGAAGACCCCGGTGCCGCCGATCTGCGCCAGGCTGCGCCGGGAGACGTCGCCGTAGGTGGTGATCTCCACCAGCGTGACGGGCCGTCCGGACAGCTCGCGGACCCGCTCCGCGACGGCCGAGGACTGGGCCAGTGCGAGCGGGCTGCGCCGGGTGCCCAGCCGCAGGGCGCGGGGGGCCGTCACGACCGCTCCCGCTCGACGGGGCCGCCGGCGGCGAGCGCCGACAGCGGGCCGAGGTCGAAGAGCTGCCGCAGGGCCGCCGCGTAGTGGTCGCCGCCCGGCTCCCCGGCCAGCTCCTTGACGCGCACGGTCGGCGCGTGGAGCAGCTTGTCGACGACGCGGCGGACGGTTCTGCCGACCTCGTCGCGTTCCTTCTCGCTCAGCTCGGGCAGCCGGCCGTGGAGCCTGGCCAGCTCGGCGGCGACCACGTCGGAGGCCATGGCGCGCAGCGCGACGACGGTCGGCGTGATGTGCGCGGCGCGGCGGGCGGCGCCGAGGGCGGTGGTCTCCTCGGTGACGATGCCGTGCACCGCGTCCACGTCGGCGGCCATGGGCGCGTCGGCCGACACCGAGGCGAGCGATTCGATGTCCACCAGCCGGACGCCGGGCAGCCGGTGCACGGCCCCGTCGACGTCGCGCGGCATGGCCAGGTCAAGAATGGCGAGGTCGGTGTCGCGCTCGCGGATGGCGTTCGCCACGGCGGCGGCCGTCAGGACCAGCCCCGTGGCGCCGGTACAGGAGACGACGATGTCGGCGAGCGCCAGCTCGGCGGCGATGGAGATGGCGTTGATCGGCACCGCGCGGGCTCTCGGGCCGTCCTGCCGCAGCACGGTGGTCAGCCGCTCGGCGCGCTCCAGGGTCCGGTTGGCGATCACCAGTTCGGCCACACCGGTGCGGGCCAGGGTGGTGGCGGCGAGCGAGGACATCGAGCCGGCGCCGATCACCAGCGCCCGTCTGCCCCGCACCCAGCCGGGCACGTCCTGGCCGCCCGCGAGCTGCTCCAGTCCGAACGTGACGAGCGACTGCCCGGCCCGGTCGATACCGGTCTCGCTGTGCGCCCGCTTCCCGACCCGCAGGGCCTGCTGGAACAGCTCGTTCAGCAGCCGCCCGGCGGTGTGCTCGTCCTGGGCGAGGGCGAGCGCGGCCTTGATCTGGCCGAGGATCTGGCCCTCGCCGACCACCATCGAGTCCAGCCCGCAGGCCACCGTGAACAGGTGGCGCACGGCCCGGTCCTCGTAGTGCGTGTACAAGTACGGCTGGAGCTCGGCCAACGCGACACCGCTGTGCCGGGCCAGCAGCGCGGAGAGCTCGGACACGCCGGCGTGGAAGCCGTCCACCTCGGCGTAGAGCTCGATCCGGTTGCACGTGGAGAGCACGGCGGCCTCGACGACGACGCCGCCGGCACCGCCCGTGGCCGGGCCGGTCCCGCTGGCGGCGACGGTGTCGCGCAGCAGCGTGCCGCGCGTGTCGGGGGCGAGCGCGGCGCGC
Source organism: Streptomyces sp. NBC_01803 (assembly GCF_035917415.1). Lineage (NCBI taxonomy): Bacteria > Bacillati > Actinomycetota > Actinomycetes > Kitasatosporales > Streptomycetaceae > Streptomyces > Streptomyces sp. NBC_01803. Next base: position 2,797,769 of record NZ_CP109073.1, read on the forward strand.
TCCAGCAGGCTGACGGGCGCGCTGCGGTGGCTGAGCCCGATGACGACCAGCGTCATGCCGGCATCACCGCCGGAACGTCTCCGTCCGGGCCCTGCTCGCCGCGCCGCTCCGCCGGGACCCGCAGCTCTCTGGGGGCGGCGGTCTCGCGGGAGAGGTCCTCGGCGGCCTTCCGCTGCTCGTGGAACGCGAGGATCTGGAGCTCGATGGAGAGGTCCACCTTGCGCACGTCGACGCCCTCGGGCACCTGGAGCACGGTGGGCGCGAAGTTCAGGATCGAGGTGATGCCGGCCGCGACGAGGCGGTCGCACACCTGCTGAGCGGCACCCCCCGGAGTGGTGATGACGCCGATGGAGACCCCGTTCGTGTGAATGATCGTCTCCAGCTCGTCGACGTGCCGCACGGAGATTCCCGCGACCTGCTTGTCGGTCATCGACGGGTCCGCGTCGATCAGCGCGGCGACGCGGAAGCCTCGGGAGGCGAAGCCCCCGTAGTTGGCGAGGGCGGCTCCGAGGTTACCGATTCCGACGATCACCACGGGCCAGTCCTGGGTCAGCCCCAGCTCGCGGGAGATCTGGTAGACGAGATACTCCACGTCGTACCCGACGCCCCGGGTGCCGTAGCTGCCAAGGTAGGAGAAGTCCTTGCGGAGCTTCGCGGAATTGACCCCGGCGGCGCTCGCCAGCTCCTCGGAGGAGACCGTGGGCACCGAGCGCTCCGACAACGCGGTCAGCGCCCGCAGATACAGCGGAAGCCGGGCGACGGTCGCCTCGGGGATTCCTCGGCTACGGGTCGCCGGTCGGTGATTTCGGCCAGTTGCCACGGTGCTCCTGCCGGTCGGGCCAAGCGGAGGGCGGTCGCGGGCGGCGCACGCGCCGAAACCGCTCCGTCGAGCCCAGGCTATGTCCTTGTGAACGCGTGCACAAAGATGCTGTCTGTTTTGTCCGGTCAAAGTGACCGGTGCCACAGGAGCCCACAGGGACATCGGGCCACACTCCTCACCTATGCCACCACACGGTAGAAAACGGCCCCGATGCGTCATCCGGCGGCGCTCAGGCGCCCAGGGCCCGCCGCAATCGCCCCCGGTCAACGCGCCAGAAGTCGTGCTGGGCGCCGTCCACCAGCACCACCGGGATCTGCTCCCCGTACGTCCGGTGGAGCTCGGCGTCCTGGGTGATGTCCTTCTCCTCCCAGGCCGCGCCCACCTCGGCGCAGACCTCGCTGACGACCTGCCGCGCGTCGTCGCACAAGTGGCAGCCGGGCCTGCCGATCAGCGTCACGAGACGCCCGGCGGGGTCGGAGGGGGTCGCGGGACGGCCGTCACGGCGCCGGCGGAGCAGCGGAGTCATGGCGCTTATTGTGCCCCGCCCGGTCACTCCCGCGTCATTACCGCGCTACGGGGGTTTGTGTGTGGACTGGCTATGCTCAAAGCATGGCCGGGCCCAACTCCCCCACACACGATCCCTCCCTGGCCGCTGCCCGCCGGGGGTGGCTCGCCGCGCGCAGGCGAGCCGCGGCCGAACGCAGCGAGCTGGCGGGCCAGGCCGCCGCGGAGGCCGCGCGCCGGGCCGCGGCCGAGCCGGAGTTCCCGTCCGCCGGGGACCCGAAGGCGGCGGCGTTCTTCGACTTGGACAACACCGTGATGCAGGGCGCGGCGATCTTCCACCTGGGCCGGGGCCTGTACAAGCGCAAGTTCTTCCGGAAGCGGGAGCTGGCGAAGTTCGCCTGGCAGCAGGCGTACTTCCGGATGGCGGGCGCCGAGCACACCGGGCACATGCAGGACGCCAGGGACAGCGCGCTGTCCATCGTGCGCGGGCACCGGGTCTCGGAGCTCATGGCCATCGGCGAGGAAATCTACGACGAGTACATGGCGGGCCGGATCTGGCCGGGGACCCGGGCACTCGCCCAGGCCCACCTCGACGCGGGTCAGCGGGTGTGGCTGGTCACGGCGGCACCGGTGGAGACCGCCACCATCATCGCCAGGCGGCTCGGCCTGACCGGCGCCCTGGGCACCGTCGCGGAGTCCGTCGGCGGCGTGTACACGGGCCGGCTGGTCGGCGAGCCGCTGCACGGCCCGGCCAAGGCGGTCGCGGTGCGGACCCTGGCCGAGGCGGAGGACCTGGACCTGGAGCGGTGCGCCGCCTACAGCGACTCGGCCAACGACATCCCGCTGCTCTCGCTGGTCGGCCACCCGTACGCGATCAACCCGGACCGGAAGCTGCGCGCGCACGCCCGGGAGATGGGCTGGCGGCTGCGGGACTACCGCACCGGCCGGAAGGCGGCCCGTATCGGCGTTCCGGCGGCGGCCGGAGCGGGCGCGGTGGCCGGCGGCGCCGCCGCGGCCCTGGCGATCCAGCGACGCCGCAGGTAGCGGCCCCGGCTGGCGCGCCTCGGTCAAAGCCGGTCACGCCTTTGACAGAAGTAGTCACTTTGCGATCAGCTATGCCATGGCGTTTGCGTGGCGCACCGGCCACAACCGGTAACCCCCCGAACCCAATCGGCGATTTTCCCAACTAGGCGTAGTGTCGTCTGCACGAAGGGTTATCCTCCTCAGACGCAGGCGTCGGGTGACGGATCCGACACTGCACGTGTTGGAAGCTAAAGCCTCTGGGAGTCCCGTGTACCCACACGTCGGGGTTGACGCCTCGGGCCTGGCTACGCTGCGCACGACGGTCGCCGACCGTCTGCGCGCCCTCGTCCCCACTGCGTACGCCGTCCCCACCCTCGCCGCACCTGTCCTCGCCGGCCCCGCCCGCACCCTGGCGGACGGCACCGCCACCACCGACGCCACCCCCCTGGGGAGACGAGCCCGCCCCGGCGCCGCCGGCGCCTCGGCCACCCGCCCCTCCTCCCCGCAGCCGCCCACGCCCACGCCCGCGTCCACACCCGCGCCGTCGGCGACCGCGGCGGCGACCGGCGACAGCCGCCGGATGATGGACCTCGTCGAACGCGCCCAGAGCGGCGAGGCCGAAGCCTTCGGCCGCCTCTACGACCACTATTCCGACACCGTCTACCGCTACATCTACTACCGCGTCGGCGGGCGGGCCACCGCCGAGGACCTCACCAGCGAGACGTTCCTGCGCGCGCTGCGGCGCATCGGCACCTTCACCTGGCAGGGCCGCGACTTCGGGGCATGGCTGGTCACCATCGCCCGCAACCTGGTGGCGGACCACTTCAAGTCGAGCCGCTTCCGGCTGGAGGTCACCACCGGCGAGATGCTCGACGCCAACGAGGTCGAGCGCAGCCCGGAGGACTCGGTGCTGGAGTCCCTGGCCAACTCGGCGCTGCTCGACGCCGTCCGCCGGCTCAACCCCCAGCAGCAGGAGTGCGTCACCCTGCGGTTCCTTCAGGGCCTTTCGGTGGCCGAAACGGCCCGGGTGATGGGGAAGAACGAGGGCGCGATCAAGACGTTGCAGTACCGGGCCGTGCGCACCCTCGCCCGCCTGCTGCCCGATGACGCCCGTTGAGGTCCGATGTTCTCCGAAGACCATCGAACATTGACAGAGAGTGAACGACCTCAGCGAATCAGTCACATAATCTGCAAGCCGTAACCCGAGTGCCCGTCCACTCGTTGTCGGGTTCGCAGGCTCTCTACAACTCGACTCCATCCAGGCACTATTCACCCATCCGTGTCGGTATGGGTGGAGCGAGAAACTTCCATCCACCGTAGGGAGTCGTTCGTGTGACGAGAGGAGGTGCCGCCCGTGATCGGATCCGTGTCGGCGAATCGTCGGGCCAACGCCTTCGCCCAGCTCGTCGCCGAGTCGCGGCCCGGCGAGCCGCGACCCGGCGACGAGGCGGCGGTGGCGGACCCGCCCGTGGCCGGGCCCCGAGCCCCGGCGGACGGTGCCGAGCAGGCAGTGTTGCTGTCGGTCGTCGAAAGGCTCGCGGACCTGCCGAGACCCGAGCTCGGCGCCGAGACGAGAGCGTCGCAGCGCGCCCTGCTGATCGCCACGATGGAGGCCGCCGCCGCTGCCGCACCGGACGGCCTGACCGAGGCCCCCCCGTGCGGTGACCGCGTGCCCGAGCAGCGCGGCGTCCGCGGCGGCCAGGGCACCCACCGCGCGCTCCCGCTCGGCGGGCTGGCCAGGCTTCGGCCCCGGTCGCGGCTGACGAAGGGGCTCGCGGCCGGGAGTCTGACGATGGGCGTGGCGGCGGGTGCCCTGGGCGGAGTCGCCGCGGCCAGCACCGACGCGCTGCCCGGCGACACGCTCTACGGCCTCAAGCGCGGCATGGAGGACCTGCGGCTCGACTTCACCAGCGGCGACGTCGACCGCGGTCGGGTCTATCTCGACCACGCCTCCACCCGGCTGAACGAGGCCCGGCGGCTGATGGAGCGCACGAGGGCGGGCGTGCTCGACCCCGAGGAGCTGGAGGACATCCGCAAGGCGCTCTCCAGCATGCGCGACGACGCGGCGGAGGGGCACCGACTGCTCTCCCAGGCGCACGCGGCGGACGGCTCCATCGACCCGATCGAGTCGCTGTCCGCCTTCGCCGAACGCCATCGCGAGGCGTGGGCCCAGCTCCGGTACGAACTGCCCTTCGCGCTGCGCGACGTGGGCGACGAGGTCACGGACGTCTTCGACGCCATAGACGAAGATGTCGCGCCGTTCGAGTCCCTGTTTCCCCACGAGCCGGGCAGCCTGTCGTCCGCCGACGACTTCGGTGGTCGCCCGGCCCAGACGCCGGCCCAGGCCGAGCCGACCACGTCCGCCGCCCCACCGGGGTCCGGCACGGACGCTGGAGGCGGCGCGGACGAGTCCGGCGGGAGCGCGGCGAGCCCGGGTGACTCCGAGCCGGGCGCGGGGCTCCTGGACGGCACAGGGCTGCTCGGCCCGGTCGGCGGCGAGGACGGCGCCACGGGCGGGAGCCCGGCGGAGCCCGGAGGCGCCGTGGACGCGCTGCCCGAGGCGGAGATCACCATTCCGCCGCTGCTGGAGGATCTGCTGCCGGAGCTCGGCCTGGACGTGACCGGCGGCGGCGCGTAGCACCGGCCGCCCGGTCGGCCACATGGCGGTCGGTGGTCTTCCGCCGCTCCGGAAGGCCGCGGCTGGGGGAAGGCCGCGGCTTGGGGAAGGTGGGTGCCTTGAAGGGCTGTGTGCCCTCAGAGGCTGTGTGCCCTCAAAGGCTGGGTTCTCTAAAAGAACACCGACCGCCGTGCCATCAGCAGCTTGTACAGCGTGTGCTGGATCGTCTCCCGCACCTGATCGGTGAGCTGGAAGACGAGCATCGGGTCCTCGGCCGCCTCCGGCGGCTGATCGGCCGTCTCGATCGGCTCGCCGAACTGGATGGTCCACTTCGTCGGCAGCGGGATCGTCCCCAGCGGTCCCAGCCAGGGGAACGTGGGCGTGAGCGGGAAGTACGGCAGGCCCAGCACGCGCGCCAGTACCCGGGAGTCCCCGACCATCGGATAGATCTCCTCCGCGCCCACGATCGAGCACGGCACGATCGGCACCCCGGTGCGCAGCGCCGTCGCCACGAACCCGCCCCGGCCGAAGCGCTGGAGCTTGTACCGCTCGGCGAACGGCTTGCCCAGCCCCTTGAATCCCTCCGGCATCACCCCGACCAGCTCGCCCCGCCCGAGCAGCTCCTCGGCGTCCTCGACACAGGCGAGGGTGTGCCCGCCCTTGCGGGCCAGCCAGCTGAACACGGGAAGCTGGAAGACGAGATCCGCCGCGAGCAGCCGCAAGTTGCGGTCGGCCGGGTGCTGGTCGCGCACCGCGACCTGGAGCATCACGCCGTCCCAGGGCAGCGTGCCCGAGTGGTTGGAGACGACGAGCGCGCCGCCGGTGTCCGGCACGTTCTCCATGCCGCGCACCTCGACCCGGAAGTACTTCTCGAACAGCGGGCGCAGCACCGTGCCCAGCACCGCGTCCGCGAGGTGTTCGTCGTAGCCGAAGTCGTCCACCTCGTAGTCGCCGGTGAGCCGGCGCCGGACGAACGCGAGCCCGCGCGCCAGCGCCTGGTCGAGGCCGCCGCCGGCCGCCGCCGGGCGCGAGCCCCGCGCGTTCTCCGCCTCCTCCTCGACGGAGACGAGCGGAGGCGAGGCCGCGGCCCGTCCCCGACGTCCGCCCTCACCGAACGGAATGACCTTGGCGTCAGCCACGGCGCAGCACCTCCTCGATCCGGTCGACGGCACGGGTGACGGCCTCCGGCGGCAACAGCCCGGGGCCGTGGACGGCGGCGAAGTCCGCGAACGTCTCCGGCGTCGTGTACCGCAGCGGGCCGCCCATGGCCTCCCGCAGCCGCTCCGTGCGCACCACCCTGCCGTGCACGAGCGAGCGCAGCTGCTCCGCGGACGCGCCGGTCAGGCCCAGCGTGCCCAGCGCCGAGCCGAGCGGGGAGGCCAGCGGCCGGATCACGGGCAGGGTCGGCCGCCCGATGCGCCGGGCCGCCTGGGACAGCATCAGCACACCCTCGCCCGCCACGTTGAACGTGCCCGCGCCGAGCGAGCCTTGACCGTCGCGGACCGCGTGGGCCAGCACGTCCAGCACATCGTCCTCGTGGACGAACTGAAGGCGCGGGTCAAAGCCGAGGACCGTGGGCAGCACGGGCAGCTTGAAATAGGCGGCGAGCCCTGAGTCGGCCGCCGGGCCCAGCACGTGCGCGAAGCGCGGCACGGTCACCCGCACGTCGGGGCAGCGGCGGGCGAACCCGCGCGCGTAGCCCTCGATCTCCGCGACGTCCTGCGCGAAGCCGCCGCCGGCCGGTGCCTTGGGCGGCGCGGACTCGTCGGCGACGGCCGGCTCGCGGGCGGCCGTGCCGTAGATCTGGGTGCTGGACTTGACGACGACGCGGCGCAGGCCCGGCACTTTCTGGCAGGCGCCGAGCAGCTGGAGCGTGCCGAGGACGTTGATCTCCTTGACCGAGGAACGCCCGCCGCCCGCCGTGGCCGGGGTGCCGTGCACGTCCAGGTGGACCACGGTGTCGACGCCGTGCTCGGCGAGCACCGTGACGATCGACGGCTGCCGGATGTCGGCCCGGACGAACGTCGCCTCGCCCAGCGGATACGCGGGCGACCGCGTGTCCACGCCGATCACCCGGGCCACGTCGGAATCCCGCTGGATGTGCCGGATGAACCGCCCGCTGAGCTGCCGGGCGGCACCGGTCACGAGGACGGTCTTGCTCACGGCCCTCCCCTGCCTATGCGTCGGCCCTCCCGTCATCGTGTCGACGGGAGGGCCGGTCAGCGGCGCTCGCTCACTTCTTGTTGCGGCGCTGAACGCGGGTGCGCTTCAGCAACTTGCGGTGCTTCTTCTTCGCCATCCGCTTGCGCCGCTTCTTGATTACAGAGCCCACGACTACCCTCGCTCACTTCGCTTACTCGGTGCGGGGCGTCCGAGCCCACACGACCTACATGCGAGTCAGCCTACCGGTCACCGAGTGATACGGGTTAATCGAGGGGTGTCAGTGGGCCCGACCGGTCGTTACGCGCTTTCCACACCCACGAACGACTCCCGGAGGTACTCGTGGACGGCCTGCTCGGGAACCCGGAAGGACCTTCCCACCCGGATCGCGGGCAGATGACCGGCGTGCACCAAGCGGTACACAGTCATCTTGGACACTCGCATCACCGCGGCGACTTCCGCCACGGTCAGGAACTTGGCCTCGCTCAGAAGCCTTTCACCAGCAGCCATGTCACACCTGACCTTCCGCACATGTCGGACACCGGCTTCCCCTCCGGTGACTCCCTCTCGCACGTGCGCTCCTCCCCAGATTAGGGGCGGGTGATGCGAGTGGGGAAGAGGTGCTTCAACCGGCCTTTTACTACGAGCAGGTCTTTACCGTGACAGAGAAGCCCGATTGAGCACATAGCGCGCCGGTGCTCGGCCGCGCGCGCTCCCGCGCGAAACCGGCCTCGCAACTCCCCCCTGTTACCCCTGCCCCGCCGCCGCCGGATGAACCCGGGCGACGGGCCGACGCGCCGACTCCCTTGTGTCGCTGGGCAGTTGACCTGCGCCGCAGAGCCGACGCCGGTCGGTCGGACGGGCCGGTGCACGGCCGCACCCGCACCCTGCGGCGCGTCAGATGTCGGCGGCGCGCGTGGAGGTGAACGGACGTGAGCCCCGGCGCGTTCGTGACGCATGACGGGCCGTCACGGCAGTACGGCATGGGGCGGCACGGGACACCGGGTGGACGCGGGCGTAGACGGAATCGGGTCGTTATGTCGACAGATCGGCCCCGCGTTGATGCGACGCGCACGCACGCCGACGTAGCCGGGGCGGTGGTGAAGGTGGCGTAGGGAACGCCGGGCCCCGGGGGGAGGACGTCCGGCGTGGGGCGGAAAGAGCCGCGTGGGAACCGTCCGACCGCGGGGAAGAGACGATAGCGCCTCACCTCCGGCGGCTGTGACGGGGGGCCGGTTCGCGGACCGGTCCCGGGTCAGGCCAGCAAGCCGTGCGAGGGGAAGGCGGCGCGGCGGGTGGCGAGGATGGCCTGATCGACGGCGTCGGACGGGTCGTAGCCGTCGTGCCAGCCGCGCCAGCGCGGCCGGCGCCCGTCCGTCATCCGCTGGGGCGCCAGTTGCCGGGTCAGGGCGTAGACGGTCCGGCGCCACTCGTCCGGGACGGGGGTCTCGGGCGCGATGGGCGTGTGCGCGGCGATGGCGACGAGGTGGGTCCAGATGCGGGGCACCACCTCCACGACGGCGTACCCACCGCCGCCGAGCGAGAGCCAGCGGCCCTCGGCGTAGTCGTGGGCCCAGGTGTGACACGCCTCGGCCGCCAGGCGCTGGGCGTCGAGACTGAGCGTGAGATGGGCGAGGGGGTCCTCGAAGTGGGTGTCCGCGCCGTGCTGTGTCACGAGCACCTGGGGGCTGAACGCGGCGAGGAGCTCGGGGACGACGGAGTGCAGGGCGCGGAGCCAGGCGTTGTCGGACGTGCCGGCCGGCAGCGCGACGTTGACAGCGCTGCCCTCCGCGGCCCGGCCGCCGGTCTCCTCCGGTCTGCCGGTGCCGGGGAAGAGCATGCGGGGGTGCTCGTGCAGAGAGATGGTCAGCACGCGCGGGTCGTCCCAGAAGGCGGTCTGCACGCCATCGCCGTGGTGCACATCGGTGTCGACGTAGGCGACGCGCTCCACGCCCAGTTCGAGCAGGCGGGCGATGGCGAGTGCGGCGTCGTTGTAGACGCAGAAGCCGGAGGCAGAGCCGGGCATGGCGTGGTGCAGGCCGCCGGCGAAGTTCACGGCGTGCCGGGTGTCGCCGCGCCAGATGTCCTCGGCCGCCCGGACGGACTGCCCGGCGATGAGCGCGGACACCTCGTGCATCCCCTTGAAGGCCGGGGTGTCCTCGGTCCCGATACCGCGCCGCTCGTCGGCCTCCGCGGGGTTCCGGGAGGCGTGCCGCACGGCGTCGAGGTAGTCGGTGTGGTGCACGAGCCCGAGCGTCGACTCCCCGGCCGGTCGGGCGGCGACGACATCGAGGTGCTTGTCGAGCCCGAATGCCTCGACGAGCCGCATGGTCAGCGTCAACCGGATCGGATCCATGGGGTGGGTCGGACCGAAGTTGTACTGGGCGACGCCCTCGTCCCACATCAGCCGTGCTTCAACGCTCATGCGGAACACGGTAGCGGAAACACGAGTGGGCCCCGCCAGGAGGTATAACTCCCGGCAGAGCCCACTGCTTTGAACTCGACTTACTAAAGATTGTCCGGCGGTGTCCTACTCTCCCACACGGTCCCCCATGCAGTACCATCGGCGCTGGAGGGCTTAGCTTCCGGGTTCGGAATGTAACCGGGCGTTTCCCCTCCGCCATGACCACCGGAACACCCTGAGGGTATCCCTACGGTTCTCTGGCTTCGAGATTTCACAGTGGACGCGAGCATCTGCGGACAAGCCCTCGGCCTATTAGTACCGGTCAACTCCACCCCTCACAGGGCTTCCATCTCCGGCCTATCAACCCGTTGGTCTCACGGGGGCCTTACCCCATCAAGTGGGTGGGAGTCCTCATCTCGAAGCAGGCTTCCCGCTTAGATGCTTTCAGCGGTTATCCCTCCCGAACGTAGCCAACCAGCCATGCCCTTGGCAGAACAACTGGCACACCAGAGGTTCGTCCGTCCCGGTCCTCTCGTACTAGGGACAGCCCTTCTCAAGACTCCAACGCGCACAGCGGATAGGGACCGAACTGTCTCACGACGTTCTAAACCCAGCTCGCGTACCGCTTTAATGGGCGAACAGCCCAACCCTTGGGACCAACTCCAGCCCCAGGATGCGACGAGCCGACATCGAGGTGCCAAACCATCCCGTCGATACGGACTCTTGGGGAAGATCAGCCTGTTATCCCCGGGGTACCTTTTATCCGATGAGCGACGGCGCTCCCACAAGCCACCGCCGGATCACTAGTCCCTGCTTTCGCACCTGCTCGACCCGCCAGTCTCACAGTCAAGCTCCCTTGTGCACTTACACTCACCACCTGATAACCAACCAGGCTGAGGGAACCTTTGGGCGCCTCCGTTACTCTTTAGGAGGCAACCGCCCCAGTTAAACTACCCACCAGACACTGTCCCCGATCCGGATCACGGACCCAGGTTAGACATCCAGCACGATCAGAGTGGTATTTCAACAATGACTCCGCACCGGCTGGCGCCGGCACTTCACAGTCTCCCACCTATCCTACACAAACCGAACCGAACACCAATATCAAGCTATAGTAAAGGTCCCGGGGTCTTTCCGTCCTGCTGCGCGAAACGAGCATCTTTACTCGTAATGCAATTTCACCGGGCCTATGGTTGAGACAGCCGAGAAGTCGTTACGCCATTCGTGCAGGTCGGAACTTACCCGACAAGGAATTTCGCTACCTTAGGATGGTTATAGTTACCACCGCCGTTTACTGGCGCTTAAGTTCCCAGCTTCGCCCCGAAGAGCTAACCGGTCCCCTTAACGTTCCAGCACCGGGCAGGCGTCAGTCCGTATACATCGCCTTACAGCTTCGCACGGACCTGTGTTTTTAGTAAACAGTCGCTTCTCGCTGGTCTCTGCGGCCACCCCCAGCTCAGATGGTAAACACCCTCACCAGGAACGGCCCCCCTTCTCCCGAAGTTACGGGGGCAATTTGCCGAGTTCCTTAACCATAGTTCACCCGAACGCCTCGGTATACTCTACCTGACCACCTGAGTCGGTTTAGGGTACGGGCCACCATGAAACATCGCTAGAGGCTTTTCTCGACAGCATAGGATCATCCACTTCACCACAATCGGCTCGGCATCAGGCCTCACCCACATATCGCACGGATTTACCTGCACGACGGGCCACACCCTTACCCCGGGACAACCACCGCCCGGGATGGACTACCTTCCTGCGTCACCCCATCACTCACCTACTACCCCATCGGGCCACCGGCTCCACCACTCCCCCATCACCCGAAGGATCAAAGGGCGGCTTCACGGGCTTAGCATCAAGAGATTCAGCGCTGGCGCTTCACGGCGGGTACCGGAATATCAACCGGTTATCCATCGACTACGCCTGTCGGCCTCGCCTTAGGCCCCGACTTACCCTGGGCAGATCAGCTTGACCCAGGAACCCTTAGTCAATCGGCGCACACGTTTCCCACGTGTGAATCGCTACTCATGCCTGCATTCTCACTCGTGAACCGTCCACAACTCGTTTCCACGGCTGCTTCACCCGGCACACGACGCTCCCCTACCCACCACACATAGTGCAGTGACACGACTTCGGCGGTGTACTTGAGCCCCGCTACATTATCGGCGCAGAATCACTCGACCAGTGAGCTATTACGCACTCTTTCAAGGGTGGCTGCTTCTAAGCCAACCTCCTGGCTGTCTCTGCGACTCCACATCCTTTCCCACTTAGCACACGCTTAGGGGCCTTAGTCGATGCTCTGGGCTGTTTCCCTCTCGACCATGGAGCTTATCCCCCACAGTCTCACTGCCGCGCTCTCACTTACCGGCATTCGGAGTTTGGCTAAGGTCAGTAACCCGGTAAGGCCCATCACCTACCCAGTGCTCTACCTCCGGCAAGAAACACACGACGCTGCACCTAAATGCATTTCGGGGAGAACCAGCTATCACGGAGTTTGATTGGCCTTTCACCCCTAACCACAGGTCATCCCCCAGATTTTCAACTCTGGTGGGTTCGGGCCTCCACGCGGTCTTACCCACGCTTCACCCTGCCCATGGCTAGATCACTCCGCTTCGGGTCTTGGGCATGCTACTCAACCGCCCTCTTCGGACTCGCTTTCGCTACGGCTACCCACCAACAGGTTAACCTCGCAACACACCGC